>NZ_CP053439.1:961363-1281818 GCF_000769405.2 Rhizobium brockwellii
GGCCGCATGATGTAGCCGATGCCGCGCCCGCCTTCGATCGGCACCCGCATTGCCTGAAGCGCGGCGATGTCGCGATAGATCGAACGCACGGTCACTTCGAGCGTCTCGGCCATGACAGCCGCCGTCATCGGCTTTCTTGCCAGCCTGAGGATCTGAATGATCTCGAAAAGCCGCGAGGCCTTGCGCATTTTACCTCTCCATCCGTCACGCTCCTGACAATACACTGTCAGTTGGGTTTGCGTATAGAGCCGCCTATCGGATTGAAATCAATCAGGGTCTTTTGAAAACGGCCCGCAGAACCCAAGGCGGTAACTGACATGAACTACCATGAAAACCTCTGGCTCTTCTTCACCCTTCTCTTCGGCATCATCATCGTGCCGGGCATGGACATGCTCTTCGTGCTCGCCAATTCGCTGACCGGCGGCGTCAAGCGCGGGCTGGCGGCGACCGGCGGCATCATGGCCGGCGGCGCCGTGCATTCGGCCTATGGCGCGGCCGGCGTCGGCGTGCTCGTCACCATGTTGCCGCAGCTCTTCAACGTGCTGCTGTTTGCCGGCGTCGCCTATATGATCTGGATCGGTATTTCGCTGATCCGCAGTTCGATCACCGTCGAGGCGGTCGAGCCGGGAACCGCACGCTCCGGCTGGCGGGCCTTCCGCCAGGGCGCTGTCACCTGTCTGGTCAATCCGAAGGCCTATATCTTCATGTTTGCCGTCTACCCGCAGTTCCTCAGGCCGGAATATGGCCCGATCTGGATGCAGGGGCTAATCATGGGCGTCATGACTGTTGTCACCCAGTTCGCCATCTACGGCACGCTGGCGATGACGGCCGGCCGCAGCCGCGACCTGCTCGTCGCCAATCCTGACGTCACGGCCTTTGTCGGCCGCTTCGCCGGACTGCTGCTGGTTGCGGTTTCCGCCTTCAGCCTCTGGCAGGGGTGGAAAAGCGCTTGAGCGCCACTGCATGTCGCCCGGAAGTGTGCAGCGGTTCCGGGATAACGACATGCATAAAAGCAGAGAACGGCCTATCACATTGTTTTTATGATGCTCCGGCAAAACGTGACTGCCAGGACGCATGGATTTTGTCATGCTGCCGGTGCAGATTGGCCATCGGCCATCTTGGCCGAGGAAAAAGGGAGAGCAATATGAATTGGAAAGCAATAGCTGCGGCTGTAGCGATGGCCGGGATGGCCGTCGGTTCGGTGACCGCCGCCGACGGCACCCATGATTCGCGCGTTGCCTTGATGAAGCAGATCGGCGGTTCGGCTGGTGCGCTGGCAGCCATCGCCAAGGGCACCAAGCCCTATGACGCCGAGGCGGTGAAGACGGCGCTGACAACCATTGCCGCAACGGCCAAGGTTTTCCCCGATCAGTTCAAGCCGGGCACGGAGACGAACGACGAGGGCGCGAGCCCGAAGATCTGGGAAAACATGGACGACTTCAAAGCCCGCGCCGCCAAGCTCTCCACTGACGCCGAAACCGCGCTCGCCCAGCTTCCGGCAGATCCTGCGGCCGTGGGCGCCACGATGAACACGCTCGGCGCCAGTTGCGGCGGCTGTCACAAGGCCTATCGCCTCAGCAAGTGAGCGATAGGCCGGAAAGAAACGGAAATGCACTGATACTGGATCCGCGCCGGCCTTGTCGTCGACGCGGATCGCCTTATTCTCCGCCTGCGCGGATCGATCGGGGGATCGATCTGCATGGAAATGTCGGCAAAAGGGGAGGCGGCGCATGGTCCGCAGGTTCATCCGGGTACTGCTCTGTCTGATCGGCGTCGCCGTTCTCGGCGGGGGCGCCTTCTATCTCGTCACCGCACCCGATCCGCTGCCGGAAAGCCATTGGGCCAATCTCGGCGCGCCGGATCCGGCAAACGGCCAGATGGTCTTCTGGGCGGGCGGCTGTGTCAGCTGTCATGCCGCACCCGGGTCCGAAGGCGATGCAAAGCTGACACTTTCAGGCGGCCTGGCGCTGAAGAGCCCTTTCGGGACCTTCCACGTGCCGAACATCTCACCCGATGAAAAGGCCGGCATCGGCACCTGGACTCTTGCCCAGTTCGGCAACGCGATGAAGCGCGGCGTCGGCCCGGGCGGGCAGCATCTCTACCCGTCTTTTCCTTACGGCTCTTATTCCCGCATGAGCGACAAGGACGTCAACGATCTCTATGGCTTCCTGAAAACCCTGCCGAAGAGCGCAAACGTTGCGCCGCCGCATGAACTGCCGTTCCCCTTCAACATCCGGCTGGCGCTCGGCGGCTGGAAATTCCTCTATCTCAACGACCAGCCGCGCGTCGCCCTGGCAAAGAGCGACGACAAGATCAAGCGCGGGCAATATCTCGTCGAAGGCCCCGGCCATTGCGGCGAATGCCATACGCCGCGTGATGCGCTCGGCGGCTTCAAGGCGGATCAGTGGCTTGCCGGCGCGCCCAATCCGGAAGGCAAGGGCCGCATACCCGATATCACCCCGGCCTCCAAGAGCATCGGCGGCTGGAGCGAGGCCGATATTGCCAGCTACCTCGAAACCGGCTTCACCCCCGATTTCGATTCCGTCGGCGGTTCGATGGTCGATGTGCAGCAGAACATTGCCCATCTGCCGGCCGCCGACCGCGAAGCGATCGCCGCCTATCTGAAGGCCGTGCCCAGCCGTTAACGATAGCGGCAGCAGGAGCCTCTGCAGATTAACCGATCGACTGCATGTAGCGCATGCCGGTCACCGGACGCGGGGTGAAATCCAGCTGTTCGTAGAAGCGGTGCGCCAGCACGTTTCCGGTGGCGGCGCTGACGGAGAGGTAACCGCAGCCGGCGTTGCGGGCGGTCTCTCGCGCCCGGTCGACGAGCAACTGGCCGGTGCCGTGGCCGCGATGGCCGTCGCGCACGAAGAGGTGGTGCAGGTCCATGCCGCGCTTGCCTTCCTGCGCCCTGTAGAGCGGCACGAGAATGGCGTAGCCGATAAGCCCTCCGCCGGTCTCGGCGACGAGCGCGTTGATCCAGGGCAGGGGGCCGAAGAGGTCGCGCTCCAACTGCTCCGCCGTTGTGGCAGCCGCATCGCCGTGATGGGCGGCAAGCAGGGCGATCATCTCGTTGAGTTCGGGCAGGTCGCGCGGCTTGGCGGTGCGGATCGTCACCACCGATGGGCGCATCAGTGAAATTTCGCTGTCTTCGATTTCGGTCATGGTCTTCGCGTCCTTTGATAGTCTGCCGTCAGGACGCTGCCAATACAACAAAGCCGCCTGACGGCGGCTTGTTGACAATATGATCTTGTCCGGCCGCCCTTTACAGGTACAGCCAAAAATACGAGCGGCTCTGGTGCGCGTTCTTGATCATGGATCATAGATCGTCGGAAACGCGGGCTTTGTCAATGGCGGATCGGAGCCCATCACCGGCATTGAGCTCCTGCTTCACACTTGATACTATACCCCCCTATTCTATATGAGAGCCTATCATGTCCCACACCGCCCTGCAGAAAAAGAAGCTCGTTGCCCGCATCAGCCGCCTGAAGGGGCAGATGGAGGCGGTCGAGCGCGCGCTCGAGGCCGGGCGCCCATGCGGCGAGATCCTGCAACTGCTCGCCTCGATCCGCGGCGCCCTGACCGGGCTGACCGGCGAGGTGCTCGACGATCACCTGCGTGAGCATGTGCTGAATGCCGTCGATGATGCCGCCAGGGCGGAGGCAGTCGAGGAAATATCGGAAGTCTTGAGAACCTATATGCGCTAAGCGCGGCGACGAAGGAGCCTGTCATGAGTGCCGGAAGCGACAAAGCTGGAATCAATGCCCTGGAACATGATCACGTCTTCCTCGGCGCCGATCATAGGCGCAACGAGCGGCGCATCTGGCTGGTGATCGCGCTGACGGCGGTGATGATGGTGGCGGAAATCGCCGCCGGCACCGTCTACGGCTCCATGGCCCTGGTCGCCGATGGCTGGCACATGTCGACCCATGCCAGTGCTCTGCTGATTTCGGCGCTTGCCTATCTCTTCGCCCGCCGGCAGGCGCGCAACCCGCGTTTCACCTTCGGCACCGGCAAGCTCGGCGATCTCGCCGGCTTCGCCAGTGCCATCGTCCTTGCCCTGATCGCCCTGCTGATGGCCTGGGAAAGCCTGCTGCGCCTTTCCAATCCCGTGCCGATCGGCTTTGCCCAGGCGATCGCCGTGGCGGTCATCGGCCTTGCCGTCAATCTGGCCAGCGCCTGGCTGCTGGCCGGCGGCGGCCATATCGCGCATGGCGATCATGCGCACCATCATCACGGGCATGGCCACCACGCGCATCACAGTCATGGCGACCACGCCCATCACAGTCATGCGCATCACGGCCATGGCGACCATGCCCATCACGCAAAGACCGGCGACAACAATATCCGCGCTGCCTATCTGCATGTCATCGCCGATGCCCTGACCTCTGTGCTCGCCATCGCCGCGCTGACGCTCGGTAGCCTCTATGGCTGGCTCTGGCTCGATCCCCTGATGGGCATCGTCGGCGGCTTGGTGATCGCCAATTGGTCCTGGAGCCTGATGAAATCTTCCGGCGGCGTCCTGCTCGACGTCATTTCCGAAGGCGATACGCTGCCGGCCGAAATCCGCGGCGCCATCGAGACGGAGGACGACCGGATCACCGATCTGCATGTCTGGGAGGTCGGCCCCGGCCATCATGCCGCAATCGTTGCCGTCCTTACCTCGAAGCCGCGCGATCCGGCCTTCTATAAGGGCAGGCTTTCGGCGCTGAAGGAATTGTCGCATGTAACCGTCGAGGTGACGCGCGCGGCGTGATCGGCGCGGGCGGACGACAAAGTGGCTCGACGGACGACAAAAGGACGAGATGCCGCCGCAATCGCGCCTTAGCTCTGTCCTCCTGATTTGCCGGAGGATTTCATGGATCTCAGTCTGACTCGCCGCATGCTGATAGGCTCGGCATTGTGCCTACCTGCGATGGGCTTGCCCGCGCTGGCGATTCCCGCCAATGCCGAGGAGGGGGCCGAGGAGGGCGCCAAGGAGAATGCCGAGGAGAATGCCGAGGAAGGCGACGACAACATCGATCGCCGCCTTGCTGCGCTGGAAAAACGCACCGGCGGCCGCCTCGGCGTCTCGGTGCTCGACACCCAGACGAGCATCTCTTTCGGCTATCGCGGCAGCGAGGCCTTTCCGATGTGCAGCACCTTCAAGGCGCTGGCCGCCGCTTTCGTGCTTGCCCGTGCTGACAAGGGCGAGGAGAACCTCGATCGGCGGGTGACCTACGGCAAGGACAAGCTCGTCGATTATTCGCCGCTCAGCGAGAAACATGCCGGCACCGATGGCATGACCATTGCCGAACTCTGCGAGGCGGCGGTGACCGTCAGCGACAACACGGCCGGCAATCTGCTGCTCGAAAGTTTTGGCGGGCCGGCGGGCCTGACCGATTGGCTGCGCTCGATCGGTGACGGCAACACTCGTCTCGACCGCACCGAACCGACGCTGAACGAGGGCCGGAAGGGCGATCCGCGCGACACGACGACCCCCGATGCGATGCTCGACACGGTCGGCAATCTGACGCTCGGCTCGGTGCTCACTGAGGCCTCCTGCGACAGGCTGATTGCCTGGCTGGTGGCAAGCACGACCGGCAAGGAACGGCTCAGGGCCGGCCTGCCGGCAGATTGGAAGGTCGGAGACAAGACCGGCACCGGCCCGAATGGATCACTCGGCGATATCGCGGTGATCTGGCCGCCGGATCGCGGCCCGATCGTCGCAGCCGTCTATATCAGCGAAGCGACCGTGCCGGTGAAGGAACTCAACCCGGTCTTTGCCGAGGTCGGCCGCATGATCGTCGAGATGGTGTGAATCACGAAAATGCGGCGGAGAGGGTTCCCGCCGCATGTTGGATTAGATCTGCCTGTGGCTCAGGCGGCGGTGATATCGTCTGTCGTCTTGGTGCCGTCATCCTCGATGCCCGCCATCTCGCGCTTGATCTGGTCGGCGATTTCCTTCTCGATTGCGGCACGCTGCTCGGCCGGCATGGCGGCCAGATCGTCTTCAGTCAGATCGTGCTGCTCGAGGTAGCGGGCGCGGATATATTCCGCCGGCGTCATGTTGCCCCATTTGGAGAATTCGTCGACCAGGGAGTCATGCGCAGCACTCGCCGCAACTTCTTCGTCGGAAGGCGGGTTGATATAGGGGCCTTCGCTGCTTTGAAGAGCCCAGATCGTATTGGCGATCGAAGGCGGCGTGCTGCTGGGCTCGAGACCGGGCGCGGTATTGCGCGCAGTGCTGTCGAAGTCCGTCGTTTGCTGATTCTTGGATTTGGCCGACTGATCGAAAAGACCGCCGACCCCGTAATAGTTGCGAATATTACTGCTGATTTCCATAAAAACTCTCCCCGAAAACCGGGGAGAGAATGATGCTGCAACCATGCCTAGAGCTTGCGCCGGCTCCTTCTCTTGAGGAGAGGGGGGCTCGCGTCACGGCAGCGTATAGGCGATCACGTAGTCGCCGGGCTTGGTGCCGACCGAGCCGTGGCCGCCAGCGACCATGACGACATATTGCTTGTTATCATCAGTCATATAGGTCATCGGCGTCGCCTGGCCGCCGGCGGGAAGCCGTCCCTGCCAGAGCTCCCGCCCATTCGTCACGTCATAGGCCCGCAGGTAGTTGTCGACCGCAGCCCCCAGGAAGGCGACGCCGCCCTTGGTCAGCATCGGCCCGCCGATGCCGGGCACGCCCACCTTGAAGGGCAGCGGCAGCGGCGTCATGTCGTGCACGGTGCCGTTCTTGTGCATATAGGCGATCTTGCCGGTGCGCAGGTCGACGCCGGCGACATAACCCCATGGCGGCGCCTGGCAGGGGATTTGGAGCAACCCGAGGAAGGGACCCATGAAGACGCCGTAGGGCGCGCCGTCATTGCGGTTGAGCCCCTGTTCGCTGCCCTTCTCGTCCTGGCCTTTCGGCGGAATGTCGGCCGCCGGCACCAGGCGTGAGGTGAAGGCGAGATAGGTCGGCATGCCGAACATGATCTGCCGCTCCGGATCCACCGCCACGCTGCCCCAGTTGAAGGTGCCGAAATTGCCGGGATAGACGATTGTTCCCTGCAGCGAGGGCGGCGTGTAACGGCCCTCATAGCGGTAGCGGTGGAAATCGATGCGGCAGGCGAGCTGATCAAACAGCGACACGCCCCACATGTCCTTTTCCTGCAGCGGTTCGGGCGAGAAGGTCAGGTCCGAGATCGGCTGCGTCGGCGAGGTATGATCGCCTGAGACCGCTCCACCAGGCGCCGGGATTTCCTTGACCGGGATGATCGGCTCACCGCTGCGCCGGTCGAGCACGTAGATATCGCCCTGCTTCGTCGAGCCGACGAGGGCGGGAACGACGGTGCCGTCCTGCTTCGTCAGGTCGATGAGCGCCGGTTGGGCGGGCACGTCCATGTCCCAGAGATCGTGATGCACCGCCTGGCGCACCCAGCGCAGCTGGCCGGTGGCGATGTCGAGCGCGACGATCGAGGAAGAAAACTTCTCGACATTGTCGCTTCGGCCGATGCCGATCTGGTCGGGCACCTGGTTGCCGAGCGGGATGTAGACCATGCCGAGCGCCTCGTCGACGCTGAAGACCGACCAGCTGTTCGGCGAGTTGGTGGTGTAGGTCTGGTCGGCTGCGATCGGCGTCGTGACATCGGGATTGCCGGAATCCCAGTTCCAGACCAGGGCGCCGGTATTGATGTCAAAGGCGCGGATGACGCCGGATTGCTCCTCAGTCGAATAATTGTCGTTCACCGCTCCGCCGATGATGATCTTGCCCGCCACGGCCACCGGCGGCGAGGTGGAATAGTAGTAGCCGGCGGGATTGTAGCGCATGCCGGTTTCGAGATGCAGCACGCCCTGGTCGGCAAAGCCGGTGCAGATCTTCCCGTCGGCCGCATCGAGCGCGATCAGCCGGGCATCGGATGTCGGCAGGTAGACGCGTTCGGCGCAGGGCTGGCCGGCGGCCACGGTTGGATCGGCATAATAGGTGACGCCGCGGCAGGTCTGATGCTGCCGGTCGGGATTCATGCCCGAGTTGGCGTCGTATTTCCATTTCTCCTTGCCGGTCTTGGCGTCGAGCGCGATCGCCCAGTTATGTGGCGTGCAGAGATAGAGCGTGTCCTTCACCTTCAGCGGCGTCACCTGATAGGTCGTCTCGCCGACATCGTCCGGCCGCTTGACGTCGCCGGTCTGGTATCGCCACGCTTCCTTGAGGGTGGAGACGTTCTCGGCGGTGATCTGGTCGAGTGGCGAATAGCGCTGGCCGAAGGGCGTGCGGCCGTATTGATGCCATTCGCCATCCGGCACGCTGCCGCCGAAGGCGGGATTGGCGGCGACCGTATCCTTGGGCAGCTCGCCGGGGAGATCATGCGGGTCAGTCGTCATCGAATAGAGAGCGACGAGGATGGCGAGAACGACAGGTACGGCGAGCGGCCAGGGGTTCGCGGCATAGGTGATGCCCGTCGGGCTGCGCAGGCCGAGCGGCCGGCGGATCCATGGCGTCAGCAACCAGAGCCCGAGCAGGATGATCATGCCGCCGCGCGGGCCGAGCTGCCACCAGTCGAAGCCGACCTCCCAGATCGCCCAGGCGAGTGCTGCGACGACGAGCACCGCATAGACCCAGAGCGCCACCGCTTTGCGCATCAGCAGCAGCCCGGCGGTAATCAGGAACATCAGCCCGGCGAACAGATAGAAGACGCTGCCGCCGAGCGTGACGAGCCAGAGCCCGCCGCCGCCGAGTGTAAGCCCGACGATGATGAAGAAGATGGAGGTGACGATGATCGCCATAAGGCTGTCTCCCGCTGAGGTTAGCCGGGGTGAAGGATTGGTGGAAAAGTCCCGCCGATCAGGCAGATAGCGCGAAGGAGATGCCTTTCAACGGCCACAATTGCCGCAGGCGCTACAGCGCCGCGCGTCTTTTAAGACGCGCAAAGGACGCTGTAACAGTTTGAATGCTGCATAACTTTAGCCTTAAATCGATCCCGATTTAAGGAATTATGCAGTCGGTCCGGATGCACCGAACTGGGCTTGATGCAGCCTGGCGTAGCCGCCTTCGCGCGCCAGCAACTGGCTGTGCGTGCCCTGTTCGACGATGCCTGACGTTCCCACTACGACGATGCGGTCGGCATTGCGGATGGTGGCGAGCCGATGGGCGACGACCAGCGTGGTGCGTCCCTGGGACAGTGCCGACAGCGACTGCTGGATGGCATATTCGGTCGCCGAATCGAGCGCCGAGGTGGCTTCGTCGAGGATGAGGATCGGCGGATTTTTCAGGAAGATGCGGGCGATCGCCAGGCGCTGCTTCTGCCCGCCGGAAAGCTTGACGCCGCGTTCGCCGACGACAGTATCGAGCCCGTTCGGCAGCGACAGCACGTATTCGTCGAGGGCGGCGCGCCGCAATGCATCGACAATCGCTGCGTCGTCGGCGCCGAGTCGGCCATAGGCGATGTTGTCGCGGATGGTGCCGCCGAACAGGAACACGTCCTGGGCGACGATGCCGATCTGCGAGCGTAGCGACTTCTGCGTCATGTCGCGGATGTCGATGCCGTCGATCAGGATCGAGCCTGAATCCACCTCGTAAAAGCGCGGCAGCAGCGAGCAGATCGTCGTCTTGCCGGCGCCGGAGGGGCCGACGAAGGCGATCGTCTCGCCGGCCGCGATCGAAAGATCGAGCCCGTCGAGCACCTTGCCGTCGCCGGTATAGCCGAAGCTCACATTGCTGTAGACGATGTTGCCGGCCAAGTGATCGACGCTGATCGCGTTTACCCGGTCGGCGATATCTGGGGCGGTGTCGATCAGCTGCGTGAAGCGCTTGAAACCGGCGATGCCCTTCGGATAGCTCTCCAGCACCGAGGTGATCTTGTCGATCGGCCGGAAGAAAACATTGACCAGCAGCAGGAAGCCGACAAAACCGCCATAGCTGAGCTCGCCCGATATGACGAACCAGGTTCCCGATATCATCACCACCAGCTGCACGAAGCGCGTGCTGAAATAGCTGAGCGTGATGCTGGCGGTCATATAGGCATAGGCGTTGAGTTTGGTTGCCCTGTAGCCCTCGTTGTTGCGGGCGAACAGATCGCGTTCGTGATCCTCGTTGGCGAAAGCCTTGACGACGCGGATGCCGCCGACGCTCTCGTGCACGCGTGTATTGAATTCGCCGACCTGCCGGAACAGATCTCGCCAGCTGAGCGTCATCTTGGCGCCGTAGCGGCTGACCAGCCAGGTCATGAACGGCACGATGGCCGTCGTCAGCAGCGCCAGCTTCCAGTGCACGGTGAACATCAGGATGAAGGCGCCGATGAAGGTCATGATCGCGATGAACAGGTCTTCGGGACCGTGATGGGCGACTTCGCCGACTTCTTCGAGGTCCTTGGTCACATGGGTGATCAGATGGCCGGTCTTGTTGTTGTCGAAATAGCGGAAGGACAGCTTCTGGATATGGTCGAAAGCCTGCCGGCGCATATCGGTCTCGATGCCGATTCCGAGCGCATGGCCCCAATAATTGACCACCGCCATCAGCGCCGTGTTGAACAGGTAGATGACCAGCAACAGCCCGGCCGTCGCCGCAATCAGCCACCAGTCCCTCTGCGGCAGCAGGGTATCGACGAAGAGCTTGACGGCGATAGGAAAGCCGAGTTCCAGCAGCCCGGCAACGACCGCGCAGCCGAAATCGAGAAAGAACAATTGCTTGTAGGGACTGTAATAGCGAAAAAATCTGAGCAGCATGGACGGCCCCACGGGAAATGCGGAAGGAGGCGCCGCTCCTCGTCAAGGACGCTGTAGCGGCGGCGATCCTGCAAGGACAGCCCTATTCGTCGCCGGGCTGGGTGGAAGCGGATCGCTGTGGCGCAACTGCCGCACCGAAAACGATCGAAGCGCGCGTCACGTTCCGCAGAAGGTCGCAAGCACCCGTTCGTCAGGCTTCGGCGGTTCCCGATAGGCGGCAAAGCCCGGCTGGTCCTCATAGGGTTTCGAAAGCACGCTCAGCAGCGCCTCGAACAGCGAGAAATCGCCGTCCTCAACGGCAGCCTTGATCGCCTGTTCGACCCGGTGATTGCGCGGAATGAAGGCCGGATTGACGCCGCGCATGGCAATAGCGCGCTCACTGGCCGTCTGCCGATCGCGCGACAACCGCTCGCGCCACTGCTTAAGCCACGCGCCGCAGGCATCGGGCTCGCGGAAACTCGCCGCAAATTCGGGCTCTGCGGCATCATCGCCGGCAAGGTCCGACAGCCGCCGGAAGGTCAGGGTGAAATCGGCGCCCTGCGCCTGCATCAGCGACAGCAGCGCCTGCACCAGATCGAGATCGCCGTCCTCTTCGCCGGCAAGGCCGATCTTTTCGCGCATGCCGGCCAGCCAATGCGCCTGGAAGCGTTCGCCGTAACTCTTGATCACCGCATTGGCCTTGTCGACCGCGTTGTCGGGCTCGGCGTCGATCAGCGGCAGCAGCGTTTCGCCGAGCCTTGCGAGGTTCCACTGGCCGATGCCGGGCTGGTTGGCATAGGCGTAACGCCCATGCTGATCGATCGATGAAAAGACGGTCGCCGGATCATAGGTATCCATGAAGGCGCAGGGGCCGAAATCGATCGTCTCGCCGGAGACGGTCATATTGTCCGTGTTCATCACGCCATGGATGAAGCCGACGTGCAGCCAGCGGGCAATCAGCGCCGCCTGGCGTTCGCAGACCGCTTCGAAGAGCGAAAGATACGGGTTCTCGGCCTCTTTCAGCGCGGGATAATGCCGGTCGATCACATAGTCGGCCAGTGCCCGCACGCCTTCGGTGTCGCCCCTGGCCGCGAAGTACTGGAAGGTGCCGACCCTGACATGGCTGGCCGCGACGCGGGTGAAGACCGCACCCGGCAGCACCTCTTCGCGATAGACCGGCTCGCCTGTCGTCACCGCAGCCAACGCCCGCGTGGCGGGAATGCCGAGCGCAAACATCGCTTCGCTGATGATATATTCACGCAAGACCGGCCCGATTGCCGCCCGCCCATCGCCGCGACGCGAAAAAGGCGTTGGTCCGGCGCCCTTCAGCTGGATGTCGTAGCGCTTGCCGCTGCGGTCGACCACCTCGCCGAGAAGGATCGCCCGCCCGTCACCGAGCTGCGGCGAGAAGCCGCCGAACTGATGTCCGGCATAGGCCATCGCCAGCGGCTCGGCCCCTTCGGGAACGAGATTGCCGGAAAAGATCGCCGCGCCGTCGCGGCGCAAGGCTTCGATGTCGAGCCTGAGTTCGGCGGCGAGCGCCTCGTTGAGCTTGATCAGCCAAGGCTCCGCCACCGCGGTCGGCGCTTGCGCCGCAAAGAAGTGCTGGGGCAAGCCGACATAGCTGTTGTCGAACGGAAAGGCCGCACCGGGCCGGTTTTTCTGCAGGGCGGAGGTCATGGTTCATAGGTAGGGCCGGGGTGTCTGTGGCGCAAGCCGGACATTCACGAAGATCGAACCGATGCAAGGAATCGTGACCTGCCTTTACCTCTCGTCAAAGCAGCTTTGCCATAAACGACATAGCGCCGCCATGATCGCGGGCGTATAGCAAATCGTCTCCCCTTGGCTTTGCGCCATGTCATCCCCCGCGGCCTTGCAGCCTTGTGTGCTCCGCCGCGCCACCGCGAGTGATCCCGGACGATGTCGGATCAGATTTACCAGGCGCCGATGGTTCGGCGCGCCACGCCCAATTTCCGGGTGATCGCGATGATTGTCGCGAGTGCGATGCTGATGGAAAACATCGATGCGACCGTGCTTGCGACCGCGCTGCCCACCATGGCGCGCGATTTCGGCGTCGGCGCCCCGGCCATGTCGATCGCCCTGACTTCCTATCTCCTGAGCCTTGCGATCTTCATCCCGGCAAGCGGCCGGATGGCCGACAGTTTCGGCTCCCGCACCGTTTTCCGCTCGGCGATCGCCGTCTTCGTCGTCGGCTCCATCCTCTGTGCTCTGGCGCCGACGCTGTCCTTCCTGGTGCTGGCGCGGCTGCTTCAGGGCATAGGCGGCGCGATGATGATGCCGGTCGGGCGCCTGGTGCTGATGCGCAGCGTCGACCGCAAGGATATGGTCAGCGCCATGTCCTGGCTGCTCGTGCCGGCGCTGATCGGCCCGATTGTCGGCCCGCCGCTCGGCGGCTTCATCGTCACCTATCTCGACTGGCGCTGGATCTTTTATATCAACGTGCCGATCGGCATCATCGGCATGATCTTCGTCTCAATCTACATCGATGAGGTGAAGGGCAAGGCAAGCGGTCCGTTCGATACGATCGGTTTCATCCTCTCGGGCATCTCGCTCGGCTCGCTGCTCTTCGGCTTCGAAATGTCGAGCCATGAGGGCGAGGGTGCGTTTTCGATCTTCCTGATCGCCATCGGCCTGCTCTTCGGCATCGCCTATCTCAGACATGCCCGCAAGCATCCGTCGCCGATCATGGATTTCTCGCTGATGAAGGTGCCAAGCTTCGGCACGTCTGTCATTGCTGGTTCGCTGACCCGCATCACGCAAGGCGCGCAACCCTTCCTGCTGCCGCTGCTCTTCCAGATCGGCTTCGGCCTGTCTGCCGCCGCGGCCGGCCAGATCATCATCGCGACCGCGCTTGGCGCTCTCGCCATGAAGCCGATGGCGAAGTTTGTCTTCCGCCGCCTGGGCTTCCGCAGGAGCCTCATCCTCAACGGCATCCTCGGGACGATCGGCTATGGCCTTTGTGCCGCCTTCCGGCCGGACTGGCCGATGCCGCTGATCTTCGTCGTCCTGGTGCTCAGCGCCTTCTTTCTGTCGTTCCAGTTCACGGCCTATAACACCATTGCCTATGACGAGATCAGCAAGGATCGGATGAGTTCGGCCACCAGCTTCTACACCACCTTCCAGCAACTGATGCTCTCGCTCGGCATCTGCATCGGCGCCTTGGCGCTGCACGGCTCCATGGCTTTGTCAGGCACTGAGACGCCGGCTCTTGGCGATTTCTCGGCCGCCTTCATCGTCGTCACCATTATCTCGATTACCGCCACCTTCTGGAACCTGCGCTTCTCGCCGACTGCCGGCGAGGAGATCACCGGCTACAAGGCCAAACAGAGGAAAGACGCCGTCGCCAAAGGCTGACGCCGCCCGCCCGTCCACCGCCGTCGCCATTTCTGTTGTGCCGTGCCGGCCCCTCGTAGCCGGATACAGGGCTCTCCTCTCAGGTCGTCACGCCGCTTGCGGCAGGCATGCCTCGCAGATCGCCGCGACATGGCGGTGGTCGGTGCCGCAACAGCCGCCGAGCACGCGGAGCTCCGGCATGCGGTCGATGAGCTTGCGGTAGCGGCGGCCGAGATCTTCGGGATCGCCCGCATCGAGCGTTTCGCTATTGTCCAACTGCTCGTGGCTCATGGTCGAGGCATTGGCGCGGATGCCGGAAATGCGCTTCACCCAGGCGCTTCCCGGATCGAGCGTTGTTTCGAAATGCGTCGGATGGGCGCAGTTGATCATGTAATAGGCCGGGGCTCCGCCGGTCGCCGCATCCGTCGTCTCGATCGCGTCCTGAATGCTGCGGCCCGTCACCAGCCGACCATCCGTCTCCAGCGTGAAGGAGATGACCGAGGGCATGCCGATCGACTGTGCTGCCCGCGCCACACCGATCGCCTCGTCGATATTGGTCAGCGTGAATGCGCTCACCATGTCGGCTTCCGTGCCGGCAAAGGCCCCGATCTGGAAGGCGTGGTAGTCTTCCGCTTCGGCCGCATCCATGAAGCCTGCCTTGTAACCGTCGCCGCGCGGGCCGATCGCGCCGCTGATGACGATCGGCTGCTCCGGCCGCTCATAGGCGCTGCGTAAGTCGACGAGCAGGTCGACGGCCTCCTCGTTGACCGCCTTCAGGGCGTCGCTGGTATAGCCGAGCTTCTGCCCCCAGTCCGGATTGGCCCGCCATGTGGCGGTGTCGAGCACGAAGCCCGTGCCGTATCGCCGTGCGATATCGAGATAACGGCGATAGTAATTCCGCATGCGCTGCCGCCCGTCTTCGGAAGACAGCAATATGAAGGCAGCGAAATGCGGTAGCTCGATCCCTTCCTGGAAGATCATCGTCGTTTCCATGCCGCCGTCGGTAATGAAGGTGCCGCTTTTGAGCTGCGGCAAACCGTTTCTGTACTTTGCCATTGTTGAAACCTCTCCCTCGCGGCCCCCGATTGGCTGCCGTCGATGAATAATGTTCTGGCGCTTAATCGGCTGTCAAACTAGGCGACTTCAGGTATACTCCAGACGGTTTTGGCTTTTGCCGATTGATATCAATCGCTTGCTTCAGCCGAAGCCGTCGAGGGCGTAAGAAAGCCTGAACGATGGCGCTGAAAACTGTACCGGCGGTACAGGGGGGGACATGCGAAAGGGCGAGGAAACGCGGACCCGCATCCTCGATGTGGCCGAAGCGGCCGTCTTGCAGAAGGGTTTCGGCGGCACCTCCATCGAGGAGCTGATCGCCGAGACCGGCATCACCAAGAGCGGCTTCTTCTATCATTTCAGGGACAAGAACGAGCTCGCCAAGGCGCTGCTCAACCGTTACATCGAAAATGACGAGCGCATCTACGACGAGATCTTCAGCCGCGCGCGCGAGCTGACCGGCGATCCGCTGCAATCTTTCCTGCTCGGCCTGAAGCTGCTGTCCGAATTGCTCTCCGACCTGCCGAACGGCCATCCGGGCTGCCTTGTGGCGGGTATCTGCTATTACGAGCGGCTGTTCGACCGGGAGATACAGGAGATCAACCGGAATGCGGTGCTTGCCTGGCGGCACCGCTTCGGCCGCATGATCCGGGATATCGTGGCCGTCTATCCGCTACGCGAACCCGTCGACGTCGACCAGCTTGCCGACATGGTGTCCTCCGTCCTGGAAGGCGGCATCGTTTTGTCGAAGACGCTGAAGGAGCCGAACACGCTGGCCGAACAGGTGCTGATGCTCCGCACCTTCGTGAAGATGCTCTTTCTGCCGGTGGCGGAGATGCCGAGGACTTAAAGCAATTCCAGCAAAAGTGCGAAGCGGTTTTGCGTCCGGAACTGCGCTAACCGCCTCAGTCCCCGTCCTCCAGAGCCGCAGCCATTTCCGCGAGCTTGCGCACGGTGTTGAGATTGCGCGACGTCCCGGGTTTCAGCGCCGGCAGCTTCAGCTTCGAGCGGCCGGAACCATTGGGATAATGCACATAGATTTCGCGGCCGGCGAGCTTGGCCTCCTCGCCGTCGGGCGCCACCATCTTTTCCAGCGCATCGCCGGGCGGCTTTTCGGGCAGGAAATAGACGAGCAGGAAGTTCGGCTTGGCATCGGGAAAGGGGGCATCGGCGACAAGCTTGTCGAGCTCTTTGCGGCTGCGCACCATCACCCCTGGCCGCTTGCCCATCGTCTTGCCGAGCGCTTCGTCGAGCCGCTCCTCCACCGTCTTTTCGGGCTCATCCGAACGGAAAAGCACGTTGCCGCTCTGGATGTAGGTCTTCACGTCGGAAAAGCCGAGGCCTTCGCATATCGCCTTCAGCTCGGTCATCGGCAAAGAGCCGGTGCCGCCGACATTGACCGCGCGGAGGAGGGCGATATAGACGGGCATTCGTTGTCTCCCTTGGCCTGTTGTGCCGTGCCAGCCCCCCTCTTCCCTGCCGGGCATCTCCCCCACAGGTGGGGAGATCACAAGTGGCTAAACCTTCCCGTCCGTCTAGCGTTTCGTCGTGCTGTGACGCCTGTTGTCGGGCGAGCAAGCGCGCCCAGCCAATCTCCCCACCTGTGGGGGAGATGCCCGGCAGGGCAGAGGGGGTGCCACTAGGCACGCCCCCAACCCGTTCACATCTTGCCGGCAACCTTGATCGCAAACGCATACTCGAAGGCAATCTCTTCCAGCCGTTGGAAGCGGCCCGAGGCGCCGCCGTGGCCGGCGTCCATGTTGGTCTTGAGCAGGATCGGCGCATTGCCGGTCGTCTTGTCGCGCAGCTTCGCCACCCACTTGGCCGGCTCCCAATAGGTGACGCGCGGGTCGGTCAGCCCGCCGAGCGCCAGGATCGGCGGGTAGGCTTTTGCGTCGACATTGTCATAGGGCGAGTAGGATGCGATCTGCTCGTATTCTTCCTTGCTGTCGATCGGGTTGCCCCATTCCGGCCATTCCGGCGGGGTGAGCGGCAAAGTGTCGTCGAGCATGGTGTTGAGCACGTCGACGAAGGGAACGGCGGCGATGAGGCCGGCGAACTTCTCCGGCGCCATGTTGGCAACGGCACCCATCAGCATGCCGCCGGCCGATCCGCCCTCGGCGATGATCTTCGCGTAAGACGTGAACTTCTGTTGATTCAGATAATCGGCCGCCGCGACGAAGTCTTTGAAGGTATTCGTCTTCTTGTCCATCTTGCCGTCTTCGTACCAGGAAAATCCCTTGTCCTTGCCGCCGCGGATATGGGCGATGGCATAAACGAAGCCGCGGTCGGCGAGCGACAGGCAATTGGTGTTGAAGCCGGCTGGAATGGTGATGCCGTAGGCGCCATAGCCGTAGAGCAGGCAGGGCGCGCTGCCGTCGAGTGGGGTATCCTTGCGGTAGAGCAGGGTGACCGGCACCGTCTCGCCATCCCACGCCGGCGCAAAGACGCGGCGGGTGACGTAGTCGTCGGGATTGTGGCCGGACGGCACCTCCTGCGTCTTCAACAGCGTGCGCTCGCGCGTCACCATGTTGTAATCGTAGAGTTGCGACGGTGTCGTCATCGACGAATAGGAGAAGCGGATGATATCCGTGTCATATTCCGCCGCACCCTGCAGTCCCAGCGAATAGGCTTCCTCGGCGAAGGCGATCGCATGTTCCTCGCCCGTCGCCCGATCGCGGATCATGATCTGCGGCAGCCCGTCCTTGCGCTCCAGCCACAGAAGATGGCGGGCATAGGCCATGTGGCTGATAACCAGCGTGCCGGGCTTGTGGGCGACCACTTCGCGCCAGTTTTCCTTCACCGGATTGTCGACCGGCGCTTCCATGATTTTGAAATCCTTGGCGCCGCCGTCATTGGTGAGGATGTAGAAGACGTCGCCGCCCTCGGTCAGCGAATATTCGATGCCTTCCTCGCGCGCCGCCACCAGCTTCGGCTCGGCTGTCAGATCCTTGGTCGACAACAGCCGGTATTCGCTGGTCTCGTGGTCGTGAATGTCAATATAGATGAAATCGTCGAGCAGCGAGCCGCCGACGCCCATGAAGAAGCCGGCATCCGCTTCCTCATAGACCAACCGGTCTTCCGACTGCGGCTGGCCGAGAATATGGTGGAACACCTTCGACGGCCGGTGGTTCTCGTCGAGCGCCGAATAGAAGAAGCTCTTGCCATCGGGCGCCCAGACGCCGCCGCCGCCGGTATTCTCGATCCGGTCGGCAAGGTCTTGCCCGGTCTGGAGGTCGCGCACCTGCAGCGTGAAGAACTCCGAGCCCTTGTCGTCATAGCCCCAGATGCCGCGGCTGTGGTCGCTGGTATGGTCGAGACCGGCGAGGCGGAAATAGGCCTTGCCGACCGCCTCCTTGTCGCCGTCGAGCAGCACGGTGCGGATCGTCTCGTCGGCGACATTGCCATCGCGGGCGATGCGGAAATAACGCGGCTGTTCGCCGCCTGTGACATAGAAGGTGCCGTAGGCATAGGCGCCATCCTTCATCGGCACCGAGCTATCGTCTTCCTTGATGCGGCCGCGCATTTCGGCAAACAGCACCTTCTGCAGCGGCTTGGTGTCCTCCATTGCCGCATTCATATAGGTGTTTTCGGCTTCGAGATGGTGGCGGATCTCAGGGTCGAGAATCGACGGATCCTTGAACATCGCCTGCCAGTTGTCGGCGCGCAGCCAGGCATAGTCGTCCGTGCGGGTGATGCCGTGGCGCGTATCGGAGATCGGCTTCTTCGGTGCGGCAGGCGGGGTCGGCAGGCTTTTGAAAGCGGACAAGGAATGGCTCCGGGTCGGAATGACGGGTTGGCAAGAGATAGAGGCGCACTTGTCCCGGATCAAGCGGCAAGGGTGCGCCAAGGGTAGAGGTGCCCTTCCACAGACAAGGAGGACGCTTTGCCGGCCTTGCCTTGATGTCACCACAATATTTAAGAAAGTCCGCTCTCGTCGCGCGAAATTTGCACGCGCCAAGCCTCCGGCAAGCCGCCTGTGGCAGGGTGAAGAATGGACAACAGTAAGGGATTTTCTCCACAATGCCGAAACGTCTGCTCCTGTTTGTATCCCTCGCAAGCCTTGCTGCCCCTGCCTTTGCCGTCGATCCCGCCATCAAGAAGCAGCTGGAAAAACTCGATCCCTCGACCCGCCTGGAACAGAGCTGCGACACAGAGGCGATGAGCCGCATCAACAAGGACAGCACCGGCTTCAAGCCCGACAAGGTGATCGCTTACACCTTCAAGGACCCGATCCCCGGCGACAATTCGCTGGACGCGCCGGGTGCTGTCTTCCGCAGCAAGGGCGACTGGTACCATCTCTCCTACAATTGCATCACCGGTCCGCAGCATATCAACGTGCGCGAGCTCAACTACGAGATCGGCGAGAAGGTGCCGCGCGAGAAGTGGGACAAGTATTATCTCTATGATTGATGCTGCCCTGTCCGTCCAAGCGGCTGCGGTGACAACCGGCCGCATGGCGCCGGGGGAGAGCCGTCGCTAAAATCGGCAGCTCGAATCATAGAAATCCGTCGTATGAACCGCATCCTGCTCGCTTCGGCGTTCCTTCTCGTCAGTATCTCCGCTGCATTCGCAGACGAAATTCCGTCAGCGCTGCCCGCCCCGGCAGTTGTCAGTCCGGTCCCGGCCGTAGTCAGTCCGGCCCCGAAGGCGCCGGCGCCAAAACTCGTCGAGCCGCATCTGCATATCGCCCGCTCCAATATCGCCGGCCATGCCCGCATTGCGCTGACCTTCGATGCCTGCATGGGGCAGGCGGACGAGCGCATCCTTTCGACACTGGTGCGTGAACGCATCCCGGCAACGATGTTCGTCACCGCCCGCTGGCTGAAGCGCAATCCCGCAGCACTTGCCGTGTTCCTGCAGAATCCCGATCTCTTCGAACTCGAAAATCATGGCCAGAACCATATTCCGGCCGTCGACACGCCGACGCTGATCTATGGCATCGCGTCTGCCGGCTCGCCGCAGGCCGTGCGGCAGGAAGTCGAAGGCGGCGCTGCCGCCATGGTCGCGGCCGGCATCCCGGCGCCGCACTGGTTCCGCGGCTCGACCGCCAAATATGACCTTTCCGCCATCGGCGAGATCCGCGCAATGGGCTATCGCATTGCCGGTTATTCGGTAAACGGCGACGGCGGCTCGCTGCTCGGGGCTGTCATCACCGAAAAGCGCATCGCCTCGGCCAAGGACGGCGACGTCGTCATCTCCCACATCAACCAGCCGACCCATGCGGCCGGCGCGGGGGTGGCGAAGGCGCTGGTCGATCTCAAGGCGAAGGGTACGCAATTCGTTCGCCTCGAGGATGTCGAGGACACCGGTGACGACAAGACGACGGAGTGATTGAAGGCGGGCACGGCACGACAGTCAATGTGGGATCTTACCTCAGCTCATTCCCGGCCCGCACTAAACCCTCTCCAAAACGCGCCAAACCCGGCCCGTCGCGGTCGAGCGCGAAATCTTCGAACCAATCGCGATGCATGCCGGCGAGCATGGCGCCGATCATCTGCGCAGCGAGATAGGAAAAGGTGATGCCGTTGCCGCCGTAGCCATAGGCTGCGAACACATGCGGCGTCTTCGGCACCGGGCCGATCAGCGGCAGACCGTCGACCGTCTCCCCGAAAGTGCCGCACCAGGCGTGTTCCACCCGCGTATCTGCTTTCGGCCACAGCCGCTTCATCTTCTCCTGGATCGCCATGGTCTTGGCCGGCAGCTTCCGATCTCGTACCTCGGCATCCGTGGTATCGTCATCCTCGCCGCCGGCGACGATGCGATTGCCCGGCGTCGTGCGCATATAGAGATAGGGGTGGCTGTCCTCCCAGATCAGCGCTCTGTCGCGCCAGAAATTTGCCGGGTCCTGCGGCACGGTGGCGAGCGCCCAGCTCGAACTCGACCGGTGCAGTTTCGGCATGTCGAAGCCCGGCATCGAATAGCCGGTCGCCAGCACAACATGCCGCGCCTCGATGACGTGGCCTGCATCGGTCTCTGCCGTGACGTGATCGCCTTCGCTGTGAAGCGCCGTCACGGAAGCGTTGACCAGCCGCGCGCCGCGCCGGACGGCCATCTCCAGCAGCGCCCAGGTCAGAAGCAGCGGATCGCACTCCGCCGAACCCGGCGAATAGATCGCGCCATCCCGGTCGAGATCGAATTGTGTGAAGAGATCGGGATGTTCGAGATAGACGCCGGGCAGGCCCGCCCGGCGACGAAGCTGGCGCTCCTCCAGCAGGTCGCGCGCGCCTTCACGACCGTCGGCCAGATAGAGCGTATTGCGCGACCGGAAGCCGCAGGCGATCGCGTTTGCGGCGATCAGCTTGGAAAGGCCGGCGACCGCGGCACCACTGCGGCGGTAGATGCCGGCCGCGCGCTCGAAGCCGTAATAGTCCTCGAGCTCGGTGAGCGTGCTGTCGATTTCCCATTGCAGCATCGCCGTGCTCGCTGCGGTGCTGCCGAAGCCGGGCTCCTCCCGGTCGATGATCGCCACGGAAAAACCGCGTGCCGTCAAATGTTCGGCAACCAATGCGCCGGTGATGCCGCCGCCGATCACGGCGACGTCGGTGAAAAAGCTCTGCTCGATCGGCCGCCATGCCGGCCGTATGCCGCTTTTCCCCCAGAGAGAACGGCCGCTGACCATCTGGTCGTGATCGGATTCGGCAAGATCGAGATCAGATGCCACGAACGTCCCCCCGGTTGATCATTTCGGCAACTGCGGCTGCGGTTTTTCCTCGATCAGCAGTTCGTCGATAATAGTCATGACGATCAATGAGAGCGGCAGCGCCAGCATGGCGCCGACGGCACCCCACATCCATGTCCAGAACAGGATGGCGAGGAAGACGACGAACGGATTGATTTCCAGCCGCCGTCCCATCACCGCTGGGAAGATCAGGTTCTCCATGAGCAGATGCACGGTGAAGAAGGCCGCGGCCGGCATCAGGCCGATAAGGAGGCCATCATGGGTCAGGATGCCGGCGACCGCGACGGCAAACGTCATCAGCGTGATGCCGAGATAGGGGATGAAGCTCGACAGGAAGGCAAAGAATCCCCATAGCACCGGGGCCGACAGCCCGCCGGCATAGGCGATGACAGTCATGACCACGCCGAGCCCGACATAGATCAGCGAGGCTGTGGCGAAATAGAAGCCGAGCACCTGCTCGACGGCGTTGATGACGCGGATCGCCGCCAGGCGCTGCGTGCGGGTGCGGAAGGTCATGATGATCGTCTTGCGCAGGTTGACCCGACCAGCGAGGAAGAACAGCAGCGCCGCAAAGAAGATCATCCCCTGCACCAGCGCCGGCGTCAGGCTACTTGTCACCACGTGCAGCACGTTGCCGGTGTTTTCGAGCAACGCACCGATCGACATCGACCCACTTTCGAATGTCGCCGGCGTGATATGCAGCCATCTGATTCGCTCCAGATAAGGCATGACGCGGTTGATGGTCCGCTCGGCGAAGGCCGGGCCCTCATTGGCAAGCGTCATCAGCGGGTCGGCGAGCGAGTTGATCAACAGGAAGATCACCAGCGCCACGCTGCTTGACAGGATGAAGGCGTTGGCAAGCCGCGGCACCCCCATCCGGCTGAGCTTTTCTGCCGCCATGCCGAGGATCATGCCGACGACGACGGCAAGTGTGATCGGGATAAGGATCAGCGACATTAGGTAGACGGCGGCAAGAAAAAGAATGCCGAAGATGCCGATGATCGCCCAGGCCATGCTGACGTCGAGCCCATCCTTTTCCAGACGGTGCAGCGGCGGCGGCGGCAGTTCTTCCGCAGCCTCCTTCAGCGACTGTGCCCAGGCGCTGGTGTGGCGTTCGCCGATGGCGATCTTCTTTGCTTGTTTGCGGATGCCATTGGCGATGCCCATGCGGTGAGGTCCCCGAAGCCCCATTGCTTCCTCACGGAAACGCGCCGATAGGGTTCCGGTTCCCTGAGGGAACGACCGTCTGTTAAAGTGCGTCCGGCATGTCTTTGCGCCGATGGCATTGGCAGCATGGCGTCAGCGTCATCAACCGCTATGGCTGATCCGCAGCAATCTGGAAATTACGCCGAAAGCGTCAGGCCGATGCCCCAGGGATCCCTGAGGAACACGCCGCCGTCACGCTTCTCGCTTTTGATCTCCAGCGCATCGAGCTTGGAGACCGCCGCATCCAGCGTCGCCTTGTCGTTGAAACGGATCTTGTAGTCCGAAAGCCCTGTCATGTTACCGGCGCGTGCCGTCGCGCCGCGGCTGTTCCAGATATTGGCGCCGAGATGGTGATGATAGCCGCCGCTCGCAAAGAAGCTCGCGCCGGGATAGCGCGCCATCAGCTTGAGGCCGAGGACGTCGCGGTAGAAGGCGTCGGCCTGCGGGATGTCGCCCACCTGCAGATGCAGGTGACCGATCGCGCTCCCGACAGCCATGCCGTCCCAGCGCTCATCAGGCGCACTGTTATAGAGCGCCTGCAGGTCGAGGCGAAGCGTAGCCATTTCCACCATGCCATCCTGGTGGAATTTCCATTGTTCGTGCGGCCGGTCGGCATAGATCTCGATGCCGTTGCCTTCCGGATCGGAAAGATAGATAGCCTCGCTGACGAGATGGTCCGAGGCGCCGTCGAGCGCCACGTTGTTCTGTGCCGCATGGCGCAGCCAGCGCGCGAGCTCGGTCCGGTTCGGCATCAGGAAGGCGGTGTGGAAAAGGCCGGCGGCGTTGCGCGGCGCGATGGTCGCATTCTTTGCGGTCGTCAGCGTCAGCAAAGGGAGATCGCCGACACCCAGCACTTCGCCGCTCGCCGTCTTCTCGATGACCTTCAGGCCGAGCATCGATTGATAGAAGCCGGAAACAAGAGCGAGGTCGGTGACGACGAGATGCGACTGGTCGATATAAGCGGGCCGCGTCAGCGCATAGGAAGTTTCGGTCGTCATGGATTGGTCTCCTGCCTCTGAATTGGCCTGTAAGAGAGAAGGCGTCCCGGCGGTTGCGGCAAACATGCCGCCTGTGGCAAGCCCAAGAAAGTTTCGCCGGTTCATTCGCCTCTGATCTCCCTGGGCTGCTGTACTTGATCCCTATATGGCGCATTCCGATTGTTCACAGAAGATCCATTTTTGAGGATGAAGCGTTGAGCAGGTGTTGACGATGACTTGTGTCCACTTGATCGTGATCAATGCGTCCATATCTTCTTTAGAGGAAGCTTATACATCCCAGTCATGGAGGGAAGCCATGTACAGAAAGATCATCGTAGCGATCGCGCTCGGCGGCATCGACAAGGGAGAAAAGATCCTCCGCAAGGCGGCGTCCCTGCTCGATGCAGGCGGCGAGATCATCGCGCTCAACGTCGTCGAGGACGTGCCGAGCTATGTCGCGATCGAACTGCCGGCCAATATGGTCGAGGACGCCATGAAAGATGGCCGCGAGAAGCTGGAAGCACTGATCGCCGCAGCCGGCGTCACGGCAACCATCGAGATCGCCAACGGCCCGCCGGCCAAAGCCATCATCTCGACCGCCGAAGGCCACGGCGCAGACCTGATTATCGTCGCCTCGCACGTTCCGGACTTTTCCAACTACTTCATCGGCGCCACCGCCGACCGGGTCGTGCGCCATGCCAAATGCTCGGTGCTGGTCGACCGGCAGAAGATTTGATTTTTGCGCCACTGCGGCCTGTCAAGAAGATTTACCGCCCGTGCGCTTTGCCGCAGTTGCGCGCCCGCCGGTTCGATGCGACGATTGCATCGGGGTATGAAACGGATTGGCGTGCATGGGCGAGTTCAACGGCATTCGCTGGGCTTATGATAGATACGAACTGATCGCCGACGGTATCGTCCATGGCGTCGGTCTCGTGCTGGCGCTGATCGGGGCCACCGTGCTGATCTTCTACGCCACGGTCTGGAGTTCCTACGGCGCGCTCGCCGCCGCCTGGATCTATAGCGTCGGGCTGGTGCTGACGCTTGCCATTTCCTTTTCCTACAATGCTTGGCCGGTCTCGCGCACGAAATGGTATCTGCGCCGTTTCGATCATTCGGCGATCTTCCTCTTGATCGCCGCCACCTACACGCCCTTCCTCGAACGTGGCGCCGACGACCCGCTGCTCTTGTTCATGCTGGTGGCGATCTGGTTGTTCGCCGCCGTCGGCATTTTCTTGAAATGCGTCTTCCCCGGGCGTTACGACCGGCTTGCCATCCTGCTTTATCTCGCCATGGGCTGGAGCGGCGTGCTGGTGGCCGGGCCTGTCGCCGCACGCATTCCCTCGGCCTCGATGCTGCTAATCGTCATCGGCGGCGTCATCTATTCGCTCGGCGTCATCTTCCATGTCTGGGAGAAGCTGCGCTTTCAGAACGCCATCTGGCATGGTTTCGTCGTCACCGCCGCGGCGGTGCATTATTCGGCCGTCTTCACCTGTTTCAGCCTGTCGGCGCCGGGCCTCTGAACGACTGATGTGCCCGAATCGTTCCTGTTTCGCACCCGCCGTTTACATCTTTCGAGGCGGGGCGTATGCCCGCCTTCGCAAACAACATGAACCCGAGCATCATGACAGACGTTGTCCTCCTCCGCGACGCCACCGAAGCCGATCTTTCCGCCATTCGCGATATCTACAATCACGCCGTCGAGCACACGACAGCGATCTGGAACGACACGCTGGTCGATCTCGAAAATCGGCTGGAATGGTTCAGGGCGCGCAAGGCGCGGGGCTTTCCGGTCATCATCGCCGAAATGTCGGGCAAGGTCGCAGGCTACGCCTCCTATGGCGATTGGCGGGCCTTCGACGGTTACCGCCACACGGTCGAGCATTCCGTCTATGTCGACAAGGATTGTCGCGGTGCCGGCATCGGCGAGCGGCTGATGCGGGAATTGATCGCGCGAGCTGCCGCCGGCAATATCCATGTGATGATTGCCGGCATCGAGGCTGAGAACACCGCCTCGATCAAGCTGCACGAAAAGCTCGGTTTCCGCATCGCCGGCAGATTTTCCGAGGTCGGCACCAAATTCGGCCGCTGGCTGGACCTCACCTGCATGGAACTTCGCCTGCCCGGCAAGGTGGATTGATCCACCTGCCCGGCAAGGCGGATTGACCTGCCTGTCCGGCAAAGCCCCAGATTGATCACGCAAAGCGCCAAACTCATCAGACAAAGCCCCAAACTCATCAGGCAAAGCCATTGTGAACGGCGCGCGCCATCTTTTTATTGTAGTCTGAGCTGTGTAAGAATGTGGAAGCAGCCTGCTTCGCGGAAAGCGGCCTGAAGCATATTGTAAGCGTCATGGGGGTGAATAGTTCAATGGCAATGCACGGATCGTCGCTCGGTCTCCTTGCCCTCGTCCTTCTGGCATTTGCGCCGGTTGCCGCACGGGCCGCCGATTGCGGTAGCCTGGCCTCGCCGAAGCTCGACTGGCAGGAATGCACCAAGAAGAACCTGATGTTGCAGGGCAGTGATCTCGAAGGCGCCAACCTCGTCGGAACGGATTTCTCGCTGACCGATCTCGCCGGCGCCAACTTCAAATCCGCCAATCTGGAAAAAGCGACGCTGGTGCGTGCCTCACTCGAGGGCGCACACGCTGAAGGCGCCAACTTCGCCAAGATCGAGGCCTATCGCTCCAGCTTCGCCAATATCGCCGCCGATGGCGCTTCCTTTGCCGGCGCCGAGCTGCAACGCGCCAATTTCGCCGGAGCCCGGCTTGCCGGCGCCAGCTTCGAAAAGGCCGAGCTCGGCCGCGCCGATTTCGACAAGGCGGTGCTGACGGGGGCGAAATTCTCGTTCGCCAATCTCTCCCGTGCCGATCTCTCCGGCGCCACCTTCGAAACCACGCCGATGTTCGATCGTGCCTTCATGTTCCTGACCCGCATCGAAGGCCTTGACCTCTCGGCCGCAACCGGGCTCGAGCAGGCCCAGATCGACCTTGCCTGCGGCGATGCTTCGACCAAGCTGCCGGCCGGCCTCTCCGCACCGACAACTTGGCCCTGTCCCGCCGATCACGAGTGACCAGGCGGGCTCGCCGGCCGTATGGTCGAGCTGCGCAAGCGTCGGTCTCGGCTTATCATCCGAATGAACCGCTTGCCGATTTCGGGGCCGGTCGCTACTTCCCGGGCTCGAACACCATGGAGTGGCCGTTGATGCAATAGCGCAGGCCGGTCGGCGGTGGGCCGTCGGGAAAGACGTGGCCGAGATGGGCCTCGCAGCTGCCGCAGCGGATTTCTGTGCGCACCATGCCAAAGGCCGTGTCGCGATGCTCCGTCACCGATTCGGGCGATACCGCTTCGAAATAGCTCGGCCAGCCGCAGCCGGCATCGAATTTCGTGTCGGAGCGGAAAAGCGGCGCGTTGCAGCCGACGCAGCGGTAAAGCCCTGTCTCGAAGGAATCCCAATAAGGGCCGGTGAAGGCGCGTTCGGTGCCGTGCTGGCGCGTGATGCGGTACTGCTCGGGCGTGAGCTGCTCTTTCCATTCGGCGTCGGTCTTGTGGATCTTGGCGGTGGTCGCAGTTTCGGACATGACGTGCTCCTTTCGCCGAGGGGCGGGTTCCGTTTCGCGAGAAATGTGGTGCGCCGCGTTCAGTTCATCAAGTCTCCCGCCGGCGCGCCATGAGATTGGCCGCATACCCAATTGGGGGAAGAGGCTTGCTTTTACATCCGTTAGGGGTTTTCTGTTAGGGTTAATGTTGCGTGCATTGGAGAATCACTGGTGTTTGAAACAGCAATCGTCCTGCTCTACGGCCTCGTGGCCGTGGCAGCCATGGCGGTCACACTGTTGGAAGGCTGGGCCAACCATGACGGCGTGACGCTTCATCGTCTCGCCGGGCTCTTCGCCTGTCTGCTCTGGCCGCTGACGCTTGTGGTCTTCATCCTCCACGGTTGCATCGCTCGGCTGCTGACGCGTCTTTCCAGATCGACGGCCTGATCGGCTTTGAAACATCACCATGCAGTGCGGCTCGCGGCCGAAATCACTTGAGACGCTCCCCCGTTTCGCCTAAGCCAGAGGACAGGCCGGTTTTCTCCGGTTTTTCCGTCTGTTGCTCTTGCAACAGACTGTTGCCTTTACAGCGCTGCGCGCCTTGTCGGACGTTCAAAGGACTGTAACATTTTGAATTATGCAGTAGAGGAGGGGACATGGCCGATGTCACGGCTCTGACATTTCTGGCCCTGTGTCTGCCGCTCGTCGGCGCTCTTGCCGCCCCCTTCGTCATCCGCATCTTCGGCGCAAACGGTGCCTGGCTCCTGGCGATCGCTCCCTTGCTCGCCTTCCTGCATTTCCTGCGTTTCATGCCCAAGATCGCGCGCGGCGAGGTCGTCACCGGCGGCTATTCCTGGGTGCCGAGCTTTCATCTCTCTTTTTCCTGGTTTCTCGACGGCCTGTCGCTGACTTTCGCGCTGCTGATCACCGGCATCGGCAGCCTGATCGTGCTGTATGCAGGCGGCTATCTCAAAGGACACAAGGATCAGGGCCGTTTCTTCTCCTTCATCTTCCTCTTCATGGGGGCGATGCTCGGCGTCGTCGTTTCCGACAGTTTCTTGATGCTCTTCATCTTCTGGGAATTGACGTCGATCACGTCCTTCCTGCTGATCGGCTTCGATCACGAGCGTGCAGCGGCTCGCCGCGCCGCCCTGCAGGCACTGGTCGTCACCGGCGGGGGAGGGCTCTGCCTGTTGGCCGGTCTGCTGCTGCTCTGGAACATCTCAGGCGTCACTGAGATGTCGCGGCTCATGGGAGCGGGCGATATCGTGCGCGAAAGCCCGTTCTATCTCGCAGCCCTCCTTCTGGTCCTGGGCGGCGCCTTCACCAAGTCGGCGCAATTTCCCTTCCATTTCTGGTTGCCGAACGCCATGGAGGCGCCGACGCCGGTTTCCGCCTACCTGCATTCGGCGACGATGGTGAAGGCGGGCGTCTATCTGCTGATGCGGCTCAATCCCGTCATGGGGGCAACGCCCGACTGGGAGATCCTACTGCCCTTCTTCGGCGGGCTGACGCTGGTGGTCGGCACCGCGCTCGCCATCCGCCAGACCGACCTGAAGCTCAAGCTCGCCTATACCACCGTCTCCTCGCTCGGCCTGCTTGTCATGCTGATCGGCTTCGGCTCTGACCATGCGGTCGAGGCGGCGGCGCTCTATCTGGTGGCGCACTCCCTCTTCAAGGGCGCGCTCTTCATGGTTGCCGGCATCATCGATCACGAGACCGGCACGCGCGATATTACCAGGCTGCGTGGCCTGATGCAGGCGATGCCGCTCACCTGGATGATCGCACTTGCGGCGGCCTTCTCGATGGCCGGCCTGCCGCCCTTCTTCGGTTTCCTCGCCAAGGAGGAGATCTATACGGCACTCGTCGGCGGTGATGTCCGCGCACTCACCTTTACCGCCATAACCGTCTTCGGCAATGCGCTGATGTTTGCCGTCGCCTTCGCCGTGGCACTGAAACCCTTCCTCGGCCAGCCGGTGGAGACGCCGAAACCTCCGCACGAAGCGCCCGTCCTGCTTTGGCTCGGCCCGGCCGTTCTCGCCGTCCTCGGCCTGCTCGCGGCGATCTTTTCGACCTTCACCCATACCGTCCTGTCCTCGCCGATCGCCTCCGCCATCCGCCAGACACCCGTCGACATCGACATTTCGTTGACGCCGCATATCGGCCTGCCCTTGGCGCTCTCCGCCCTGACCGTGCTGCTCGGCATCGGCGTCTACTGGCAGCTCGCGCGCGCCCGTTTCCTGATGGCGGTTTTCCTGCGCGCAGCCGGGCCTGGGCCGGACCATGGCTTTGATGTCGCACTATCGGGCCTTGTCCGCTTTTCCGGCCGCGTCATGCGTGTGCTCCAGCCGGGGCGGCTGGAGATCTATGTCACCTGCACCTTCCTCTGCGTCGCCGCCATCCTCATCATCCCCCCAGTCGTCTATGGCGAACTGCCGCGTCTTCCGGCCTGGCCTGCCGATGTCAGGCTCTATGAATGGGCGGTCTTCCTGATCGCCGCCTTCGGCCTTGCCGCCGTGCTCGTCGCCCGCGATCGGCTGACGGCGATCGTCTCGCTCGGCATCCAGGGTTTCGCCGTCGCCATCATCTTCCTGCTGTTCGGCGCGCCGGATCTGTCCTTCACCCAGTTCATGGTCGAAACCCTTTCGGTGGTGATTCTCGCCCTGGTCATGACCAGGCTTCGTCTCTCGCCCGACGATCAGCGGCCGCTCGGCCGCAAGCTTTTCGATGGCGCGCTGGCGCTTGTCTGCGGCCTCGGCTTCACGCTTCTGCTGATGCGGGCGACCGAGGCGCCGTTCAACGACGCGCTGACGGCTTTCTTCAACGCCTATTCCAAATCGATCGCCCACGGCGCCAATGTCGTCAACGTCATCATCGTCGATTTCCGCGGCACCGACACGCTCGGCGAAATCGCCGTCGTCGCGGTCACCGGCCTTGCCATCCTGGCGCTGATCCGCATCCGCGCCGGCAGCGAGCGCAAGCTTGCCGCCAATGACCCCACGGTGGAGGGCTGATCGCGTGAACACCCTCATCTTCCGCACCGTCGCCCCGTTCCTCACCGCGCTGGTGTTGCTTTTTTCCGTCTTCGTGCTGCTGCGTGGTCATAACGAGCCCGGCGGCGGCTTCATCGGCGGGCTGATCGCTGCCTCGGGACTGGCGATCTACGGCATTGCCCGCGGCGTTGGCGCCGTTCGCCGGGCGCTGTTTTTCCATCCGCTGTCGATCGCCGGCTTCGGCCTGCTCCTGTCCACCGCGGCCGGTCTTCTCTCCATCCTCTTTGCCGTTCCCTTCATGACCGGCCTCTGGATCTATCCGACGCTTTTCGGCGCCGAGGTGCCGCTGTCGAGCGTCATGCTCTTCGATATCGGCGTCTATCTCGTCGTGCTCGGCGCCATCACCTCGATCGCGCTGGCGCTCGAGGAAAAGGAGGTGGAATGATGGAGCCGCTTCTAGCGATCCTTGTCGGCCTGTTCTTCGCCGCCGCCATCTATCTGATGCTGTCGAAATTCTCGATCCGCATCATGCTCGGCATCGCCATCCTCGGCAACGCCGTCAACCTGCTGCTCTTTACCGGCGGCCGGCTGACGCGCGAGGTGCCACCGATCATCCCGGCGGGTCTCGACAGCTTGCCCGCGGGCACGGCCAACCCGCTGCCGCAGGCCCTCATCCTGACGGCGATCGTCATCTCCTTCTCCTTCCTCGCCTTCCTGCTGGTGCTGACCTACCGCGCCTATCAGGACCTCGGCACCGACAACACCAGCGACATGCGCGCCGCCGAGCCCGACGACCGGCCGCTGCCGCCATCGGGGTATTGAGCCGGATGATTGTGCGGATGTTGACCCCACGGCGAATGCTTTCCTCCCTTAGAGGAGGCGCCATCTGATGGCCGCCCCCACCTCCACCGTCGATCTCTCCGCCGCCCTGATCACCGTCCCGGTGCCGATCGGCCATTGGCTTGCCATCCTGCCGGTCGCCCATTGCATCACGCTCGGCGCGGTCCTGCTGATGCTGCGCGGCTATCCTCGTCTGCAGGCCTGGCTTGCCATTCCGGGCCTTGCGGCGCTGGCGTTGATCGATGCGGCACTGCTCGCCAAGGTCGCGGCCGACGGCCCGCTAACCATGGTCATGGGCCGCTGGCTACCGCCCTTCGGCATTGCCTTCACCGTCGATCTCTTCGGTGCGCTGATGGCCTTCACCGCAGCTCTGGCCGCGCTCGCCGGCGGCATCTATGCGCTGGCCGATATCGGCGAAAGCGGCCGGCGATATGGTTTCTTCCCGCTGCTCATGCTGCTGATGGCCGGCGTCACCGGCGCCTTTCTCACCGGCGATATCTTCAATCTCTATGTCTGGTTCGAGGTGCTGCTGATCTCTTCCTTCGGGCTGATCATCCTCGGTTCCGAACGTGAGCAGATCGACGGCGCGCTGAAATATGCGGTGCTCAATCTGATCGCCACGACCCTGTTCCTGGTCGGCGTCGGCATTCTCTACGCCGCCTTCGGCACGCTCAATATGGCCGATATCGCTGCCAAAGCGGGGGATTTGCGCGGCACGGCGCCGCTGATGACGCTGGCAAGCCTCTTCCTGCTCGCCTTCGGCATGAAGGCGGCAGCCTTCCCGGTCAATTTCTGGCTGCCCGCCGCCTACCATACGCCGCGCATCGTGGTCTCGGCGCTGTTTGCCGGCCTGCTGACCAAGGTCGGCATCTATGCGCTGATCCGGGTGATGGTCATGCTGCTGCCGGTGGAGCGGCAGGAACTGAGCCCGGTGATCGCGCTCGCCGCCGCCGCGACCATTGTCGTCGGCGCACTCGGCGCGCTTGCCGAAAACGATATCCGCCGGCTGTTTGGCTATGTCGTCATATCGGGCATCGGCAACATGCTGGCCGGCGTCGCCCTCGGCGGCCTTGGCGGCATCAGCGGCGCTGTCTTCTACGCGCTCCATTCGATGGTGCTGATGACCGCACTTTATCTTGCCGCCGGCGAGATCGCCCGGCGCGGCGGCGGCTTTTCACTGTCGGCCCTCGGCGGGCTCTACAGGCAAAGCGGCGGCTTCACCGCGCTCTCCCTCGTGCTCTTCCTGGCCGCCTGTGGCCTGCCGCCCTTTTCCGGCTTCTGGCCGAAAGTCATTCTCGTCAAGGCCTCGCTCGATCTCGGCGCCTGGTGGCTGGCGGCCTCGATCCTCGTCGGCGGTTTTCTGACGACGATCGCCTTCGGCCGTCTCTTCCTGCTCGCCTATTGGCGCCCGGCGGCAATAGCACTGACGCCGTCCGGACCCAGGTGGCGCACGGGCCTGCCGCTCGCCGCGCTGACCGCGCTGGTCATCGGCTTCGGCATCTTGCCGGAACAGTTGCTGGCGCTGTCGCAATCGGCCGCCGCCGGCCTGGCCGATCCCCAGGCCTATCTTCATTCGGTCTTCCCGGAAGGGCGCGCGCCGTGATCTTCTTCCTCTTCAACCTGCTGCTTGCCACTGCCTGGGTCACTGTTACCGGCAGCGCCTCGCTGCACAATCTCGTCCTCGGCGTCCTGCTCGGAGCCCTGGCGCTGGTCATCATCCGCGAATCCTTCGGCGGCAAGGGACGCATCCCCCGCGTCCTCCCGGTACTCTCGCTCGCCGCTCTGTTCCTCAAGGAATTGTCGCTGTCGGCCTGGAAGGTCACGGTCACCGTGCTCTCGCCCGATATGAAGCTGAAACCTGGCATCTTCGCCTACCCTTTGACGGTGACGAGTGATCTCGAGATCACTTTGCTGGCAAACCTCATCACGCTGACTCCAGGCACGCTTTCGGTCGACGTCTCCACAGATCGCCGCACGCTCTATGTGCACGCGCTTGATTGTTCCGATCCGGAGGCGACCAGGCGTGATATCGCCAACGGTTTCGAACGCAAGATCATGGAGGCCTTCCGGTGATCACACCTGCCGCCATCATCGCGGTCGCATCCTCGGCCGCACTCGTCATCCTCGGCCTGGCGCTGATCCTCACTGTCTGGCGCGTCGTTGCCGGCCCGACATTGCCGGACCGTATTCTCGCCCTCGACATGCTGACCGGCATCGCCATTGGTTTCATTGCGGTCATCGCGGTTAAGACCAGGTTTTCGCTCTATATCGATATCGCCATCTCGCTCGGCCTCGTCGGTTTCCTGGCGACTGTCGCCTTCGCCCGATTCGTGCTGTCGCGCGGCAATATCAAATCGAAGCCGTCCGCATCTGCGGCAAATGGCAAAACGCAAAAACGCCGGGCAGGGGGGAAGAAGCGATGATCGATTATATCGTGGCTGCCGTCACCGCCTTGCTTTTGATCGTTGGTTCGCTCTTTGCGCTTGCGGCGGCGATCGGCCTGGTCAGGCTGCCCGATCTCTATACGCGCATGCATTCGGCCTCGAAGGCGGGGACTGTCGGCTCCGGCCTGTTGCTCCTTGCCGCCGGCCTCTATTCGCAGGACCCGGCGATTCTCGCCCGCGCCCTTGCCGGTTTCGTCTTCTTCCTGCTGACGGCGCCGGTGTCTGCCCATCTGCTGGCCAGAACTGCCCATCGCTCGGGATATGATCTCGGTGCACTCTCGGTCCGCGACGATATCAGGGATCGTTGAGCCTATGCTGTTCGGCGACTTTACCAGATTTATGCAAAACTTATGCACAGGAAGCTGTGAGTAAAGCTTGCCGGTAAGCCCCTCAATTCTTCATCTGTCATTTTTTCTCAAGAAAAACGACAAATAATAATTGGCCTTTCGGCCAAACGATGGTATTTGAAAATGCAAGTAGAGTTCTGATTGTGAATTGCAATCGTAATGCTTCCAAGTCCCTCAGTTTTGATTTTTAATGTCTAAACTGAGGCCGTCGCCTGGGGCATGACGTAGTGGTTTCCAGTCAGGCAGTATAAGAACAGGTCAGGCTCTTCGGAATCTAGGGGTGGATTTCGCGTTTTTCGAAACAGAAGGTCGCTTCCTGTACTTTTGCTGTTCGCTTCTACGAGGCGGGTCTTTGGCGTGTCAGTCAAAGACCGTTTGAGCATGCTAACAGGAGAAAGAATATGACGGATATAGCGACCGGCAATGCGCCGGAGCTGCTTGTGGAACTGACAGCCGACATCGTCGCGGCCTATGTCAGCAACCATGTTGTACCGGTCAGCGACCTGGCCAATCTGATTTCCGACGTGCATTCGGCACTGAGCAACACGTCCGTACCGCAGCCTGCTGCGGCGATCGTCGAAAAGCAGAAGCCTGCAGTTTCTGTCCGCAAGTCCGTACAGGACGAGCAGATCACGTGTTTGGAATGCGGCGGCAACTTCAAGTCCCTCAAGCGTCACCTGATGACGCATCACAGCCTCTCGCCGGAAGAATACCGCGAGAAGTGGGACCTGCCGACCGATTACCCGATGGTAGCGCCCGCTTATGCCGAAGCGCGTTCGCGCCTGGCAAAGGAAATGGGCCTCGGGCAGCGCCGCAAGCGCGGCCGCGGTTGAGCTTTTTCGAAAGCATCGACGACAAAAAAGCCGGGTCTTGTGCCCGGTTTTTTTGTGTGCCTTTTCAAGGCGAGGAAAATAATCTCGATGGGGCCATTCCAGGAAAGTGAGAAGCGGTTTTGCCGGGAATTGGGTAAACGAAAGGTTGAAATTCTTCAGCGCTTCCATTATAAGCTGAGCAGCGTTGGTATTCCGAGCCTTCGCGGATGATTCGGACGGGCGCCAAGATAGTGTGAGCGACCCTGTCTTATGCTTTGCCGGCAGGCTTAGAATGTATTCCTATACTATCAGCAAGTGTTAATGTATTCGATGTGCCAAGGCAGGCGCTGCCGAAATCGATCGGTTGTGGCTCTGAAAGTCAGCCAGCCAGCCAGCCACGATCGCGGTCAAGCCGCAGCCCGGACTCTTGCCTCTTCGCGGATCCTGTTCACCATTGAGCGCAGTCCGTTCGAACGCTGCGATGACAGGTTCTCCACCAGGCCGATCTTCGAGAATATCTCGAAGGCATCGAGCCCGGCGATCTCCGATGCCGTCTTGCCGGAATAGGTGGCAAGCACGATGGCGACGAGGCCGCGCACGATATGGGCGTCGGAATCACCCTCGAAGCTCATGACCGGATTGTCTGGATCGCCTGCCGTATGGGTCACCAGCCACACCTGGCTGGCGCAGCCCATCACCTTATTCTCCGAGGTGCGCTTCTCCTCGGCCAGGTCGGGCAGTGCCTTGCCGAGTTCGATGACATAGCGGTAGCGGTCTTCCCAATCGTCCAGGAAAGCGAAGTCGTCGATGATCTGGTCGAGGGATGCCATGGAGAAGCCTTTCACTATTGAAGCAGTTCCAGCAAAAGTGCGCAGCGGTTTCGCGTCCGGAATGCGCCGGGAAATGCTCTAAGAGTGCATATAGGTGAAAGACCGGCAGATTTGAACCGTTAAAGCAATTCCAGGAAAAGTGCGAAGCGGTTTTCCGTCTGGAATTGCGCAAACGAGAGACCGGAGCAATTCCAGGAGAAGTGCGAAGTGGTTTTCCCAGGCAACGCGCGAAGCGGTTTTGCCGGGAATTGCCTAAACCAAGATAGAAAAAACGCCGTGAGGGATGGGCATCCTCACGGCGCAGCAACATGCTGAATTAAACAGGGCAGGCACGTCAGGCATGGGGCATCTCCGCGTCATGCGGACCACCGATGCAAGCTGGTTGTGAGGGTCAGGTCGCCGGCTTGGGCGTCGGCAGCGGAATCGCGCCTGTTACCACCGTCTCGGCTGCGGCATCATCTTCGACCGGCGGACGGTAAGGCATCGGCTGGTTGAGCGCAGCCTTGGCCTCGCGCACCTTTTCCTGGATGGCAGGCGTGGTGAGGGAAGGCATGTTGAGCGCCACTGGCACCTGCGGTTCGGCAAGCTTTGCGGTTACAGGCGCCTCATCCTTGAACTGGCTGTCGAGAAGTTCATAGGCAACGCGGGCGCCTTCGCGGGCCCGGTAGCCGAGTGCGGTGAGGGTCTCGGTGCCCTTGGCGCAGACCTCGGGCTTCTCCGAGCACATGCCGGTCAAATAGTCGTAGGCGCCGCTTGCCGCCGTGAACGCGTCGGACAGTTGCAATTGCGGGCCGTTGGCGAGCTTGTCGGAACTCTCCGTGCTGAAGACGGAAAGAAGCACGAGCACGAGGCCAAACCAGAAGGATCCTTTGATCAGAAACCACATTGTCGTCGCCCATCCTGTTTCCCCGTCCGGTTCTTGTTGCCGAATCAGGCCGGTTGTCCGGTGTGTTTTCACCCTACCGCCAAGTTGCGAATGCCGCTTTTCGAAACTCACGCGCATTTGCGGCAAATTTAGTTCAAATTTTAGCGAACGGCATTTGAGCCGCATTTTAGTCGAATGCGAGCGATCGCCGTTAAGCATCAGGGCAGCACCTGCTTGCAATTGCAGCACTTTTGCCGGCTCGCCTTGCCACAGGAGTTAACGCAATGCTGAAATATGAGGAAAATCCGTCGCTTACCCCCTATTAACCACAAAAGGCAAAGAGCCTTCCAGATGCTTCAAAACGGGAATTTCGGCCGTTTCAGGCTGTGAACAGCGCTTTTGCCTTATCCTTTCTTTAAGTCGCCAAGGCCTATTGTCCGGATCGATCGACAGCCTTTCGGGCGGGTATTGCGTGCGTGTATTGAGTAACATTGGCGGCTGGATGACGGCCCTCGTAGACCGGGCAGCGACAAGCTGGCTCTCCCGGACGGGCGGCGGTGAAGCCGTGCGCCAACGTGAGCTCGCGATCCTGCGCCGCCTCGTACTCTTCTCGTCGGCCGCTCTCGTTGCCGCGCCTATCGGCCTTTCGGCAGTCACCAGTCCGGCCGTCGCGTTGCCGGCGGGTGTCGCCATGGTCTGTGCTGCCTTTCTCTTTTCCGCCGTCGGCAGCATCGCGCTCGCCCGTCAGGGTTCGTCCGCCGGTATCGCCACGCAGTCGGCCGAGGATTTCTTCCTTGACGCCACCCCGGGCCTCGTCTTCTTCCTCGACCCGCACGGCAGTGTGGCGACCGTCGGCGGCCGCGACCGGCGCGATTTCCTTGCCTGGATGCGCGATCCCAAGGGCAGGGGCTTCCTCGAGCAGGTGCATGTCTCCGACCGCATCCTTTTCCTGCAGGCGCTTGATGACCTGCGCCGGGGCGAGGATGCTCAGAGCGTCGATCTGCGCATCGACCGGCCCTCGGTCTCGCGCGATCAGCGCCAGTTCGCCTATCTGAGAATGGACATGACGGCCCGGCGCGATGCCGACGGTGAACTTGCCGCCATCATTGCCCAGCTGCGCGATGTCTCCGTCGAGCAGCAGCTGCGTGACGAAGCCCAGAACCGCGCGGCCGATGCCGAATCGGCAAACGACGCCAAGTCGCGCTTCCTCGCCGCCGTCAGCCATGAGTTGCGCACGCCGCTGAACGCCATTCTCGGTTTTTCCGATATCCTGATCGGCGAATATTTCGGCAAGTTCGAAAACGACCGTCAGCGCGAATATGTCGGTCTGGTCCGCGAATCCGGCGCGCATCTGCTCTCCGTCGTCAACACCATGCTCGATATGAGCAAGATCGAAGCCGGCCGCTACGAGCTGATCCTTGAAGCCTTCGACATATCAAGCTCCGTCAAATCCTGCGAATCGATGCTGGGATTGCAGGCCAAGACCAAGGGCCTCACCCTGACGAGCCGTATTCAGCGCGGCCTCGGCGAGGTCGTCGCCGATCAGCGCGCCATCCAGCAGATCCTCATCAACCTCGTCGGCAATGCCATAAAGTTCACCGAGGCCGGCGGCGTCGTCTCGGTTGATGCGGCAGCCCGCGACGGCATCCTCAAGCTGACGGTCAGCGACACCGGTATCGGCATCCCGGCCGACAAGCTGGCATTGCTCGGCCAGCCCTTCGTCCAGATCCAAAACGACTATACCCGCCGCTTCGAAGGCTCCGGCCTCGGTCTCTCCCTGGTCAAAGGGTTGGTGGCGCTGCATGGCGGGTATTTCGCCATCGCCAGCCAGCCGGGCGAAGGCACGATTATCACCATCGAGATTGCGACGGACGGCTCGGGTGCACAGCACGCCGAAGACGCCGGTCATGGCGCGACTGTCGAGTTTCCGCCGCGGCTGAAGGGCGCGGTCAATAGTGGTGCAGGATTGGAAGAGGGGCGTTTCGATGGCCGCGCGCAAGCGAAAATCGCCTAAGGGAAAAAGAGGACGGCAGCAGCCGGGCCTTCTGATGTCAGGTGCTGCCGCTCTCGGCGGCCTCGGCCTGCAGGGCGCATCCGTGCTCGGCGGGGTCGGCCTGCAGGGCGCCTCCGTGCTCGGCGGCGTCATCGGCCGCAATCCGTCGGTCGCCGGCGGCATGATCACTTTCGCCGTCATCTTCTCCTTCGTCGCCGCCAATGCGCTCTGGTATCAGCCGGGCCTGCATCCACATCCGATCTTCCGCACCCGCGATCCGCAGTCTCCGACCGTGCTCGGCGCCCGCCGCCCAGCCGAGGAGCAACAGGGCGACGTCACGACCTTCCGGATCGAACGGCCGCAGGATACAGCCACCACCAACGCGACACCGGCGCCCGCCGCACCCGGCCAGCAGCCGAGCCAGCTCGTCATGGACATCCAGCAGCAGCTGGTGCGCCGCGGCCTCTATAACGGCATACCCGACGGCATCATTGGCCCGCGCACCAGTGCGGCCATTCTCTTCTTCGAGGAGACCGTCGGCATGGCCCAGACCGGCGATCCGACGCCGGAGGTGTTAGTGGCGCTGAAGACCGATGCCGCCGGCCCTTCGACCGTGCCCGCCGAAAAGCCGCCCGAGGATGTTAGCTCGAAGGCGGCGGCGGAAGACCCGGTGGCAGCGGCGATCCGCAGCGCTGAAAAGACCGTCAAAACGGCTCCATCAGCGGCAAAGCAGGTTCCATCAAGCGAAATCACCAATGTCGACTTGGTGCTGAAGATCCAGAAGGGTCTTTCCAACATGGCCTATGCCAATGTCGGCGTCGATGGCGTCGCCGGCGAGCAGACTCGCGCTGCCATCCGCCATTTTCAGAAGCACTACAACCTGCCCGAAGACGGCGAGCCGAACCAGGCGGTGCTGAAGAAACTCAAGGAAATCGGCGCGATATAGTGCATGTCGCCCAAAAGTGCGCGGCGGTTTGGGGACAACGACATGCATAAAAACAAAGATCTAACGCGCGTCGCATGAATCCGGTCGAACGCGATGTGCTTTAGCTTCTGCGCCTCGCACAACGGTGCCAGGTCAGTCATGGCAAGGCTTTCCTGCGCCGGGATCCATCGAGACTGCCGCGCCGGCTGCCCAAGCGCGCAAAGAGTCACTACACGCGGAACTATGACTGCAATGGCCCGTTGTGCCCCTCAGAATGTGCAAGCTGTGCCAAGCTGGCACGATAGCGTGAAGAATAGAGGGATTTTCCCGCTTTCTTCCTATGGCCAGCGAAAAACCGGACGAGCTTCTTACCCATCCGGTTTGCAGCTCACCGACTTCCCGACCATATCAAAAACGCGAGAGGAAATAGCGATGAAACGTCGACCGGTTTCGTCAAGCCGAGCGCAATGTGAGGGCGAGGAATTTGACGACGGGCCGCGGCTTGGCCTCGGCAACAGACAAAACAAGGCTATCAGATTTCTCGACCAATATTATCCTGAACCGCAGCCGACTTCCGTGATCCCGGGGGTATCGGATATAACCATGGAGGGGCTGATAGCGCGAGACGTTGTCGCCGAGGTTCAAGCTCCCGGTGGGAAAGAACGTGTTTTCATTCTCGCTGCGCGCGGGGAAGATGAAGTTCGCCGACTCAAACTTCAGGAGACATCGCTCCGAAACGGCATCGGCAAACGACGACCGGTCGCAGCATCACAAGCGTAACCAGCGTGGGCCAAATCCACCTTCAAAAACAACGTCCAGATGCGGATCTGTACGATTTCGTACAAAAGTTGTTGTGCAGTGCGGCTTTTAAGCGCAATCTTATATACGACGTCAGCCACGCAAGGGCGCTGACGTTTGGAAGATCGTCGTGCTTTCGCCCCGGAGAGCACGATGACCAACCAGAATATAAGCACGTTCAAGAACCATTTGTTGTTTGCCCTTGCCCCTGAAGATCGGCGCCTGCTTGCCCGCAGTCTGGAGAGAATGCAGCTCAACCTTCGTCAATCGCTCGAAAAGGCGCATCAGCCGATCAACTTCGTCTATTTTTTCGAGGCGGGTCTTGGTTCGGTGGTGGCAAGCAAAGAGGGCGGTTCAACCGTCGAGGTCGGCCTTTTCGGCCGGGATGGCATGACTGGCACGTCGCTGGTCCAGGGCGATACAGAAAGCCCGTTCGACTGCTTCGTCCAGATGGGCGGCTCGGCGCTTCGTATTTCTGCCAACAATCTTCAAGAAGCGATGTCTCAGAGCGCCGCGTTAACAGAACTTTTGATGCATTATGCCCGGACGCTCGGTATCCAAACCACCTACACCGCTCTTGCAAACGGTCAGATCAAACTGGAAGAGCGGCTGGCGCGATGGATCCTCATGGTTCACGACCGCGTCGATGGCGACAGCTTCTATGTGACCCATGAATTTCTTGCGATGATGCTTGGCGTGCGTAGGCCGGGTGTAACAGTGGCCCTGCAAATTCTCGAAGCGAAGCACTTCATCAAATCGCAACGCGGGGAAATTCTCGTGCAGGATCGCACTGGGCTGATGCACCTCTGCCAAGGCACCTATGGTCCGGCCGAGATAGAATACGAACGGCTGACCGGCATTCCTCTTGGTAAATCAAAACCGGTTCCGAATGATGCCGCGCCGTTGATACGGCCTGCCTGATCGACAACTGAACGCATTTGACGTCGGCAACCCTTAAGGATGATGCGTGACCTCATTTTACAATCACCATGTAGACGAGACCGCTTCGACAGTGCTCCTGATCGCCTTCCAGGAGGCCTGCGCCCGGCATGACATCTCGCCTGATAGCGAAGACGGTTCGGATCTCTTAACCGTTCTTTTGTATGCCTTTCAAAAGGGGACGACGACCAAGGATGCGCTGGTCGGCCTCGCGTTAAATCTCATTGGCAAATGAAAGGAAAAATCCCGCCCGTCTCGTTCCGGTCGGTAGATCATCTTTTAAGACGATGCGCGGCGCGGTCGGAGGCATCCCGATCAGATCGGTGCAGATTGAGAATCCGGATCGCGTCCATTCTGGCGATGGCGTGTTTCTGCACAAAATAGTCAAGCTCATAGGCATCGGACACTTTTTTCCGATCTTGTGCGGGTTTGATCACCGTGACAGTCATCATTTCTTCCTCCTATACCAAATCAGTTGATTCAACTTATCAGGGTCGTGACTCGACCGGTGGAATGGTACGGAATGAGACAATGTCATGGAGGGGGAGCTACGGTTCACCTTCCGCGGTCTCGATCGGGCCTAAAATCATGCGGATCTCGCGCCGCTACGATGCCGCCTTCAACAGCCGGTAATGCGTTGTCATCGCCTGGCCCTCGACATCCACCACCTCTTCGATCGGCCCGGCCTCGCGGGCCATCGCCGCGCGGTAGCGCTTCGGCGCCATGCCCGTCATCCGCTTGAAGGCGTTGCTGAAGGCGCTTTCGGATGTGTAGCCGAGCGAAAGCGCCAGCGTCGAAACCGGCATGCTGCCCTCCCGCAGCTCGCGTTCGGCAAGGCGCATGCGCCAGCCGGTGAGGTAGGTGAGCGGCGCAACCCCCGCCACGGTCTTGAACCGCAGTGCAAAGCTCGTGCGCGACATGCCGGCCGCCTTTGCCAGTTCGCCAAGCTGCCAGGACCGGCCGGGATCGCCATGCATCAGCCGCAGCGCCGGCGCAATGCGATCGTCGCCGAAAGCGCGGAGCCACCCGACCGTCAATGGCGCCGAGCTCATGATATGCGCCCTCAGCACCTGCACGAACATCAACTGCGCAAGCTGGGTCGAGGCGAGCAGGGCGCCTGGCCGCTTTGCCGCCATCTCCCGCACCAACTGGTCGAGCAGCCAGCGCAGCACGCCGGCTTCGGCAAGGGCGGCGCGCACATGAATAATCGGCGGCAACACGTCGGACAACAGCTCCATGCCCTGCGGCCCGAGCGCGATGTGGCCACCGAGATAATGGAAATCCTCGCCAACGCCGTGGCGCGCCATGCCGTCGACCTTCTCCTTGAACGCGCCGACCGCGTCAGTGGGCGCAACGGCAAGGTCGCTCGCCAGGATGAAGGAATGCCGGCCGTTCAGAAGCGCAACGTCGCCCGCCTCGAGCAGAATGGGTTCGCTGCCATTGTCGAGGCAAAGCCAGCAGCGCCCTTTGGCAACCGCGCTGATCTTGATCCGGTTCGGCCGGGGGAAGCGCAGCGCCCAGGCACCGCCGGCGATCAGCCCGCCCGACACCAGGCAGCGCGCATCGAGCAGATTGAGCATTTCGGAGAGCGGGTCACTGATCATTTTTGAACGATGAAGCAGGAAATCGGGATTTGCAAGCATTCAGAATCCCGTTTCCCGAGCGTACATAAGGCCATCTTGCAACAACGGAGGGCACGCCATGTCCACCCCACAAGCTCCCATCGGTTCCGCCTTCGGTGCGGCATCAACCGCCGCCGACGTCATTGCCGGGCACGATCTTTCAGGCAAGGTCGCGATCGTCACCGGCGGTTATTCCGGTCTTGGCCTCGAGACGGCTCGTGTGCTCGCCGAAGCCGGCGCCAGGGTTGTCGTCCCCGCCCGCAATCTCGGAAAAGCCAAGGCGGCCGTGGAAAGTATTCCCGGCCTTGCGCTGGAAAAGCTCGACCTGATGGACCCCGACTCGATCGACGACTTCGCCGACCGCTTCCTCGAAAGCGGCGAGCCCCTGCATCTGCTCATCAACAATGCTGCCGTCATGGCGAACCCGCTGACGCGTGATGCCCGCGGTTACGAATCACAGTTCTCCACCAATCATCTCGGCCATTTCCAGCTCACGGCCCGCCTCTGGCCGGCGCTGGTGAAGGCCGAGGGTGCGCGCATCGTCGCCGTCTCGTCGCGCGGTCACGTGTTCTCCGGCGTCGATTTCGACGATCCGAATTTCGAGAACCGCGAATACGCGCCCTATCTCGCCTACGGCCAGTCGAAGACGGCAAATGCTCTCTTTGCGATCTCACTGGACGCTTTGGGTGCGAAGCACGGTGTCAGGGCTTTCTCGCTGCATCCCGGCGGTATCGTCACCACCAATCTGGTCCGCCATCAGTCGAACGACTTCCTCAAGGCGAGCGGCTATGTCGATGTGCATGGCAAGCCGGTCATCGATCCGGAAAACAACAAGAAGACGATTGAGCAGGGGGCGTCGACCACCGTCTGGTGCGCCGTCAGCGAGGAGCTCAAGGGTCTCGGGGGCGTCTATTGCGAGAACTGCGATATCGCCGCCGCCGTCCCCGGCGATTCGACCGAGATGCTCGGTGTCCGTCCTTGGGCAACCGATCCGGAATTTGCCGAACGCCTCTGGCAGCTGAGCGAGCGGCTGACGGGTTTCATCGCTAGCTGATCGGGCGCCACACGGCCAGCCCACAGTCACGGAGGCCGGTTTCCCTACAGCCTAAGTCTAAGGTGTTGCCACTGTTTGCAACTTGTTAACCATGTTGCCTGAAGCTTTTCTGATTGGGGCGGGGGAGCGTCGGTCATGCATGCGCTGAAGGCGATAGACGATCTGGCCGGAGAAGCGGTGGTCAAAGTGGGGGCGGCCCCGGACCCCGAGGCGCTGCGCCACATTTTGCTGCGCCTTGCCGAAGAAGCCTCCACCCTTGGCATCGATCTCGTCGATATCGCCGGCGCCATCCAGGACATGGCGGGAATGTCGGCCCGGCATGCCTCCGCCTTCGATCATGTCACCCGCACCGCGCTGTCGATTGCCGAGACCAACCGCTCGGTCGCCGTGTCGCTGCGCGAGACCGACCGCACGGCGGCCGAGGCCCGTCACATGCTGAAGGAATCGGCCGAACGTCTGACGGGCTCCGTTGCCGAGATCGGCCACATGGTCCAGTCCTCCAACGAGATCGGCACTGAGATCGCCGGTTTCTCCAAGTCGCTTGCCGATGTCGACAATATCGCCGAGGAGATCAGCACCATCGCCCGCCAGACCAACCTGCTGGCGCTGAACGCCGCGATCGAGGCGGCGCGCGCCGGCGACGCGGGCAAGGGTTTCGCCGTCGTCGCCACCGAGGTCCGGGCGCTTTCGCTGCAGACCTCGAAGGCGACCGGCTCCATCCAGCAGACGCTGGACGAACTGCGCGTGAAGATCGACCGGCTGTCGGCCGTCGGCAGCGATGCGCGCGACAGTGCGGCCGGCGTGCGCGACAAGTCGGAGGCGATGCGCGGCGCATTTGAAAGCATGGAACATGTTATCACCCGCATCCTCGACAGTTCGACTGTCATGGCCAACACCACCGAGGCGGTCGACCAGCAATGCGCCGGCTTCGTCGAGAAACTCGGCGAGATGTCGGCCGAGGTCGCCGGCTCGAATATCAGGCTGCAGCAGGCGGCAAAACGCGTCGACAGCGTCGTCGGTCTCTCGGAAACCCTGATCCAGCTGACGGCGAGCGCCGGCGTCAAGACCGCCGACAGCCGTTGGATCGAGGAAGCGCAGTCGGTGGCAAGACAGATTTCCGGCGCCTTCGAACGCGCTGTCGCTGAAGGCCAGATCGGGCTCGATGCTCTCTTCGATCGACGCTATCGGCCGATAGCGGGCTCCGATCCGGCACAGGTGATGGCAGCCTTCACCGAACTCACCGATCGCCTGCTGCCGCCGATCCAGGAACCCGTCACAGCTCTGGACGAGCGCATCGCCTTCTGCGCGGCGATCGACGAGAACGGCTATCTGCCGACCCACAACCGAAAATTCTCGCAAGCCCAGCGGCCTGGCGACACCGTGTGGAACACCGCCAATTGCCGCAATCGCCGCATCTTTGCCGATCGCGTCGGCCTTGCCGCAGGCCGCAGCACCGCGCCTTTCCTCGTCCAGACCTACAGGCGCGACATGGGCGGCGGCAATTTCGTGATGATGAAGGATATCTCCGCTCCGATCACCGTGCGCGGACGGCATTGGGGAGGATTGCGGCTGGCAATCAAGGTCTGACCCCTGGGGATCAAGGTTTGACCCCGGGGTCAAACTCTGACCCTGCATTGCCGCCACCTGCGCGCCGGGGCTAGCGCATCGCAATCTTTCAGATTCGCTCCTTGCGCTCTAAGTCTTTATTTTTCCGCATGCCGTTATCGCAAAACCGCTACACACTTTTGCGCGACATGCTTTATACCGCACCGATGAGATTACGCGCCGACATCTTCATTTCAGCCCTCCTGCGCCGCGTCTTCGCCAGCGGCGATTTCGCCGCCGTCGAGAAGAAGGGCGCGGAGGAGGCGGGGGCGATCTTCATCCGCCAGCACTTCCGCGACGGCCTGGAAACGCTCTACGCGCCGGCGCCGCAGACCGCCTTTGACGAAGGTCAGGCCGGCGACCGCCTGTTCGAGGTCCGCCTGTCGCGCAGCGAACCGGAAGCGGTGCGTGCGATGCTGGAGCGCGAACGTAAATTCGACCCCGATCTCTGGATCGTCGAGCTGGAGGCGGAGGAACTGGGGGACATGATCCCGCTTGCGAAGGGCGGCTGACAGCCGAGGCGCCCGTCAGCTCAGCGAGACCGCCGTCCCATGACGCGCATGTCGCGCTGCGGCGGCGCCTGGCGGATGAAGCGATAGTCGGGCGTTGCCACCGGCGCGGGCATGGCTGGCGCTTCCGGCTTATAGGTATAGCGATCGGCACGCCGCCAGGCTTCGACGCGTTCGTGGCATTCTTCCGGGTCGAGCGCATCGAGCACCATCCAGCCGCGAGTGACGTTGTGCTGCTGTTCGGCAAGGTGCGGATAGAGCCTTTCGAGCACGAAGACGGCATCGAGAAAGCCCATGCCGAGGCTGGTCAGCGTCGTGGCGAGTTGCTGGCCGGAAAGATCGAGCATGATGCGCTCGGCAAGCCAGCGGCTGGCGGAAAGCGCATCGGCAAGCGCGGTTGCGAAATGCGTCGCCTCACGCGAACGGGCGAAGCGCACCAGCAGCGCCTCTTGAATGTCGGTGAGCGTGCGCAGACCGAGCCTGTCTTCGTCGGCCCGGCCGAGATGGCCGGCAAGCCCGAGGATACGCTCGCGCAACGCCTCTTCATTGGCAATCCGCTGTTCCTCCAGCGCATCTGCCTCGTTGGTCTCGGCAGGCGCTGGTGAAAGCGGGACTGCCGGCGATGCCATGATCGGCGCCGATGCGTCCGCGGAGCGCGGCTGGCTCTGGCGCAGCGCCACCAGCGCATCGATGACCTTCGGCGAGAGTGAATCGCGGCTGACGATCGCCTTGACATGCGCTGCACCCTGCATGCGCGCGATGGTGATCAGCGTATCGTCGGCAACTGCCTTTGAGGCGGCAAGAAAAGGCGCCGCGATCTCGATCGGCTGGTTGCCGATAAACAATGCTACGGCTGCCGGCATGTTCTCGCATTGGGAGAGTGCTGCGACCGCCTGGCGCTTGGCCTCGTCGGAGGAAGCCTGGAACAGCGGCATGAAAAGTTCGGCGAATTGGCGCAGTTCGGACCGTGTCGGATGAGACAGGTTCTCGAAACTGCTGACAGTCGCCATTAACACCACGTCCTTTTTCCTGACGGCCAAGGGGCCTTCTAGGTCTCGAAACCGGTCACGCACAAAAACACCCCGAAAACGCGGAACAAGGGGACCAAGGGCCGATATACGCTGGCGGAACGCATGTCAGGCCATACGGTTATGAACAAATCCTACACCGGTACGGTTAATGCATGCTGAAGATTTTATTAAAAAGCAACAGAAATATACACGTGAGGCGTGTGCAGGCATGGTTGGCCGGCAATATGAAAAGCGAAGTTTGAAGGGGCACTACGACGGTTGCTCATCGCGGCTGTGAAGGTGGAAAAGTTCAGGCGATCCTATGATCGCGCAGCGCATGCAGCAGCTTTTCGCGGCTGTCGTAACCGGCCTGATAAAGGTCGAGGGCTGCGGATGCCGCGAATTGCGCGTCGACGCTTTTGATGTCGATGCGCCGTTCCGAGCACCAGGCATCGAGCGCACTGCGCAACACGTCGAGATCGTCAGGCGAGAAGGATGAATTCACCAGCAAAGACACCGCTTACCCTCCGCATTCCGGCAAGAGCGGGGAAAATCTCCGATCGATCGGTGCCCGGAAACGTGTGATCGACATGAGCGAACATACGCGCATCTGCGCGCCTCGCAATTAAATATTTTCATGACGCATTTTTGCAACACCGTCTCTTTCTCGGCAGGGAGATTGCCGCGCCAGCGCCAACTATGTGAATTATTTCTAATTTTATGCGCCGATGCCGAGCCGCGCCTTTGCGCGGGCGGCGTGAAACCAAATCAACTCTTCGAGCGTTAAAGGGGAAGTGAGGTGAACTGTGTTTGGCATCCGCTGCACATTAGTAAACTGTTAACTGTCATGTGGCTCAATTCGGATAGGAACGACGCGATTTGAGTAGTTGGATCGTCGAAACTCCGCATCACGGTATTTCAATCAAGTGCCGTGGGAAAGGCGCGAATGCCCTCGGTCCGGTCATCCCGGTACTGCAGGACGCGCCGGCCCGCACATTGGTGGGCAGGGTGAAATCCATCGCAAGTTCATCCGTCTCGGGCAGTGCATGGAGACGAGAATGGCAATAGTAGTCGCATTGGCGGATCGGCGGCCGCGGGCGCCGCGTCGCCCGGACAAAGAGCCCCGCGAAGCCAAGATCCTTTGGTTCACCGGCGTCCGCTACGAGCGGTTGGTCGAGAGCCCGAAACATCGTCCGGCGCCCGCGCCGCGCGTCAACAAGAAGTAACCGCTTGTTCAACCTCAGCGGGCGACGAATTGCTCGCAGCCGGCTTCCGTGAGGAAGTTCCGCGCGGCCTCATCGAAGCTCGCCTGCGGCGCCAGCGTCCGCAGCACGGCATAACCGTCCGGCCGTGCCATCTCCACCAGGATCGCCTGCTGCAGCTCCTGGGGCAAGTTTTTGCGCAGGTCTGTCAGCTGGATCGGACTGCCGGCCAGCACATCGAGCGCCCCGCCGACCGACGTCCTGTCGTTCATGCTGAAGACCTCGTTGGAGGCGCTGTCGTAGATCGCGATCGACCAGAAGGGCACATTGCCCTTGGCGGTGAAATGCACAGGCGTATCCTCGACGTCGAAGGAGCAGACCGCGGTGCGCAGGAAGGGGTCGCCATTGGCAAGGCCGGCCTCGTCATACTGGTCGCCGAGCAGGTAGAAATTATTGAGGTCGCCTTCTGCCTCCACGCGGGTCGCCGCATCCCTGCCGGTGAAATGCGGCAGCGACAGGATGATGACGAGATGCAGCAGGGCTGCGCCGAAAAGGCCGGTCAGGACCGCGAAGAATATCCTAAGCATTGCCACATCCGGTCTTGGTGAGCTTCGGCATGGCGAGGTCGATCACGCCGGAACTGCCGGCGGTCGGGGTGTCGAACAGCGTCAGCACCAGTCGGAAGGTGCCGGCCTGTGGCAAGGCCAGCCAGTTGCCCGGCTGTGCGACGGCGGAGATCTCGATCGAGAAGCTGCTATCTTGCTGGCGCAGCACCGTCCAGGAATTCAGCGCTGAGGGATGGCCGGTCGTGACCGCCGCCGGATTGCCGCCATTGTCGGCGGTAAAGAGGGTCCAGAGCCGGGCAGGCGGCGTCTGACCGCTGATGCGGTAGCGGCAGCCGGCATTCAGCCGCGCGCCCTCGTCGTCGACGCTCGCCGTAAACGTTAGGCCCTCGGCGCTGCCATAGAGCAGCTTGCCGGCGCGCGCCCGGTGCGACTTGGCATAAGGATCGGCCTCGACCGTCTGCAGCGCTGGAAAGGCCTCCCAGGCACCGAGCTTGATCGCCCCAAACCCCTGTGTCGCATCCAGCGCATAAAGCGAAATCATGATCCCGCCGCCAAAGGCGACGATCAGCGTGATCGCGATAAAGAGGGGGAATCGAAACACGTCAGGACCTTGGAAACCATATCGGGTGAAAGGGTTACCACTGATTCTGGCGGGGTGGAATGCCGCGCCGTGACATGGGCGCCGATTGATTCACGGTTATGTCCATGCGGCAAAGCCGTCATGCCAAGTGCGGCAACGGCAATCCGTGCCGATATATCGAGGCTGATTTCGGTGCGCCAGGCGGAGCCTGCTACTCCGCGCTCGCCACCTTCGCCGGCGCGAGCGGGGCGGCATCCTTCAACTTTTCGCCAAGCTTCCTGAGGATGTCGGTCGATTGAACCGAGAGCATGCGCGGCCGGATAAGCTGCGGCAATCCGTCCTGCGGCTTGGCGGCGGCGGTCTTGGCGAGATCCTTTTCCGAGGGCAGGGGGTTTTCGACGCCGGGGATGGCGCGCAGCGTGACGCCCTGATGGGCGTAGTCCATGGCGCGCTTGAAGGTCATCGCCGGTAGCGAGCCGCCGGTCATCTCGTTGGTCGAGGTGTAGTCGTCATTGCCGAACCAGACGGCGCAGGTGTAATTGCCGGTGAAGCCGACGAACCAGGCGTCGCGATAGGCCTGGGTCGTGCCGGTTTTGCCGGCCGTCAGGATGCCGTTGTCGAGGGCCGCCTTGCGCGCCGTGCCGACATAGGGAACGCGCGATAGCATCTGGTTCATATAGGCGTCGGCCTGTTCGGAGAGCACACGCTTCGGCGCCGGCTCGTCGCGGTCGAAATCGTAGAGCACGTCGCCATCGTAGTCGAGGATCTGGGTGATGCCGTGGCGGCGCGACTGGTAGCCGCCGGCCGGGAAGGTGGCATAGGCGGTCGCCTGGTCGAGCACCGTCACCTCGGAAGTGCCGATCGGGATGGTGACGTCATCGCGGATCGGCGTTTCCACACCGAGGTTTTTCGCCATCGCCCGGATCGGCTGAATACCGAGTTTTTCCTTGGCAAGCCGCACCGGCACGGTGTTGATCGACTGGGCGATCGCGGTCTCGAGCGTGATGCGGCCGGCATAGCGGTTTGCGTAATTGTGCGGGCTCCAGTTGCCCCAGTAGATCGGCGCATCGACGATCGTCGTCTGCGGCGTCATGCCGCTCTCCATCGCCACCGCATAAGTGTAGACCTTGAAGGACGAGCCTGGCTGGCGCAGAGCCCTGCTGGCGCGGTTGAACTGGCTCTCGCCGTAATCCCGGCCGCCGACCATGGCGCGGACGGCGCCGCCATTTTCGATCATCACCATCGCGCCCTGCTTGGCGTGATAGGCCTCGCCATATTCGCGCAGCGACGTCTCGACCGAATCCTCCGCCGCCTGCTGGATGCCCATGTCGATCGTCGTGCGCACGATCAGCGAATGCTGGTGGAAGCGCGACGAAAGCCGCTGCACCTCGTCGAAAGCCCAATCGAGGAAGAAATCGGGCGATTCCACCTCGTTGCGGTCGACGACGGTGGCCGGATTGCGCCTGGCGGCGATCACCTGGCCCTCGGTCATCAACCCGCTCTGCACCAGATTGGTCAGCACTTCGTTGGCGCGGGCACGCGCCGCCGGCAGGTTGACATGCGGCGCGTATTTCGCCGGCGCCTTGAACAGGCCGGCGAGCATGGCGGATTCGGCAAGGTTCACATCGGTGATGTTCTTGCCGAAATAGAACTGCGCCGCCGCCGCTGCGCCAAAAGTGCCGCCGCCCATATAGGCGCGGTCAAGATAGGTGGAGAGGATTTCCTTCTTGGAAAGGTTCGCCTCGAGCCACAGTGCCAGGAACGCCTCGGTGACCTTGCGGTCGATCGAGCGTTCATTGGACAGGAACAGGTTCTTGGCGAGCTGCTGCGTCAGTGTCGAGCCGCCTTGGACGACTTCGCCGGCGCGCGCATTCTCGCTCATGGCGCGGAAGAGGCCGATGAAGTCGATGCCGAAATGGTCGAAAAAGCGCCGGTCCTCGGTGGCGATCACCGATTTGATCAGTGAATCCGGCAATTCGTCGATCGGCACGGAATTCTGGTGGATGACGCCGCGATGGCCGATGACGTTGCCGTAGCGGTCGGTGAAGGTGACGGCGAAATCGCCGCGGTTGCGCCAGTCTTCGTTGGTCGCCTCGAAGGCGGGCTGGGCAAGCAGCAGCATCAGCACCGAGCCGGCCGCCCCGAGCGTCAGCCCTTCGCCGGCAAGTTCGAAGACCATGCGCTTCCAGCCGCGCACACGGAAGCGGCGGAAGAAAATGGTAATGTCTTCCCAGATCTCGGCGGCGCGGAAGCCGGCGTTCCAGACGGTCGAATCGATCCAGGAATCGATGCGCAGCAGAATGTGACGGCTCTTTGCCGGCCGCTTTTCCGCTGCCTCGTTCGCCGCTTTTCCGGGCCTTTTTTCTGGCCCGTTTTCTGGCCCATTTCCTGGCCCATTTCCTGGGTTGTCCGGATCCTGCACGTCCTGTATTCCCGCCTGATCTCGCTTCGGTCATATCCGACGAAAGCGCGAGGCCCGCATATGGCCGCAAAGCTCTCCGATACCGGGAGAGAATTCTCCGAGTACCAGGAGTATACTGAAGGATTGATTGATTTTGCGGCTGATAACAAGAGAGATGCATCAGGGTCACGCGAATTTGCGGGCCGCTGTTGCAAGAAACGAACGATGAACGATCTGCCCTTCTGGAAGAGCAAGACGCTTGCCGAAATGACCGTCGTCGAGTGGGAAAGCCTCTGCGACGGCTGCGGCCTCTGTTGTCTCAACAAGATCGAGGAATGGGATAGTGGCGATATCTATTTCACCTCGGTCAGTTGCAAGCTTCTCGACGGCGAAAGCTGTCGCTGCTCCAGCTATGAGAACCGCTGGGATTTCGTGCCGGACTGCGTGCAGCTGACCAAGGAGAACGTGCCTGACATCGCCTGGCTGCCGCCCACCTGCGGCTACCGGCTGGTCAATGAAGGCCGCGACCTCTACTGGTGGCACCCGCTCGTCTCCGGCGACCCGGAGACCGTCCATGCCGCCGGCATTTCCGCGCGAGGCCGCGCGATCAATGAAAATGAGATCGATCTCGACGATCTCGAGGACTACGTCGTCGACTGGCCGCTGACCGTGGGCGAGGAGAAGGACGACGAGGACGCTTGAGACCGCTGGCGAAGGCTTTCTCTTGCACGGCGAATGACGCATTCGCACAGCGCACGCCTTACCTCCGGCGCGATACGCAAAATTGGCACTGGCCGCTGCTTGATTATTGAAAAGTGAGACCCTACTTGCGGTGCAACCCGCTGGTCCGGGCCCCTCTGGCGAGAGCTTCGGCACTCTTGCGATGTCGGGCCTCTTCTCCGACAACCAGTGCCGCCAGGGGACTATCCTTGAATCTCTCTTTTTTGTTCGTCGAGTGGCTGGGAACGCCGCTCTGGATGTGGTCGAGCTTTTTCGCCCTCGTCATCGCCATTCTGTCGTTCGACCTCGGTATTCTTCATAAGCAGAACAAGGAAATCGGCGTCGGCGAAAGCGTCAGGCTTTCCGCTCTCTATATCGCGCTCGGCCTTGCCTTCGGTGGTTGGGTATGGTGGTACCTCGGCTCCGAGGCCGGCCTTGCCTATATGACGGGCTTCGTCGTCGAAAAGACGCTGGCCCTCGACAACGTCTTCGTCATCGCCCTGATCTTCTCCTTCTTTGCCGTGCCGCGTATCTACCAGCACCGGGTGCTCTTCTGGGGCATTCTCGGCGTCATCGTGCTGCGCGCCATCATGATCGGCGTCGGCGCGACGCTGGTCGCCGAATTCGCCTGGCTTCTCTATATCTTCGCTGCTTTCCTGATCGTCACCGGCATCAAGATGCTGGTCATCAAGGAGGCAGAGCCTGATGTTTCGAAGAACATCCTCGTGCGCTTCATGCGCAGCCGCTTCAACGTTACCGAGGAACATCACGGCGAACGGTTCTTCGTCAGGAAGGCAAATCCCAGGACGGGCAGGATGACCTGGTTCATCACGCCGCTCTTCATGGCGCTGGTGATGGTCGAAGTGGCCGACGTTATCTTCGCCGTGGATTCGGTCCCCGCGATCTTCGCAATCACCACCGATCCGTTCATCGTCTACACCTCGAACATCTTCGCGATCCTCGGCCTTCGCGCCCTTTACTTCGCGCTTGCGGCGATGATCCACCGCTTCCGTTACCTGAAGCCGGCGCTTGCCATCGTGCTGATCTTCATCGGCTCGAAGATCTTCCTCGCCGATCTGCTGGGCCTTGAAAAATTCCCGGCCGCGCTCTCGCTCAGCATCACCTTCGCGATCATCGCTGCCGGCGTGGTCTGGAGCCTTCTCAAGACGCGGGATCCGCAGCAGCCCGCCTGAGCGGGCTCTGCACAGGGAATACGTCAACAAAGAAGGAAACAGATATGATTTCGAATTTCATCGGCTGGATTTTTGCCCTGCTCGTCGTCGATCCGTTGCAGGCTGAGATACAGCAACAGGCTGAGCGTGCCCGGCTTCCCGTGGAGATCGTCCGCCAGTCCCAGGCCTGCCTGACATCCCAAGGGCCGAAGCTCATAGAGCGCGCCGCCGGCGACTACGGCTGGGCGGCGGCCACGGTCGTCAGCATAGCGATCGGCCATACCGCGCCGGCCGAACTTCTCGACGGCAGCGACCCGCAATGCGCAGCCCTGGTCGACGCGCTGAAGGGAGCCGGCGCGGGTGCGTGACGGCGACCTGCTGAAAATGGACTGCGTGATGCCTGATCAAGACGAAAATAGACGGCCGCCGTGCGGTGTAGCCACCGCGCGGCTCCGGGAGATGCTGGAACTCGCCCGGATGAAGGGCGGCCTCTCCATCGGCGAGGCTCTGGAGGCGATGGGCTCGACCAGCATCGCCTTCACCATCCTGTTCCTGGCAATCCCGGCGCTGACTCCGATTCCCGGGCCGTTCGGAATGGTTTTCGGCACCGCGCTGGCGCTGGTTTCCCTCCAGATCGTTGCGGGCGGCCGGAAGGTCTGGCTGCCCGCCATCGTCAGGGATCGCCGGGTTTCGTCGACGACGCTCGATCTCGTCGTGGGTCACGCGGTTCCGGTGATCGCCCGGGTGGAGAAGGTCGTGCGCGCCGGCCGGCTGCAGGCCTTCACCGGCCCGACGGTGCAGGCGCTTCTCGGCATTCCTGTCTTCCTGCTCGCCGTGGTGATCGCGCTGCCGATTCCCTTCGGCAATATTCTGCCGGTGTTCTCGCTGGTGGTGCTCGCCGTCGCCCTGATGGAGCGGGATGGTCTCGTCACCCTGATCGGACTGCTGCTTACATTGGCGACCATCGTCGCGACCGCCGCCTTGCTTTATTTTATCAAGGCGATGATCTTCACAGCCTCTTAAGCTGAATGGACAGGTACCGCGGCGAGGAAATGCCGCAACTCCGTCTCGACATAGGCGGCCACCGGCCCTTCGGCGCCAAAACCCCACCAGATGAGCGAACCCTGCCATTGCGACAGCATCAGCCGGGCGATCATCTCCGGCGCCTTCGCCGATCCGAAACATCGAGCGATTGCCGCCGTAAGTGCCGCTCCCCAGGCGGCACCCCGGGCACGCAGCATCGGATCGCGAAAATCCTCGCGAAGCACCAGCAGTCCCTCGCCATAGGCGGCGGCATTATCGCCGTAATCCAGCGACAGGCCGACGAGCAGCGCGACGGCGCCTTCCGGCGTTTTCGGCACGGTCTCGGCAAGCCGCGCCGTTTCCGCATCAAGCCTGTCCCAGGCATAAAGCAGCGCGGCGCGCAGCATCGCCGCTTTCGTGGCAAAACGCTGCACCAGCGTCGAGCCGGAAAGGCCGCTGGCTTTCGCCACCGCCGCAAAGGTCGCCGCCTCCGGCCCCTCGGCTTGGATCACCGCCAGCACCATGGCGAGAAGCTGTTCATCTGACACTGTGCGGCGACGCGGCATGAAATTCCTCTTGCATCCGCCTCGAATATAAACGATCATTCGTTTATATACAAGGAGCGCCAGCTTCAGCAATTCTGGGAAAAGTGTGAAGCGGTTTTCCCAGGCAAAGCGCGAAACGGTTTTGCCGGGAATTGCGTGAAAACAAAGAGCTAATTCCTGGCGCTTCATTGCGGCATGAGGCGTTCTAGCGTGGAGGATGGAGAAGTGACAGCGAATTTGCGGGAGAAAGTTGCCTTGGTGGCGGGTGCCACGCGCGGCGCCGGCCGCGGCATCGCGGTGGAGCTCGGCGCCGCCGGCGCCACCGTCTACGTGACCGGGCGCACGACGCGCGCCCAGCAATCCGAATATATTAGGCCGGAGACGATCGAAGAGACGGCCGAGCTGGTAACCGCCGCAGGCGGTAAGGGTATCGCCGTGCAGGTGGACCATCTCGTCAAGCAACAGGTCGAGGCGCTGGTCGCCCGCATCCGCGGCGAAGCCGGCCGGCTCGATATTCTCGTCAACGACATCTGGGGTTGCGAGAAACTGTTCGAATGGGACAAGGCCGTCTGGGAGCATTCGCTGGACAAGGGCCTGCGCATGCTGCAGCTGGGCATCGAGACGCATTTGATTACCGCCCATTACGCCCTGCCGCTGATGATCGAGCGGCCGGGCGGATTGCTGGTGGAGATGACCGACGGCACGGCCGAATACAATGCCACCCATTACCGGCTGTCGCCGTTTTACGACCTCGTCAAGACGGGCGTCACCCGCATGGCCTGGGCGCATGCGCAAGATTTGGCGAAACACGGCGCCACCGCCGTTTCGATCACGCCGGGCTGGCTGCGCTCCGAAATGATGCTGGATGCTTATGGTGTTCGTGAGGAGAACTGGTGCGAGGCGACGAAAGTGCAGCCGCATTTCGCCATTTCCGAAACGCCGCATTTCGTCGGCCGGGCCGTTGCGGCCATCGCCGCCGATCCCGACCGCGCCCGCTGGAACGGCCAGTCGCTGTCGAGCGGCGAAGTGGCCAAGACCTACGGCTTCGACGATATCGACGGTTCGCGGCCGGATTGCTGGCGCTACATGGTGGAAGTGCAGGAGCCGGGCAGACCGGCTGACGTGACGGGTTATCGCTAAACAATTCCAGGGAAAGAGGCGGCTTTCCCTGGAATTGAATGCAGGCAAAAGGTCAGAGCAGCTCTGCGCTTCCGTGAAAGCTAAACTGCTCTAACGCCCCGTCATCATGCTGTGGCAAGCCGCGCCGCCTCGCGAAACGAGACCAGTCGTTTCGTCTGTTCGTCCCACAGGACCAGCTTGACGCAACGCAGGCTTTCCATGAGCGTGATGCGGCCCAGATCGGCAAGCTCAGGATGATCTCGCAGCACCTCCGGCAGCCGGTAGTAAGGCACCCGGCTAGACAGATGATGTACGTGGTGGATGCCGATATTGCCGGTGATCCAGCGCAGCACCGGCGGCAGGTCGTAATGCGAGGCACCGTGCAGGGCCGCATGCTGGAACTGCCACTCCGGCTCCTTCGACCAATGTGTTTCCTCGAATTGATGCTGGACGTAGAACAACCAGACGCCGGCAGCACCTGCCAGAAGAACGGTCGGCAGATGCACCAGTAAGAAGGGGACGATCCCGACCGCCCAGATCAGCAGCGCGGCGACCACTGCGATGGCAAGATTGGTCGCCATGGTCGAGATCCAGGGCAGGGCGCCGGAGCGCATCATGCCAAAAGGCAGGCGCTGCTTGAAGAGGAACAGCCATGCCGGTCCGATCCCGAACATCACGATCGGGTGCCGGTAGAGCCGGTAGCCGAGCCGGCCCCAGCGCGACAGCGCGTTGTATTCGGCGATCGTCAGCGTTTCGATGTCGCCAACGCCGCGTTCGTCCAGGTTTCCGGCCGAGGCGTGGTGTTCTGCATGCGCCCGGCGCCAATAGTCGTAGGGCGTCAGCGTCAGGATGCCGATCGTGCGTCCAACCCAGTCGTCGACGCGACGACGGGCGAAAAACGAGCCGTGGCCGCAATCATGCTGGATCATGAACAGCCGGAGCAGGAAGGCGGCGGCGGGAAGGACGAGGATCAGGCCGGGCCAGAAGCTGTAGTGAACCGCTGCCCAGGCGGCAGCCCAGAACAGCGCGAAGGGGACAACGGTGACGGCAAGCTCGAAAGCGCTGCGTCCGGCTCGCGGCTGGCGATATCCGGCAAGGATCTTCAACCAGCGCTTTTCAGCGAAAAGCTCGGCATTCCCCCGGGATCGCTCCGGGTTTTCGTCGGGCTCGCCCAAAGGGGCCACTTTGATTTCCTCGCACTCGCTGCGGCGCGCAGATTCGATCACAGAGTGACGCCGTGAAAGGCCGCGATGGCCGAAAGGCCGAGTGCAATCACTACGGCCGAGCGGATGAGGAAGAGCGGATAGTCGAAGTGGTACATTGTAAGAAGTGTGGTCATGGTCGCAGCAATTCCTGTTTTTCTGAAGACATGTCAATAGGCGATGATGTCACGCCCGCGCGTCCGGCAAGACGCGTTATCACTTGCGCTGTTAGACGCAGCGAGGGCGAGAGCGGCGGCTCGATAGGAAGTTCTATTTCTTTGGAGCACTGCCCTGCGGGGCGGTTTTGGTCGCCGTCTTCATCTGGTTGGCGAATGTGCTTTCCACCTTCGCTTCCTGCTTGTCCTTCTTCGGCTTCCGGACCTCGCGATTGCTTCTTGCCTGTCCTTTTGCCATCGATGAAATCTCCCTTTAGATCGAAATTGAAAGCCGCAGCCTGCGTGGTATTCGCCCCGTTTGTCGGTCGCGATCGGAGATCGCGGGATCGTCATGACGGGCAACCCGACAACACCGGGCCGCAGGGATGGAATGAAAATGATGCCTGCTGAAACCGCATCGCTGTCTGGAGGCGGATGACCGGAGAGGTCACCGAAAGCCAAACCCGACGTTGAGACGGGACGTCACCATGCTTTCGCGATCGGGAAAATGGCGGGGCCGGAAACCCGGTCACCGCTAATGCCGCATCGGCCAAATCAGCGAGCTTTTGTTATAGACTAAAATTGAGGTGCCATTAAGGCCGCCGCCGCAGGAAAGCCATATTTCCACAGGGCATGAAGCGCGCCGCGCAAAACTATGCAGCGATTTTGCGATAACGACACACGTAAAAACAGGACGTAAAGCGCGAGCAACGAATCTTGCGACCGCCTTAGTCATTCACGGAAAACAGGCGGATCAACTTCGTTCTTTCCATCTCCGCTCGGCCTGATGTCGACATGATGCCGCGATCCAAACAGAGTTCTATATCCCGTCCGATATCGAGCGGCACCAGCATGCCGCCGGCCTTGAGCAGGCGGTCTGTCATCGACAGAAGCATATCCACTTTCGCCTGGCAGCCATCGATTTCCAGGAGCGCCACCCGGCGCTCCCTGTCGATGTCGGCAAGATCCCTAGCCTGTTGCCGTTGTTGGTAAGCCCCGAATTGCACCCATCCGAAATAACCGGCCGCTACTACGCAGATACAAAGCAAAAGGGTTTTTCGCACAATATTCCTTCGGAGCCGGGCGGCTCGCTTGCCGCTAAAGCATGTCGCGCAAAAGTGTGCAGCGGTTTTGCGCTAATGGCATGCGTAAAACAAAGACCTAAAGCGCGAGGAGTGAATCTGAAAGATCGCGACGCGCTTTAGAACATCAGCGAGAGCGCGATGTCGTCCGAAAACCGCTCACACTTTTCGGCATCATGCTCTAGCCGGCGGCGCGTCTTTCGCGGGGCAATCCCTGTATCGCATATCGATTAAAGACGGGGGTTACCGGTTTCGGCGGCGTCTTCAGCTTGCCGAAATGGTGTTCGAGCGCTTGTGAGAGCATGGCCGGCGAGGTGACGCCCTCTTCGAACAGCCTGATCAACAGTATGGCCGCGACGTTGAAGACACGTTCTTTGCCGATCAGGATTTTGGCGTCGTAGCCGGCGTCGTCGAGCACGCCTTGCAGCATGTCGAGATCGGACGAAGTCAGATGCGACTTTTCGAAAGTGGAAGACATCGGTCCTCCTTTCATCGGGGCAAGGGTATAAAAACCCTCAGTCGGCAGCGCCCTTACACTGGCTGCCGAAGTTGAGACCATGCGCCTTTCACCCAGGCAACGCAACGGGATTCTTTGCAGCAACCGCTCCGGTTCACGAGCAGCCCGCACCGGTCAGGGTGCGGGCTGCTGACAGTCATTCCGCCGCCTGATAGCTGGGTCTCCGGGTGATCGATGTCCGCGGACCGGCGGCGGCAAGCAAGGTAATCGCCACCGCAAGCAGGGCCACGAAGGCGATGCCGGCGACATAGGGGTCCCAGCCGAAATGCGGCGCGGCTCCGAAGACTGCCGAGGCCGCCGCAAGTACGATGCCGCCGCCGATCTGGAAGGAGGCGAAGAGCAGTCCGGAGGCGAGCCCTGCCTTGTCATCCTCCACATCGGAAAGGGCCGCAACCTGCACCGAGGGGTAGGTCAGGGCGTAACCGAGGCCGAGCGGGATCTGCGAGAACAGCACGAGCAGGATCGGATCGACATGTCCAAGTGCGGTCACCCAGAAGATATAGCTGAACGCCTGCAGACCGACACCCGCCGCCATCAGCCCGGTGGCGCCGCGATTTTGCGCCAACGTCGCAAAACGTGGCGCCAGGAACATCACGAAGACGCCGCCAAGCGCAAAGCAGAAGCCGGTCGTGAAGGCCGACCAGCCGAGGACGTTCTGATAATAGAGCGTCGCCAGGAACTGGAAGCCGACATAGGCGCCCTGGAAGAGGGCGGCAATCGCATTGGCATGCCGGAGCTTGGCCCGCCGGAACATGCCGAGCGGCACCATCGGATCGGCATGCCGCGCTTCGACCACGAGAAAGAGCAGGATCAGCGCCAGCGACGCGACGAGCGAACCCCAGGTCGCAAAAGCCTGCCAGCCAGCGGCCGCAGCATTGGTGATGCCGAAGACGAAGAGCAGCAGCCCAGGGGTGATCGTCAGCGCGCCGGCCCAGTCGAAGGCCGGCCGCGGTCCCGTCCTTTTCGGGTCGGCGGGCAGCACCAGTGGCGCAACAAAAAGCGTCAGGATGGCGACGGGCGCGCCCATGACCAGTGTCGCCCGCCAGCTGATAATCGTCGCAGCACCACCGAGCACCATGCCGAGCACAAAGCCGGCGGCGCCGGTGGAGGAGAAGACCCCGAGCGCCTTTGCCCGTGCCGTTCCCTCGCCGAAGACGGAGAGCAGCAGCGCAAGCGCCGCAGGCGCGGTGAAGGCGGCGGCAATGCCCTTGACCAATCGGGCGGCGATCAGCGTCGTCCCGCTGTTGACGAAGCCGCCGGCGATGCTGGCGGCGGCAAAGATCGCCAGCGACCAGAGGAAGACGCGGCGGTGGCCGAAAACGTCGGCGACTCGGCCACCGAGCAGCAGGAAGCCGCCATAGCCGAGCACATAGGCGCTGACCGCCCATTGCAGCGATGTCGCCTCCATGCCGAGTTCGGCCTGGATGGCGGGGAGCGCAACGCCAATGGTGGAGACGTCCATGGCGTCGAGGAAATTGGCGGCGCAGAGCAGCAGCAATGCCAGCCCCGCTCCGCTTGGCGATTTGGAAAGAGTCATCGAAATCGTTCCTTCTTTGCTGCCGCCTCATCGGGGGAGGTTGCCGGGCGGCAGGGAACGAGAAAATGTACAGCTTCCATTCCTATTGCAAATTGATAGTAGCCATGCCAGGTATTACTAACGATGATGAATGATGTCACCCTTCGTAAGATCGACCTCAACCTCCTGCTGGCCTTTTCGGTGCTGATGCAGGAGCGCAATGTCAGTCGCGCCGCCGAGCGCCTGCTGCTCGGTCAGCCAGGTCTGTCGGCCGCTTTGCGGCGCTTGCGCGAAGCCCTGGACGATGAACTGTTCGTGCGTGTCGGCCGCGGCCTGCAGCCGACGCCGCGCGCCCTTTCCATCGCTCCGGCGATCGAGGATGCGCTGTCGGGCATCGAGCGCGCCATCCGCCCGCAGGCTGAGTTCGATCCGGCGAGCTGGCAGGGCGAGTTCCGCATCGGCATGTGCGACAATCTCGAATCGGCCTTCTTCGGCCCGCTTGCCGCCCGTCTTCTCCAGCTTTCACCCGGCGCCCGGCTGATCGGCATCGCTTCCGAAAAGCGCGATGCCGCACGCCGGCTGGATGAAGGCGTCTTCGATTTCAGCGTCGCGATGCATGACGAACCCGCCTCCTGGCACATTCGCGCGCCGCTGTTCGACCAAGTCTCGATCTGCATCTACGATGCAGCTCAGCTCGGGCTGAAGGCGCCGTTGAGCCTCAAGGATTTCGCCAATGTCGCCCATGTCACCGTCTCGTTCGAAGGCAACACCTCGACCGGTATCGACATGGCGCTGAACCGCACCGGCGATGTGAGACAGGTGGTGGCGACCGTGCCGCGCTTTTCCGCTCTGCCGATGGTGCTGAAGGCGATGCCCGCCATTGCCACCGTGCCGGAATCGATCGGTCGCTGCATGGCGCAGTTACATGGGCTGATGCTTTGCGAGCCGCCGCTTTCGCTGCCGGCCGATCCCGTGACGATGCTTTATCGCCGAGTCGACCAGACGGACGGCCGGGCGCGCTGGTTCCGTCGCCTGTTCATCGATGTAGCCAATAAAGCGCTCGAAGCCTCCGGCTGCTGCGTATCCATTCCGAGAGCCGCTGCCTGACGGTCCGTTATAGCTCGCCTTTGTGGAAATAAGCTTCGAGGCGATAGCCGTCCGGGTCGATTATGAAAGCGGCGTAATAGAATTGCCCATAATCCGGCCGCACACCTGGTTCGCCATTATCCGTGCCGCCGGATGCAACGGCCGCCGCGTGAAAGGCATCGACCGCGGCCTCATCGGGCGCGACGAAGCAGAAGTGCAGCCCGGATCGCATGTCGGCAACAACAGGCTGTTCGACCTGCATCAACCAGAGCCCGACCCTTTCCGGGCCGTAGCCGATTATGTTGTCGGAATTGGAAAGGCGCTCATATCCGAGCGGCGCCAGCGCCGCATCGTAGAAACGGCGGGCTCTTGCGAGGTCTTTTACGCCGATGGAAATGTGATCGAACATGGACTGCGAAACTCCCTATCTTCCGCTAATGATTGACCACACCCAAGATGGCTCGACGCCAACATCTTTCAACCGCTATTCTAAAGCATGTCGCGCAAAAGTATGTGGGACAGGCAGTCCTACGACAGATGCCGCCTGAGGCCGGACATTGCCGCATCCGCCCAGGTCTCGTTCTAAACAGCTCGCTCGGCGACGCTTTGCATCTGCTGCAGCTCCGTTACCTCATAGGTCCACACTCGAAATGCCTTCAGCACATGCGGTCCGAAGGAATTGATGAGCGGTATGTCGGCGGCGTCGCGCCCGCGTGCGACGATGATACGACCGATCCGCGGCGTGTTGTTGCGCGGATCGAATGTATGCCATGCACCGTCGAGGAAGACCTCGATCCAGGCGCTGAAGTCCATCGGATCGACGACGGGAATACCGATGTCACCGAGATGGCCATTGATATATCGGGCAGGAATGTTGAGGCAACGGCACAGCGCCACCGCGAGATGCGCAAAGTCGCGACAGACGCCGACACGTTCGTGGAACGCCTCGAAAGCTGTCCGCGTCGATCGCGCCTGCATGTAGTCGAATTGGATATGGCCGTGAACGAAGTCGCAGATCGCCTGAACGCGGCCCCAGCCGGGTGAGACGGTGCCGAACATATCCCATGCAATCTGGCTGAGACGATCCGTCTCGCAATAGCGGCTGCCCATCAGGTAGACGAGGCAATCATCCGGCAACTCCGAAACCGGGAGTTCCCTGGCTCCTGGCAGCGACCTGTCCAGTTTGCCGTCGTCTTCGATCGTCGCATCGCCCCATATGGTCAGGTCGCCCGCTGGGGCAACCAACCGAAGACAGCGGTTGCCGAAGAGATCGCGATAGGTCGAAGTGGGAACATCGGGCGTGGTGAAGACCGTTTCCGGAATTCTGATGTCGGCCGCGCGATCGTCATGAACCGACAACAGACAGACCAATGCTGTCGGCTGCGGGCAGGTCAACGTTATTTCATAGCCGTAACGGATTAACATGGAGCGTTCTCGCGCGTCCGGATCCGTCTAGCGGAAATCCGCCGCAGTTAGAGTATAGAAGGCGCGGCGGCGGTAGGAATAGGCTTTGTGTGCCACGTTCTGAATGGAGTTGCGCAGGGCGTCGAAAGACGAAAGCCACCTCGTTTCCGAAGGCTCGGTTCTTTGCAATGCGGCGTCGGATTTCGCCAGCGCGCCAACCTCGATGAAGAACAACACCTGGAACATGCCGTCATGGCCGACGAAGCGCACAGCATTTCTCGCTGCATCGAAGCTACGGCTTTGGTTTAGGAAAGCTAGCGCCATGGTTGGACCGGCGGGCTCTTACGAGCACTCCGAGCGGCGCCCGACAGCCTGAGCCATTCCTTCCGGTATCCTATGTTGAGGAGATTGAAGGACATCATGTCTTCCCCGGCTTCCGCATGGTCGACGTGCACGGGAACGCTTGCAGAAACACGATAGACGGTCCACGAACGGGCGGATTCGATCCGGCGGTCGTGTTCGATCTCCATGGAGTAGCGGCCGGGCGCTTCCCAGGTGTGGACGGCAAAGGCATTCCGTCTTCGTTCGGCTTCGTCTTCATGGCTGTTCACGATGTCAACCTTTCGTCGTTCGGGCCGTGGCCATGGCCAAACGTCCTCTCGATCAGTGTTGCGCCGCTGCCGGCGGGCGATAGGTTTACCAGTTCCAGGCTATCTTCCGTCGCGACCCGCTCATGACGTTCATCGTCACTGCGAATGCGGTATTGCAGCACATTTCCTCTGAGAGGCAGCGTGGCGGTAATGCGGTATGTGTCGGGAAGCTTGGAGGGAACGACCAAGAACCCGTCCTTCACTCGGACAGTCTGCCCCACCTTGAAGATATGCGTTGCTGCCTCGCGCCGGATTGAGCGTCCATTGCGTTGCGGGATGCGCGTAGCGGTCATGACGGTTTGTGGTCCTTTTCGATCGCGGTTTCGAGATCTGACAGGTGGATAGGCATCATCTGCTGCGTCGAACTCTGCGCGGCGATCGCCGGCAGGTGGATGAAGGCGCCGACCCGTCGCCAGGCAAGCCTGGAAACGCTGTCGATCAATTCCTCGTCATAGTCGACGCGGTATTCTCCGGCTGGCTGCGCCCCGTCGAAGCCGGGCAGGCGGAATGGGGATGAAAAGCGGACGACGGTTTGTGTGGTGCGACTTGTCACGGCTGAGGCCTCCGCAGGAACACACCGATGCGTTTCCTGTATCGTTGAGATCCGAACCGGACGAACTCGAGGCTGCCGGTACATCCGCGGTCAGCGCCAAGCTCATTCCGGATCAGAACAGGCGAAATCAACGCCGGAACGACGTCATGGATCGCTATCGAGAATTCAGTGGTGATGGCGGGTCGTAGGTCTCTGACACCGCGAAGCCAGGTCGGCCAAATCGACGAGGCCTATCATTGCGCCTCGATTGAGCTTAAATCAAGATAAATTCTGATTTATATATGAAAAACGCCAAATTAACTCTTCGTTCACGCAAATAAAATGGGACGCGACGGCGCAAAAAATTCTATTCATTTCCTGATTATTACAAAATATCAGGTCGGTTTGATTTCCTGAATATCTTAAAAAAATTCCTGCGTGAATAATATTTCTTGGCACTCCTATCAATCGAGTGCCACGAGTGCTATTTATGAGTTGCAGCCGCCCTACGCGCCGGCAGCAGAAAGACCTCTATGAAATTCCGTTCACTTCACGACCGCGTCGTCATTCGACGTGCGGAAGGCGATGTCAAATCCAAGGGCGGGATCATCATTCCAGACACCGCCAAGGAGAAGCCGCAGCAAGGCGAAGTGGTCGCAGTCGGCCCGGGCCTGCGCGACAAAAGCGGCAATCTGGTCCCGCTTGATGTCGAGGTCGGTGATCTCATTCTGTTTGGAAAATGGTCGGGGACAGAGGTCACGATCGATGGCGAAACCCTTCTGATCATGAAGGAGACCGACATCATGGGCATCGTCGAAAAGACCGAAGCGGCTGCCGACAAAGCCGCCTGAGCGTCGAATTTGTGACCAGCATCTCAAGACCGAACTGGGAAGAAATATCATGTCTGCCAAGGAAATCAGGTTCTCCACCGACGCGCGCGACCGCCTGCTACGAGGCGTCGAATTGCTCAACAACGCCGTCAAGGTGACGCTTGGCCCGAAGGGTCGCAACGTCGTCATCGACAAGGCCTATGGCGCACCGCGCATTACCAAGGACGGCGTTAGCGTCGCCAAGGAGATCGAGCTCGCCGACAAGTTCGAGAACATGGGCGCGCAAATGGTGCGCGAGGTGGCTTCGAAGACCAATGATCTTGCCGGCGACGGCACGACGACGGCAACGGTGCTCGCCGCCTCCATCTTCCGCGAAGGCGCAAAGCTCGTCGCTGCCGGCATGAACCCGATGGATCTCAGGCGCGGCATCGATCTCGGCGTCACCGCCGTCGTCAAGGAAATCAAGGCGCGGGCGATGAAGGTCAAATCATCAGGCGAGATCGCCCAGGTCGGCACCATTGCCGCCAATGGCGACGCCGCCATCGGTGAGATGATCGCCAAGGCGATGGACAAGGTCGGCAATGAGGGCGTCATAACGGTCGAAGAGGCGCGAACCGCCGAGACCGAACTCGACGTCGTCGAGGGTATGCAGTTCGACCGCGGCTATCTCTCACCCTATTTCGTCACCAATGCCGAGAAGATGCGCGTGGAACTGGAGGATCCCTATATCCTCGTTCACGAGAAGAAACTTGGCAGCCTGCAGGCGATGCTGCCGATCCTGGAAGCTGTCGTACAGACTGGCAAACCGCTGCTGCTCATCTCGGAGGACGTCGAAGGCGAGGCGCTGGCGACGCTTGTTGTCAACAAGCTGCGCGGCGGCCTGAAGGTCGCAGCCGTCAAGGCGCCGGGTTTCGGTGATCGCCGCAAGGCCATGCTGGAAGACATTGCCGTGCTTACATCAGGCCAGATGATTTCCGAGGATCTCGGCATCAAGCTCGACAACGTCACGCTCGATATGCTCGGCCACGCCAAGCGCGTGCTGATCGACAAGGAGAGCACCACGATCATCGACGGCGCCGGCGACAAAGCAGCCATCCAGGCGCGCATCCAGCAGATCAAGGCGCAGATCGAGGAGACCACCTCCGATTACGACAAGGAAAAGCTGCAGGAACGCCTGGCGAAACTCGCCGGCGGCGTCGCAGTCATCCGCGTCGGCGGCGCCACCGAGACGGAAGTCAAGGAAAAGAAGGACCGCATCGATGACGCGCTGAACGCCACCCGTGCGGCGGTCGAGGAGGGCATCGTGCCCGGCGGCGGCGTGGCACTGTTGCGCGCCAAGTCGGCGCTGACGGGCCTGACCGGGGAGAACGCCGACGTAACGGCGGGCATCTCGATCGTGCTCAGGGCACTCGAAGCCCCGATCCGGCAGATCGCCGACAATGCCGGGTTCGAGGGCTCCATCGTCGTTGGAAAACTCGCCGGCAGCAATAATCACAATCAGGGCTTCGACGCACAGACGGAGACCTATGTCGATATGATCGAGGCCGGCATCGTCGATCCCGCCAAGGTCGTGCGCACCGCTCTGCAGGACGCCGGCTCGATTGCGGCGCTGCTGATCACCGCCGAGGTGATGATCGCCGACATTCCTGCAAGAGACGCCGCCCCTGCAGCCGGAAATGGCGGCATGGGCGATATGGGATACTGAGAACAGCCTGAACTGTTCCGGCGTGGCCGGACGGCGCAACCCGAACAATAGACAGGGAGAATTCCAATGTCCGTGCAGAGCAGCAGCAAGACATCGATCACCCAGCGTTTCGAGAGTTACCAGCCATCCAAGACGCTTCTCGTCTGGGCCTGCGTCGTCACGGCGATCGCCACGATGATTATCGGCTTCAGCTGGGGAGGTTGGGTAACAGGCGGCACGTCAAGCAAAACGGCAGCCGCCGCCGGCGACACCGCACGCGGAGAGCTGGCGTCGGCCATTTGTGTCGAGCGGTTCAATGCGGCGCCGGACGCGAGCGCTAAACTGATCGAGTTCAAGGCGATTACCGAAGGCTACAAGCAGCGGCAGTTCGTCGAGGCCGGCGGTTGGGCGACCATGCCTGGGCAGACTTCACCCGACAGCCGAAGTGTTCAGGCCTGCGCCACCGCGCTTGCCGTCTGACACCATTCAGAGCGCTCCGATATGTGTGCGGAGCGCCTCCACTCTCAAAGCAGGAAATGACCAATGATCCGTTTCGTGAAAAAGAGCGACCCGCAGCCACCCGCAGACGACAACCGCTTCCAGAAAATCCGCGAGGCAGCTGCCGACGAGCATAAGAAAGCCGCCAATGACAGCACGCCCCGCCGCGCGCCGCGGGCGCCGGAAGATGAAGACCCGCTTATCTGAGAGGGTATGGAAAGGCGTCCTTGAACAGGTCTCCAGCGCAGCTGTGTAAAGCCGGCATACGGCGCGATCTGAGGACAGGGACGCACAGGGCTCCTTGAACACCTAGCGATAATCCAGCCAGATCCCGCCGGCATCGGCGGACCGCACGCAGTTTTCTACCCAGCGCACTCCTTCCAGTCCCGCATCGACATCGGGAAAGACCAGTTTTTCGATCCCCGCAGGAGCGAGGCCGCGTTCTCTGTTGATGGCAAAGCCGAAGCGGCGATAGAGGTTCGCCCAGGCTTCGAAGAGACCTTCCGGGTGGCCGCCGCCGATCCGGTCGTCGATCCTGGCCTCGGGATAGAGATAGTCCATGCCACGCTCGAGAATACGGGCCGGTTCGCCTTGGATCTCGTAGGAGAGCTGGTTCGGCCGCTCGTCCCACCATTCGATACTGGCCTTCGAGCCGACGATGCGGATCTTCTGGCCGTGCATGGAGCCGGCATTGACGGCGCTCGACCAGATGGTGGCGATCGCGCCATTATCATATTCCATCAGGGTCACCGCATTGTCTTCGAGCGGCGCTCGGCTTTTGACGAAGCTCTGGCGGGTGCAGAGGAGACGTCTGATCTTGAGGTGCGGCAGGATGACCTTGGCGATATAAAGTGGGTGGGTCCCGACATCGCCGAGGACATAGCTGGGACCTGCGAATTTCGGATCGACGCGCCACCGCGTCGAGGGGTTCAGCTCCTCCACCGCAGCACTATGGAAACCATGGGCGAACTGCAGGCTGACGATGCGGATTTCGCCGAGATCGCCATTCCTGACCATGGCGCGCGCCTGCTCGATCATCTGATGGCCGGCATAACCATAGGTCACGCCGACGATACGGCCGCGCGCCTGGGAAAGTGCCTTCAGCTCTTCGGCTTCGGTGGTCGTGAAGCAGAGCGGCTTTTCGCAGATCACATGCAGATCATGTTCGAGTGCTGCCTTGCAGATCGCAAAATGGGTATTGTTGGGTGTTGCGATCGACACGGCCTCGATGCCGTCGGCCCGCCCGGCCTCGGCTGCAAACATCGTCGCAAAGTCCCGGTAGCTCCGCTCTTCGTCGAGCCCCAGATCGGCGCCGAAGGCGCGACCGCGTTCCGGATCGATATCGAAGGCGCCCGCTGCGAGTTCGAAAACACCGTCGCGATGGGCTGCCGAGCGATGAATATAGCCGATCTGGCTGCCTCTGCCGCCGCCGACCATTCCCCAACGGATCGGCTTTCGCCTGTCATTCGTCATCATCTTTTCCCTAAAAACCAACCGACCGCAGGTAATCGCGGCTTTGCTTCACATCTTCGAGGCTGCCGGCAACATTCCTCGGATCGCGTTCCTGCTCGACGGTGATGAAGCCGTGATAACCGATCTCCTCGAGCGTCCGCTTGACGGCAGGATAATCGATGACGCCGCGACCGATCGGGCACATCACGCCCTGTCCGCAGGCATCGAAGAAGCGGATCTTCTCGCCAAGCACGCGGTCGAAGACGGTCTGGTCGATGTCCTTGAAGTGGACATAGTCGAGCCTGTCGGCATAGCGGCGAAGCATCTCCACGGGATCCATGCCGGCATAATAGCTATGGCCGGTATCGAGGCAGAAGCCGGCGATCTCCTGCGGAATGTCACCTGCCACCCGCTCGATTTCATCGGCGAATTCGATATAGCCGCCCGCATGCGGGTGGATGACGGCGCGCACGCCGTATTTGCGGTGAGCGCGTTCGGCAATCGCCGTGATATTGGCGATCATCCCGGCCCAAGCCTTGTCGTCGAGACGCGGCGCACGATCGGAATGGCCTGCGGCATAGTCCCGCTCGTCGTGCCCCCAATCCATGACCGTGAGATAGGGGGTCCTGAACCGCTGGCCCGCCACCTGTTCCGGCTGCGGCAGCCTGGTGATGACGGCGCAGATTTCATCCGTCTGCCGCAGCAATACCTCCCGGTTTTCAGGAGAGACCAGATCGTCGAAGATCGTGCCGGCGACGATGAAGAGATTGCGCTCGGTGAGCGCCTTGGTGACGAGCGCATCATCGAGCGGCACGTAGCCATAGGGTCCGAGTTCGAGGCCGCCATAGCCGGCCGCCGCCGCCTCGTCGAAGACGCGTTCCCAGGCGGGAAGGTTTGGATTGTTGACGTCGTCTACGCCCCAGCAGCAGGGGGCTGTCGTAATCGTGATGGTCACGGTTTTATTCCTGATAGTGGGTGCCGGGGCGGATGTGGGCGATCAGCCAAGTTTCCCGGGCCAGTATTTGTCGACATATTTCTGGATTTCGGAGCGCATGAAGCGGCCGGAATCGTCGGCGCGCTCCTCCCAGCCGAAGACGCAGGCGGTGATGATGCCGTCGAACCCGACCGCGGCGAGCGAGGAGAAGAAGACATCCCAATTGATCTCGCCCTGGTACATATCCATGTGCTGATGGATTGTGACCTTCGCCCCCGGCGGATTGATGATATAGCGCAGCCCGGACGACGCCTTGTGATTATAGGTATCGGCCACATGCACATGGGCGATCAGCGGGCCGGCATCGCGGATCATCCGCGCCATGTCGTCACCGAAATAGAAGGTATGCGGCGCGCAATAGAGGAATTTGACGTTCGTCGAGCCGATGGTCTTCAGCATGTCGATCGCCGGATGCAGCGTTTCGCACCAGTCTTCGGGATGCGGTTCCATGTTGAGCGTGACGCCCTCGCGCTCGAACACCGGAATGAGCTCTTCTATCGAGCGCCACCAGGCAGCCTCGCTGTGCTCGTGGGTATGCATGCCGCCGCAGCAGCTGGCGCGGTGGCTGCGATCCGGCGACGGCCCGCGGCCGAATTCCGAGTTCATCGTATCGCAGCCCATTTCGGCCGAAATGGCGATCGCTTCCTTCCAGTAACGCACTGCTGCCTGCCGCTCGTCCTCATGCGGGCTCGCCCAACGGTACATCGGCAGGATCGAGGCGAGCTGGACGCCGTGATCCTTGAGGGCCGCCTTGAATTCCGCGATGCGTTCCTTGTGCGCCCGCGGGCGCACCCACCAGGGCAGAAAATCGTCACGCGGTGAAAGCTCGATATGCTCATAGCCGAGCTCCGCTGCCTTGCGGCAGAGGTCGCGCAGATTGAGGTGACGGTGCATATACGGGTCGAGTGCGATCTTCATCTGGTTCCTCCGTCATCCCCGGCCGCGTCGTGCCGGCGGATGATCCTTGATCTCGGTTGTTTTGGACCGTCCAGTGCTCCTCCCGGATTGCTGGCACGATACGGCTGCGGCGCCCCCATGTTCCAATGCTTCCTTGATCAAATTTGATCATTGACCTCACAGCAGGCCGATGCTTTGCTGTGTCAGCTTTGGAAGTGGGTGAGCCTGATGAAGGTGACTTTGAAGGATGTCGCAAGCCAAGCCGGCGTTGGCACAGCGACCGTCGAGCGCGTCCTCAACGGCCGCGGCGGCGTGCGGCCAGAGACGGTGGAGAAAGTCTTCCTGGCGGCAAGACAGCTTGAATACCGGTCAAGCCTGCCGGTCGCCCATCGCGGTCTGATCCGCATAGAGGTGATCCTCGTTCGCCCGGAGACCAGCTTCTATTCGCGTCTGAACCGGGCATTCGAACGCATCGCCGCCTCGCTCGACGACAGCATCACCGTTCACCGCACCTTCGTTCGCGAGAATGAGCCGGCGCAATTCGCCCGCTACATCGCCAACCCGACGGCACGCCGGTCGGCGCTGATCGTGGTCGCGCCCGACCATGCCGATGTCGTCACCAGCGTGCGCAAGGCGGCCGGTCTCGGTATTCCCGTCGTTCAGATCATGACCCGTCCGGCCCCGGAACTGCCCTATGTCGGCATCGACAACTATGCTGCCGGACGCACAGCAGCTCACTACATGTCGGGCATGCTGGCGCAGCGCCCAGGTTCGTTCGTTGCTCTCTGTCACAGCGGCGCCTATGAGAACCATAAGGAGCGGATCCGCGGATTCTCCAGCTATCTCTCGGAGAAGGGTTCAAACGAGCATCGTTTCATCGAGGTCATGTTCGACCTCGATGACGAGCACAATGCCATCGAGCTCCTGCAAGCGGCACTCCGGCGGGAGCCCGGCATCATCGGTGTCTATAGTGCGGGCGGTGACAACAAGGGTGTTGCCAGGGTGCTCGAGGCCAACAAGGCTAGGCGGCCGTTTTGGGTCGGCCACGAATTGACGCGAGAGACGCAGGACTATCTCAGCCGTGGCATCATGTCGATCGTGCTCGACCAAGCGCCTGAGGTCCAGGCGAGGCGATCGATAGACCTTGCCCTCAACAGGCTTGGTCTCATCGAGGTGGAGGTCAGCGACGAGCCGGTGCGCTTCCTGACGATCACATCGGAAAATCTCTGAGGCGGGATAAGGATGCCCGGATAATCCGCTCGAATGAGAGCCAGCGGCTTTCACGACGCCGGCGCGGAGTTACTGCAGCTGTGGTTTCTTGAGAAAGCTGTTGCGGTCGGCGGACTTGATGCGCAGCCAGGCTTCCCGGCCGTTCCTGAGAATGCGCATGGGGATCTCGGCGCCGGCCGGGCCGCTGCTCCAGACCTTGCGGTAGAAATCGGCCAGGCCATCGACCTCTTCGTCGCGGATTTCCGAAATGATATCGCCCTGACGCAGGCCCGCCTGAGCAGCCGGACCGCCTTCGGCCACGCTCATGACCACCACGCCGCCATTGCTTTCGGCGGAGAAGGCGCCTAGCCAAGGTCGCGGCGGCCTATTGACTTGGCCCCGGTTCAAGAGATCGTCGAGGATCGGCGACAAAAGGTCGATCGGCACGACCATGTTGATATCCGCAACCTCGTCGCCATGGCTCATCTGCAGGCGAAGTGATCCGATACCGAGAAGCTTGCCGTCCGAACCGATCAGTGCCGCACCACCCCATGAGGGATGGGCTGGTGCTGTGAAAATCGCCTCGTCCAGCAAATATTCCCAATAGCCGGCAAATTCCTGCCGGGCTACGATATTTGCCTCGACGAACTCACCAATACCATCGGCCAGTACGACGGGGTCGCCGGCCTTGGCCGTGGCCGCGTCGCCGAGATCCACCGCCGGGGCATTCAGAGGGCCAAGCGCCTGCACCAGGCCGAAGCCGCTTTCCTGATCATAGGCAAGCGCATGCGCTGGAACCACGCGCCCGTCATGGGTCGTGAGCCACACCTCTTCGGCTTCGGTGATGAGATAACCGATGGTCAGCACCAGCCCGTTGTCGCGAATGACCACGCCGCTGCCTTCCCGGACAGTGCCCAGCGTCTCCGCCGTGAAGGCATCTTCCGGAATGGAGGAACGGACGGCCACGACTGACCGCAAAATCGGATCGATATTCATGCTTTCATCCCAATGGGCGCCGGCGCGAAAGGCCGAAATCCGGCGCACTCTACCTTGAATAAGTAAGAAGATGGACGGGCGGAGGCAAGGCTGCGGCGGAGGGAATTTCCGCTCCCGCATTTGATGATGCGCCGGCATTGTGGAAATATCCAAGGGGCTACAGCGCCGCCCATCTTTCAGACGCGCAAAGGACGCTTAGCACTTTGAATCGCTGGGGAATGCGGCAAGGGAATCGCCAATTCCGTGGGAGCCTGCGCAATGCATTCAATCCGGGATCAAATCGGTTGGAAAATTGCGATTTCCGTAAAATCTCATAGAGCGCAACATTACGCCATTCCATCGACCAGCCTCTCCAATCTTGTCGGCATAATATTTTTTGATGACATCGGCACTGTGCAACAATATACGGTCAATCCTATCAGGAATCAGACTGACACGGATCACGACATGAAAGACTGGCATCCCGATCTCAGCCGCAGTAGCAGCCCCCGCTATATGGCGATCGCCGATGTGATCGAAATGGATCTGCGGAGCGGGCATCTGGTGGTTGGGGACCGGCTGCCGCCGCAACGCGAACTCGCCAAGCGGCTGAATGTCGATTTCACGACGGTGGCGAGAGGTTATGTCGAGGCGCAGAAGCGCGGGCTTGTGGATTCGCATGTCGGCCGAGGCACTTTCGTTACCGGTGGTGCCGACAAGGAGCGCCAGGGATTCGCGCCCGACGCCGCGCCCGATCCCCGCCGCGCCTCCATCGTCGATTTCTCGATGAACATGCCCCCGGAGACGCACGACCCCGAGCTAATCGCCCGCATGCGCGAGGGCATGTCGGCGGTGGCGGCGAACCTCATTCCGCTGCTGCGCTACCAGGGTTTCGGCGGCTCCAGCATGGACAAGGAGGCCGCTGCCTCCTGGCTCAGCCGTCGCGGGCTGGTGCCCTCGCAGGAGCGCATCTTCGTCACACCAGGCGCCCATCCGGCCCTGCTGGCGATCTTCGGCCTGCTGGCAAAACCAGGCGAAACCGTGCTTTCGGAAATCATCACCTATCCCGGCATGCGCTCGATCGCCGCCCAGCTGCGGCTCAATCTGACCGGTCTGCCGATGGACGAGGACGGTATCCTGCCGGACGCCTTTGCTGAAGCCTGCGAGAGATTGAAGCCGAAGGCGCTCTATCTCAATCCGACGCTGCAGAATCCGACGACGCTGACCATCCCGGCCAGGCGCCGCGAGGAGATTTGCGCGGTTGCCCGCAAATATCACGTGCCGATCGTCGAGGACGATGCCTACGGCTTCATTCCGCAGCACGGCCCGGCGCCGCTCGCGGCAACAGCGCCCGATCTGACCTGGCATATCGGCGGGCTGGCGAAATGCATCGGCGCGGGTCTGCGCCTTGCCTATGTCGTGGCGCCGGACAGCAAGGCCGTGTGGCCCTTCGTCAGCGCCATGCGCGCCAACAATGTCATGGCCTCGCCGCTGACCGTGGCGCTCGCCACCCGCTGGATCGAGGACGGCACCGCCGATACGATCCTGCGTTTCATCCGCGCCGAAGCCGCTGCCCGCCAGCAGATGGTCGCTGCCATCCTGCCAGCCGGCAGCTACCGCGCCGACCCGATCAGCTTCAACATCTGGCTGCCGCTCTCCAACGGCTGGACCCGTTCCACCTTCGGCAGCCATACCCGCTCTTCCGGCATCGGCGTCGTCGCAAGCGATGCCTTCACGGTCGATGGCGTCGCACCCGAGGCCGTGCGCGTCTGCCTTGGCGGGCCGATCACCCGGGAGAAACTGCAGGGCGCACTGGAATTCATGGCCCACGCGCTGGAAGGCCCGCCGGAAATGGCGGCTTCGTTTTTCTGACGCAGAAATCCGCCTTGAGCTGATCAGGCATGGACGAAATCCGGAAGCGGTCGGGAATCAGATCGGTCGCGCCCTAAGCTGTCCGGGCATGGCGAAGCATAGCCGTCACGTTTACGTCGTACCCGTCCATGCTGCCAGGCCTGGCTGCGGCCCCAAATTCTTTTTCAGAAATCTGCAGTCAGCTTGCCGCCAGCGCCGGGAGATCTGCGTCATTCTGACGAATTGACTGGTAATTTCTCCATAATGTAATTATATTGCATGCATACATATAAGGATATTGATTGCATCAATGTCCGCGGTACAGGAAAGCGAGATCGTCATGGATACGGAATATCCCCCACTTCCTCCGATACAGACCGGCATTAGGGGACGCTGCCCGCGTTGCGGCCAGGGTCATATGTTCAAGGGCTTCCTGACGCTGCAGCCGGAATGCGAGGTCTGCGGTCTGGATTATTCCTTCGCCGATCCGGCCGACGGTCCGGCCTTCTTCGTCATCTGCTTCGCCTGCGTCCCGAGCGTGCTGCTCGGCGTCTGGCTGGAAGTGGCATTTTCGGCGCCGATCTGGGTGCAGCTTCTGGTCACCGGTCCCTTCATGCTCGCCACCTGCATTCCGCCACTGCGGCCGCTGAAGGGCTGGCTGGTCGCCAGTCAGTATTTCTACAAGGCGGAAGAGGGCAAGCTCGCCTAGATCCCGGTTCTATGGGGCCTATTTCAGCGTCGCGCGCAGGCGCGGCGTCGCGAAATCGAGCAGCGCCCGCAGTTTCAGGGGCACCAGTCCCTGCGCGGGATAGACGAGATGCACCGGCGCCGGCGGCGGTTCGAAATCTTGGAGCAGCGGCACCAGCAGGCCGGCCATCTCGGCGCGTGCGGCCTGGTAGGAGAGCACGCGGGTGACGCCGAGGCCGGCGACAGCCGCATCGACCGCGGCCTCGGCGGTGTTGACGGCAAGCCGCGAGCGGATCGGCACCGCGAGATCATGTCTCCCTTCAATGAATGTCCAGCTCAGCATCGAGGTCATACCCTCGAAGGTGACGCAGTCGTGCCCGGCGAGATCGCCTGGATGCCGGGGGAGGGCGTGCCGTGTGAGATAGTCCGGGCTGGCATAGACTGTGCGGCGGATCGCGCCGAGCCTTGTGGCGATCAGGTTACTATCAGGCAGGTTGCCGATCCTCAGCGCCACGTCGATATGATCCTCGACGAGGTTCGACAGCCGGTCGCCAAGCATCAGCCGCAGATTGATATCGGGATAGGCTTTCAGGAAATCCACGACGACCGGCAAGACATGCAGCCGCCCGAAGACGATCGGCGCGGTCATCGTCAGCTCGCCCTTCGGGGCGCTGTATTCGCCGGCCGCCGTCCGTTCCGCCTCTTCCACCCGATCGAGAATTTCCCGTGCCGCCTCGACATAGGAGCGGCCGGCCTCTGTCAGCATGACCTTCCGGTTGCTCCGTTGCAGCAGCTGGGCGTTGAGATGTGCTTCCAGCTCCGAAACCTTGCGGCTGACGGTTGCGAGCGGGGATCGTAGATGCCGTGAGGCGGCCGAGAGGCTGCCCTGTTCCACAACGGCAAGAAGCACGGTCATAGCGTCGAGGCGGTCCATTCTATCCTTCCATGAATCGGTAAGATGCCTTCCAGATTAGCATTCTACTGCTGCTGGATGGAAGGCAGTAAATAGACCGCAGATGGTTCGAAGCGGCCATCGCCAACCGCGTCCCGTCGATCGAAAGACCAAAGGAACCATCATGAAACTCTACCATCACCCGCTTTCCGGCCATGCCCACCGGGCTCACCTGTTCCTGTCGCTGCTTGGCGTGCCCTATGAACTGGTCGAGGTCGACCTGGCGGCTGGCGCCCACAAGGCGCCGGACTTTCTGAAGCTCAATCCCTTTGGCCAGGTGCCGGTGCTCGACGACAATGGCACGGTCATTGCCGATTCTTCTGCCATCCTTGTCTATCTCGCGCGCAAATATGGCCGCACCGACTGGTTGCCGGAAGAGGCGGTGGCCGCGGCGCGGATACAAAAATGGCTCTCCGTTGCAGCAGGCGAGATCGCTTACGGACCCTGTGCTGCGCGCCTGGTCACGGTCTTCGGCGCCGATTTTCGCACCGACGAGGTGATTGCCCGGGCGCACCGCATTCTTGCGCTGATCGAGGCGGAGCTCCATAGCCGCAGCTTCCTGCTCGGCGACAATCCTGTGATCGCCGACGTGGCGCTATACAGCTACATCGCCAATGCGCCGGAAGGCAATGTCGATATCTCGGCCTATCCAAGTGTTCGTGCCTGGCTTGCCCGCATCGAGGCCCTGCCGGGTTTCGTCGGTTTTCGCAAGACGAAGATTGGCCTTGCCGCGTGACAAGCCGCCGGGGCAGGTCGCTGTCCCGGTTCCCAAATGCTGCCCAAAAGGAGGCCGTGATGCAGGAACAGACAAGACAGGACGCCACATCGCCCTGGCATGCGGGCGAACTCGCCATGCAGCGCAGTGTCGGTGTCGCCGAACGCATGGACGGGCCGGGCCGGAATTTCGTCCGCAAGGCCATGCCGGAGCAGCATCGCGCCTTCTTTCCGATGCTGCCTTTCGTCGTGCTTGGCGCGGTCGATGCCAAGGGCGATGTCTGGGCAACGGTCAGGGCCGAGCGCCCGGGTTTCATGGCCTCGCCGGAGCCGGAAATTCTCGAGGTCCGGCTGCCGCGCGACGCAGCCGATCCTGCCGATGCCGGCATGGAGGATGGTGACGCGATTGGAATGCTCGGCATCCAGCTCGAGACCCGGCGGCGCAACCGGCTGAACGGCGTGATCCGCAGGACGGAAGCTGGAGCTTTCCAGGTAGGTGTCGGCCAGAGCTTCGGCAATTGCCCGCAATATATCCAGCTTCGCTCTTCCGCCTTCGTCCGCGATCCGGATCTGCCGACGGCGATGCCGACGCTTCATTCCGGCCAACTCGACGATCGGGCGCTAGGGATGATCGAGGGCGCCGATACGTTTTTCGTCGCCTCTTATGTCGACCGCGACAATGGCGAGCGGCAGGTGGACGTATCCCATCGCGGCGGCAATGCCGGCTTCGTGCGTGTCGGCCCCGACGGCGTGCTGACCGTTCCCGATTTCCCCGGCAATCGGTTCTTCAACACGCTGGGTAATTTCCTCGTCAACCCGAAGGCAGGGCTGGTCTTCATCGATTTCGAAACCGGCGACATGCTGCAGATGTCGGGCAGGGCCGAGGTGCTGCTGGATTCGCCGGAGATCGCCACCTTTCAACGGGCGGAAAGGTTGTGGCGTTTCACGCCGCAAAAGATCGTGCTTCGCCCGGATGCCCTGCCGCTGCGGTGGCGCCTGCCTCCCGGCCTTTGAGAAACGCAGCCTCGAACCGACTTGCCAATCATTGTACCGATCAGTACAACGATAACCGTCAGTACAGGAGCGCCCGGAGAACCTATGTCCAGCCTCGTCCCGCCTTTCACCCTTGAGACCGCCACCCAGAAAGTCCGTCTTGCCGAGGATGGCTGGAACAGCCGTGATCCCGAGCGCGTCTCGCTCGTCTATACGCCGGACAGCCGCTGGCGCAACCGCGCCGAATTCGTCACCGGCCGCGCCGAGATCGTCGCTTTCCTCACCCGCAAATGGGTAAAGGAGCTGGATTACCGGCTGATCAAGGAGATCTGGGCCTTCACCGATCATCGCATCGCCGTGCGCTTCGCCTATGAATGGCACGATGACAGCGGCAATTGGTTCCGCTCCTATGGCAACGAGAACTGGGAATTTGACGCCGGCGGCTTGATGCAGCGCCGCTTCGCCTGCATCAACGACCTGCCGATCCGGGAATCGGAGCGCAAGTACCATTGGCCGCTCGGCAGGCGGCCGGACGACCATCCCGGTCTGACTGAACTCGGCCTCTAAACACGCCAGGGAAGCCACGGGTGAAGACCGTCTACGAACGCGCCGACATCGTACCGCTGCTCGCCGAAATCTTCCGCGAGCTCGGCTATGAGGGCACGTCGCTCAGCCGCATCACCGAACGCACCGGCATCGGCAAGGGCAGCCTCTACCACTTCTTTCCGGGCGGCAAGGAGGAGATGGCAAGATCGGTGCTCGCCGATGTCGATGCCTGGTTCGAACATGCGATCTATCGGCCGCTGAGAAAAGACGACGCCCATCGGGCGATCGCGGCGATGTGGACAAATGTGAATGACTACTTCCGCTCCGGCCGCCGCATCTGCCTCGTCGGTGCCTTCGCGCTTGACGATACCCGCGAGCGGTTTTCGGCAGCGATCGGCGACTATTTCATCCGCTGGATCGACGCCTTGCGTTCGGCGCTGATGCGGGCAGGCTGCCCGGAGGAGGAGGCGCAAACGCTCGCCGAGGAGGGCGTCTCCGGTATTCAGGGCGCACTGGTGCTGTCGCGTGCGCTTGATGACAGGATGGTTTTCACCCGATCGTTGGACACGCTGGCGAAACGGCTCGATGCTGTGATGCGATGAGGGGCGGTAATGTGATGAGGGGCAAACCGCTGGGGCGTCTATTGCCCTGTGAAAAATTCACCCGGCCACGATCGACTGGCCGGGGCATTGATCGGACGCTGGGCGGCGCTCGATCTTACATTGGTAGCGCTTTGCGTATATTTCAGCGTTGCTGTTGAGGCTGCTGGGCCGGGCGCGTATTTTCCCGTTCAGGGCGAATCTGGCGCCATTCGTTTTCCATCTGGTCGACGACATGCTGGGGAATGGTGGTTTGGGTACTGGCGGGCGTCTGCATCGGAAGTCTCCTCTGTTCGTGGTAAGGCTTCGGGGCAGGAAGATGCATTGCACAAGACAAAAGGCGTGTAAATCAGTGGCTTAAACACTTTAAACGATTAAATAGAATTTAATCGATTAAGACGGTTTTAACCATGACATTCGAGGGAAGCGCGGAATGGTTGTCCACATGGACCGGGCATTCTTTTTCGATACGGTACGGCACGGACTCTTCAAGGGAAACCTGACTCAGCCTCAGGTAGTGGGCATCACCGCGATTCTCGACGCCTGGGAACAACGGTTTGCCGATGCCGACCGGCGGTGGCTCGCCTATATCCTCGCAACCGCTTATCACGAGACCGCCTATACGATGCAGCCGGTGCGTGAGACGTTGGCGGAAAGCGATGCGCGCGCGGTCGAGATCCTCGAGACGGCCTTTGTCGCAGGCCGGCTCTCCTGGGTAAAGACGCCCTACTGGCGGCCGGACGAGGATGGCCGCAGTTGGCTCGGACGCGGCCTGGTGCAGCTCACCCATAAGCGGAACTACGAGGCGATGAGTGGGCTGACGGGGATCGACCTCGTTGCCGACCCCGACCGGGCGATGGAGATGGATGCGGCGGTGACGATCCTGATCGAGGGCATGCTGCAGGGAAGTTTTACCGGCCACAAGCTCGCCGATCACCTGAACGCGACGACCGCGGATTGGGTGAATGCGCGCCGCATCGTCAATGGCACCGACCGGGCGGAAAAGCTCGCCGCCTATGCCATGGTCTTCGATGCGGCGATACGTCCCGATGCGGCCCGTGGCATGCTCGCGCGGTTGAAGGCCTGGGGCGCGCGTGTTATCGCCCGGCTGACAGCTGGAGCGCCGCGCCTCCGATAGGTGCGCCAAGGTCGCTTCATCATTTTGATAAATCTGACAGGAGCTTCCGCGTGATCCGTCATATCGTATTCTTCACCGTGCAGGAGGAACATCTGCAGGAGGTGAGGGCCGGGCTTTCTATACTGACCGGCATTCCGCATGCGCGGCTGCTGGAAATCGGCACCAATGTGAAGACCGATCAGCTGGGCACCGAGATCGATCTCGTAGTCTATGGCGAATTCGACGACGAGGCGGCCCTTGCCGCCTACAAGGCGCATCCCGATTATCAGCTCTCGATCGATCGCGTGCGGCCGCTCCGGGAAAAGCGCATCGCCGCCGACTACGATAACCGCACGGCTGTGACGCGGCCGCTCTGACCTGCGAGAGCGTTTGGCCACGCTGTATTCCATTGAAATTTCAACTGGATGAATGATTTTCCGGATTCGGGTCGCCCGGAAGCTGACTCAACTTCCGAAGCACCGGACTCAACTTTCGAAAAAGCGGCGGCAAGCGATTCAAAAGATTCGTCAAAAGCGGCTTCTGGTTCATGATCTGGTTGCCGCAGCGGTTGCGGCGTATGGACGGAAAGCCGCGCTCGTCCATGCTTGGATGATAATCAAGAGACATTAAGAATGGCTGACTCTGATGCGCGGGCACCGCGCACCAGCGCCATCAGCATCAGCACGAAGGCCAGCGACAAGGCCGCGAGAACGGCGCAGGCAAAGAGCGCTGGGCCGGTGCCGGCGCGGTCGAGGATGGCGGTGAAGATGACCGGGGCGATGGCGTTGGCGAGATTTTGCGGCAGCGACAGCCTGGCCGATTGCAGTCCGAATTCGCGCGGTGAAAACAGCGCCAGCGGCAGCAGCGCGCGGGCGACGGTCATGACGCCGGTGCCGAAGCCATAGAACAGGGTGAAGGTGACGAGCAGCGGTGTCGACGGGCTGGCGACCAGCATCATCAGGAAACTGATCATCATCAGGCTGATGCCCATGACCGCGCTGAGCATGGGGTTGCCGTGCCGGCCGAGCAGCATGTCGAGGAAGCGCGCCGAGATGCCAAGGAAGCCGCGCGCCGAGCCGAGCTGCAGCGCGAAGGCTGGCGAGGCGCCGGACTGGCGGAAGATTTCGAGCAGCGACGGGGAGATGCCGAAGGTGACGAAGGTCGAGATCGTCGTCGTCGCGGCAATCAGCAGGAAGGCTTTGCGCTGCTTGGCCTTTGACAGCGGCACCGGGGCGATTTCGGCTGTGCCGCCTTCGACATGTGTTGCGATCGGCTTCGGCAGGGCGAAAAGATGCAGCGGCAGACAGATGAAGAATTGCAGCGCTGCGCAGACCAGGAAGGTGAGGCGCCAGCCGACCGCCTCGTTGAGCAGGCTGAGGATCGGCCAGAAGATGGCGCTCGAAAGCCCGGTGAACAGCATCAGGATGGCGATGACGCGTTTGCCGTTCGCCCCTTCGCGCTCGACGACGGCGGTATAGGCCGGCGCCGAAAGACCAAATGCGCCGCCGATGCCGATGATGACCCAGGCGCTGGCATAAAGCACGATGCCGTTTGCGGCGGCAAGCAGAAGCAGCCCGAGCGCAAAGGTCAGCGAGGCGGCCGAAAGCACACGGGCAGCACCATAGCGGCCGAGCCATCGGCCGGTCGCCGGACCGACAATGGCGCTGACCACCATCATGATCGTCAGGCCGGCAAACGCCACTTCGTTCGCCAGGCCGAGATCCGGCGCGACGACGCGGCCCATGACCCCGAGCATGTCGAACGTCGTGCCCCAGCCGATCAGCTGGGTAACGGCAAGGACGGTGACCGTCTGCGCCGAGCGGAAGCGGGAGGATTTTGGCATTGGTGCTGAAACGGTCTGAAATGTGGGGGCGGCAAGGACATAACAGTTTCAACCGGCCCGTGAAAGCTGCGGTCGGCAGGAATCGGAACGGCGCGGCCGATTCGCAGACAAAGACTGTGGTGTCGGTCCCGCCGGCTCCCCGCCTTTACGGGAGCTGATAAAGAACGCGTGGATAAGGCTGGAGGCCATCGTTTTTGGATGGAATGGCGGTGGCCGTAGTTTGCTGCCGCGGCGTTTTCCAGGCCCTGAAACCGGCTGCCTCGAACAGTCGAGAACAGTTCTAAACACCCTGCATTACAGCGCATTCATTTGCCATTCAGGTCGCGTGAGTACATATTCGGGGCAAGTTGGCATTACCTTGAAAGCATAACACATGGCCTTTCCTCTGAGCGTCGCAGCATTGGCCGCCGGACTGGTGGTATCGGCGCCCTCACCGGACGCCACGAGCACTTTTGTCGTGCGTATCGGAGGCGATTGCAGCGCTGCCGCTGCCCAGGTCGTCGAGCAGACCGGCGGCCAGCTGCTGTCGGTGCAACCGGTGGGCGACACCTGCATCATCACCGTTCTTGTGCAGGGCAATGGACAGCGCCCACGCAAAGTCACGGTAAAGGTTCCGATGTAGGCGGAATCGGCTTATTCAGGACATTGATTGATTTGAAGCGGACAAAGGCGGACCGATGCGCATCCTGGTAGTCGAAGACGACGTTAATCTGAACCGGCAGCTGGCCGACACGCTGAAGGAGGCGGGCTATGTCGTCGACCAGGCGTTCGATGGCGAGGAAGGCCATTTCCTCGGCGACACCGAACCCTATGACGCCATCATCCTCGATATCGGCCTGCCGGAGTTGGACGGGGTCACCGTTCTAGAAAAATGGCGTGGCGCCGGCCGCGGTGTGCCGGTGCTGATCCTGACGGCGCGCGACCGCTGGAGCGACAAGGTCGCCGGCATCGATGCCGGTGCCGACGACTACGTCACCAAGCCCTTCCATGTCGAGGAAGTGCTGGCCCGCCTTCGGGCGCTGATCCGGCGTGCGGCCGGGCATTCCTCATCCGAGATCATCTGCGGGCCGGTGCGGCTCGATACCAAATCCTCGAAGGCGACGGTCAACGGCGCGACGCTGAAGCTGACCTCGCACGAATATCGCCTGCTTTCCTATCTCATGCATCACATGGGCGAGGTCGTCTCGCGCACCGAACTGGTCGAGCATATGTACGACCAGGATTTCGACCGTGATTCCAACACGATCGAGGTCTTCGTCGGCCGCCTGCGCAAGAAAATGGGAGTCGACCTGATCGAAACGGTGCGCGGTCTCGGTTACCGCATCCAAGCGCCGAAACATGCGAATTAAGTCGCTCACCGCACGTGTGTTGCTGCTGACCACGGTCTGGTCGACGGTGGCGCTGGTGGTGATCGGCCTCTTGATCTCCACCCTCTACCGCAAGAGCGCCGAACGCGGTTTCCAGGATCTGTTGCGGGCGCAGCTCTACAACGTCATCAATTCGGTGACGATCGGCGATCAGGGCGCTCTCAGCGGCAGTCCGCAGCTTGGCGACCTGCGTTTTGCCCAGCCGAAGACCGGTTGGTACTGGGTGGTGGAGCCGCTCGGCACCTATACGACCGCGCCGCTGGTGTCGCCTTCGCTCGGCTCGGCGCTCATCCCGGTTCCCTCCGTCGTAGAGGCGCCCTTCGACAAGAATTACGAGCGCTACTATCAGGTGACGGATGCCTCCGGGAACCGCGTGCAGGTGGCCGAAACCGAAGTGGTGCTCGATACCGACGGCCGCGCGGCGCGCGTCCGCGTCACCGGCAATGTCGATGTCGTCGAGGACGACGTGCGCACCTTTTCGCACAGCCTCTATCTGGCGCTCGCCGGTTTCGGTGTCGGCAGCCTGATCGTCAACGCGCTGGCGATTCTCTACGGCCTGAAGCCGCTCGACAAGGCACGTGCCGCATTGGAGCGCATCCGCGCCGGCGAGAGCGAACAGCTGAAAGGCGACTTTCCGCGCGAAATCCTGCCGCTCGCCAACGAGGTGAACGCGTTGATCGACAGCAACCGGCGCATCGTCGAGCGGGCCCGCATGCAGGTCGGCAATCTGGCGCATTCGCTGAAAACGCCGATCGCCGTGCTTCTCAACGAGGCGCGCGTCCTGGAGAAATCCCATGGTGAGCTGGTGCGCAGCCAGGCGGAAGCGATGCAGGGGCAGGTGCAGTCCTATCTCAATCGGGCGCGCATCGCCGCGCAGCGCGAATCCGTGCTCGCCCGCACCGATGCCGAGCCGGCGCTCGAGCGGCTGGTGCGCGTCATGCGCCGGCTGAACGTCGATACCGAATTCGATCTCGTCGTCTCGCCGCCGCATCTGGCCGTTGCCATGGAGCAGCAGGATCTCGAGGAGACCGTCGGCAATCTCCTGGAAAATGCGGCGCGTTTTGCCAAAAGCCGGGTGCGGCTTTCGGCCGTCGAGGCCGGCGAGGATGTGAAGGGAGTTGAGGCGAGCGCTCGCCGCCACTGGGTGGAACTCGCCGTCGAGGATGACGGGCCGGGCCTGGAACCGGACCAGATCCGCGAGGCGCTGAAGCGCGGCCGCCGGCTTGACGAAAGCAAGCCTGGAACCGGGCTCGGCCTTTCGATCGTCACCGAGATTTCCAACGAATACCAGGGACGGCTCGAGCTTTCCCGCGGTGAATGGGGTGGGCTGAAGGCGAAGCTTATCCTGCCTGGCGTCACAAAGGATGTTGCATGAGCAACTGCTTGATGTCACAAAGATACTGGCAAATGTATAGCATGCTTTGCCTTAATGCTGACACGGGGACGCTGCACTTCGATCGGCTGAAATTGACCCCTGATCGTGGTTCGACGCAATGATTTTACGCTCGCAAGGCATGATCGCTTCCGCTCTTCTCGTCGCCGTCGCGCTGTCCGGCTGCACGACGACGAAGAGTGCCGCTTCGCGCGGCATTTTTTCGAGCAAGCCCTCCGCATCGGCCGCCTTCATCACCGCGCTGCAGGGCGGCATTGTCGGCCGCAGCGGCGTGAGCTTGACCGACAGCGATAAGCAGCGGGCGCTCGAGGCGGAATATCGGGCGCTGGAAGGGGCCGCCGTCGGCCAGCCGGTGCTCTGGACCGGCAAGGACGTCACCGGTAAGGTCGTCGCGGCCGCACCCTATCAGGTCGGCTCGCAGAACTGCCGGCAATATACCCATACGCTGACCGTCGACGGTAAGGACACGGTGGTGCGCGGCGCTGCCTGCCGCAATGACGACGGAAGCTGGTCGCCGCTCTGAATTGCGGCCAATAGAGCGCCGCGCGTCCGACAGGACGCGCCAAGGACGCTCTGTAGCTTTAAACCAGCGCACAGGGATTATGTGCTAACCTCAAATCTTCGTCATTCCGGCTTTGGCAGTTGGAATGAAGACGCGCTTCACGTATTTGGGCGACATGCTGTTCTGGATTCTCGTTGCCGCTTTGACGGCAGCCCTCGCCGTCATCCTGCTCTACCCCCTTCTGCGCGGAGCGAAGGCGGCGGATAATATCCGTGCGGGCGAGGCGGCGGTCTATCGCGATCAGTTGCGCGAACTCGACCGCGATCTCGATGGCGGGCTGATCACCCCGGAGGAGGCCGATTACGCCAGGGCGGAAATCGGCCGGCGGCTGATCGCCGTCTCTGCCGACGAGCCGGCTCAGACGCCGAAACCCGCCCGGCATCATCGTTTCACCGAAGCCTTCGTTCTCCTGGTCCTGCCGGTTCTCGGGCTCTGTCTTTATTTGACGACGGGCAGGCCGGACCTGCCCTCGCAGCCGCTGGAAGCGCGGCTGGAAAACCCTGGCAACGACGTGGCGGTGCTGATCACCAAGGCGGAACGGCACCTGGCGGTGAACCCCGATGACGGCAAGGGCTGGGACGTGCTGGCGCCGATCTATTTCCGCACGATGCGCGTCAACGACGCGCAACTGGCCTATCGTAATGCCATCCGGCTTCTCGGCCCGAGCCCCGTCCGGCTCGATGGCCTTGCCGAGACGCTGATGGCGGTCTCCGACGGCGTGGTGACGGAGGAGGCGCGGCAAGTGCTGGAACAATCGCTGACGCTGGAGCCTGACAATCCGCGTGCCCGCTTCTACATCGCCCTCAGCATGGAGCAGGCGGGACGGCCAAACGAGGCGCGCCAGGCTTTCGAGACGCTGGCAAAACAATCACCCGCCGATGCGCCCTGGCTGCCGTTGGTCAACGAGCATATCGCCATGAACGGCGGCGCTAAGGCAGGCGCCGATCCGGCTGCCCCGGGCGCCAATCTGGCTGCCCCGGGCGCCAATCTGGCTGCCCCGGGCGCCAATCCGGCTGCCCCGGGCAATCCCACGCAGCAAGATGTGGCAGCGGCCGAGACGATGAACGCCGGCGACCGGCAGCAGATGATCCGCGGCATGGTCGAGAGCCTCGATGCCAAGCTCAGCGAGGATCCGAACAATTTCGAGGGATGGATGCGGCTCGTCCGCTCTTACGCCGTATTGAACGACAAGGATCGCGCCGCCGGCGCCCTGAAACGCGGGCTTGCGGCCTTTCCGCCGCCTGGCGAACAGGGCAGGCAATTGCTGGCGCTTGCCAGGGAACTCGGCATAGCCACGGAGGAAGCGACGCAATGACGCGCAAGCAGAAGCGCCTGGCGGTGATTGCCGGCGGCATGGGCTTCATCCTCGCCGCCGTGCTGCTGGTGATGTTCGCCTTCAGCCAGTCAGTCGCCTATTTCTACATGCCGGCGGATCTCGCCAAGACGCCGGTGGCGCCGGAAACCCGCATCCGGCTCGGCGGCCTGGTCGGTGAGGGCAGTGTCGTGCGCGGCACCGGCTCAACGGTGGAATTTGCCGTCACCGACGGCAGCACCAATGCCGTGAAGGTCAAATATACCGGCATCCTTCCCGATCTCTTCCGCGAGGGCCAGGGCGTCGTCACCGAAGGCATGTTTGCCGCCGGGACCAACGTCTTCGTCGCCGACACCGTGCTTGCCAAGCACGACGAGACCTATATGCCGAAGGACGTCGCCGACAGGCTGAAATCCCAAGGGCTGTGGAAGGAAGGCCAAGGCCAGGAGAACCCTGGGAAGGAAGCTCAGGGAAAGCAAGCTCAGGGACAGGAAGTGAAGGCGACGCCATGATCATCGAGATCGGCCATTACGCGCTGGTGCTGGCGCTGGCAACGGCGCTCATTCTCTCCATCGTTCCAGTGATCGGAGCCCGCCGTCATGACCGGGCGATGATGGATGTGGCGACGATCGGCTCGCTGGCGATGTTTGCGCTGGTGGCTTTCTCCTTCGGTGTGTTGACTTATGCCCATGTCGTCTCGGATTTCTCGGTCGAGAACGTCTGGGAGAATTCGCATTCGCTGGTGCCGCTGCTCTATAAATATTCCGGCGTCTGGGGCAATCACGAGGGATCGATGCTGCTCTGGCTGTTGATCCTGACGCTGTTCAGCGCGCTGGTCGCCGTCTTCGGCCGCAATCTGCCGGAGACGCTGAAGGCCAACGTATTGGCCGTGCAGGCCTGGATTTCGGTCGCCTTCACGCTGTTCATCCTGCTGACCTCCAATCCCTTCCTCCGTCTCGATCCGGCGCCGGCCGAGGGCCGCGATCTCAACCCGGTTCTTCAGGATGTCGGCCTCGCGATCCATCCGCCGCTGCTCTATCTCGGTTATGTCGGCTTCTCCGTCTGCTTTTCCTTTGCCGTTGCGGCCCTTCTGGAAGGGCGCATCGACGCCGCCTGGGCACGCTGGGTGCGGCCCTGGACGCTGGCTGCCTGGACCTTTCTGACGCTTGGCATCGCCATGGGCTCCTACTGGGCCTATTATGAGCTCGGCTGGGGCGGCTGGTGGTTCTGGGACCCGGTGGAAAACGCCTCCTTCATGCCGTGGCTCGCCGGCACCGCCTTGCTGCATTCGGCGCTTGTCATGGAAAAGCGCGAGGCGCTGAAGATCTGGACGGTGCTGCTCGCCATCCTCACCTTCTCGCTGTCGCTGATGGGCACCTTCCTGGTGCGCTCCGGCGTGCTGACCTCGGTGCATGCCTTTGCCAGCGATCCCTCCCGCGGCGTCTTCATTCTCTGCATTCTGCTGATCTTCATCGGCGGGGCGCTGTCGCTCTTCGCCTTCCGCGCGCCGAAGCTGTCGGCCGGCGGGCTGTTTGCGCCGATTTCGCGCGAGGGCGCGCTCGTCGTCAACAATCTGATCCTGACGGTCGCCTGCGGCACGGTGCTCACAGGCACGCTCTATCCGCTGCTGCTGGAAACGCTGACCGGCGACAAGATTTCCGTCGGAGCGCCCTTCTTCAACCTGACCTTCGGCCTGCTGATGGCGCCGCTGGTCGTCATCGTGCCCTTCGGGCCGATGCTCGCCTGGAAGCGCGGCGATCTGCTGGGTGCCCTGCAGCGGCTCTATGTCGTCGCGGGTCTGGCCTTCCTTGCCGCAGTGGTCTTCTTCTACGTCCAACATGGCGGGCCGGTGCTTTCGGTGCTCGGCCTCGCTGCCGGGCTGTTCCTGATCCTCGGTGCGGTAGCCGATCTCTGGTACCGCGCCGGCATCGGCAAGGTGGCGGGCAGTCTCGCCTGGCGCCGGCTTTCCGGCCTGCCGCGTTCGGCCTTTGGCACGGCGCTCGCCCATGCCGGGCTCGGCGTCACCGTGCTCGGCATCGTTGCGGTGACGACCTTCCAAAGCGAGCATGTCATCGAGATGAAGCCGGGTGAGGTGACCGAGGCCGGCGGTTACAGTCTGCATTTCGACGGCATGCAGCCGGCGACCGGGCCGAACTATACCGAGGACCGCGGCCACTTCACCATCCGGCGCGCCGGTGTCGTGGTTGCCGATACTTGGTCGGCCAAGCGCCTCTACACTGCCCGGCAGATGCCGACGACGGAGGCGGGTATCCTGACCTTCGGGCTTAGCCAGCTCTATGTCTCCCTGGGTGACGCCACCAAGGATGGCGGCATCGTCGTGCGCATCTGGTGGAAGCCGTTCATTCTCTGCATCTGGGGTGGAGCGGTGATCATGGCCTTTGGCGGCCTTGTCTCGCTCAGCGACCGGCGCCTGCGTGTCGGCGCCCCGCGCCGCAAGGCGAAGTCGGCAAAGCCGGCAGCTCCTGCAATGGAGCCGGCCGAATGATGCGGCGTCTGCTCCTGGCTGTCGCTTTGCTGCTGATGGCGGCCCCCGCCTTTGCCGTCAATCCGGACGAGGTGCTGGCCGATCCGGCGCTCGAGGCGCGGGCCCGCACCCTTTCGGCGGAACTGCGCTGCATGGTCTGCCAGAACCAGTCGATCGACGATTCCAATGCCGATCTGGCCAAGGACCTGCGCCTGCTGGTGCGCGAGCGCATCACCGATGGCGACAGCGACGAGGCGGTGCTGAACTATATCGTCTCGCGCTACGGCGAGTTCGTGCTGTTGAAGCCGCGTGTCAGCATGAAGACGGTGCTGCTCTGGGGCGCGCCGGTGCTGCTGGTGCTGGCCGGCGGGCTGTCGCTGCTGGTCTTTGCGCGCAAGAGAGCGGGCAAGCCGACCGGCAGCAAGCTGACGGCAGGCGAGCAAGCGCGGCTGAGCGAGCTTCTGAAGAAATAATCGACCCAGGCTGAGCCTGCAGGCGGGCATTTCTGGCCGCCAGCGAAGCCGGCGGCACGTTTGGCCAAAAGCAACATTACAAACATTACCAACTTTTCATTGGCCGGACAGTTCGCAGTAAGGTGCGGCGTCCTATATCTCTATTCATCGACTGATCCGGCGTCGCCGGTCTGAAGATTTAAGAACAAGAGAAGGTGCTCCAATGCTCAAGAATTTCAACGGACGTCCGTCCCTCGCCACTGTGCTCAAGGCTTCTACCGTTGCCGGTATCGCAGCCGCTGTGCTCGCAACCGGCGTTCCGCTCGAAATCACCCGGTCTTATGCTGAAGCTGTCAAGGTTCAGGCGCCCGCCGTTCCGAGCTTTGCCAATGTCGTCGACGCCGTTTCACCGGCTGTCGTTTCCGTCCGGGTCGAAAATCGCGTCAATCCCGTCTCCGACAACAACAATGACGGCTTCTCCTTCGATTTCAACGGCCGCGGCTTCGACGACCTTCCCGACGATCATCCCCTGAAGCGGTTCTTCAAGCAGTTCGGCCAGGATCCGAATGATCAGCAGGGCCATCAGCGGCGCTTCGGCCAGAACGGACCGAATGGTGGCCCGAATGGTCCGGGCGGCAAGGGTCGCCTCCGCCCCGTCGCCCAGGGCTCCGGCTTCTTCATCTCTGAGGACGGCTACATCGTCACCAACAATCACGTCGTTTCCGATGGTCAGGCTTTCGTCGCCGTCATGAAAGACGGTACCGAACTCGATGCCAAGCTGATCGGCAAGGATCCGCGCACCGATCTCGCCGTGCTGAAGGTCGACGGCAAGGGCAAGAAGTTCACCTACGTCAACTGGGCCGACGACAACAATGTGCGCGTCGGCGACTGGGTCGTTGCCGTCGGCAATCCCTTCGGCCTCGGCGGCACGGTCACGGCCGGCATCGTCTCGGCTCGCGGCCGCGATATCGGTTCCGGTCCTTATGACGATTATCTGCAGGTAGATGCCGCCGTGAACCGCGGCAACTCCGGCGGTCCGACCTTCAACCTCAGCGGCGAAGTCGTCGGCATCAACACCGCGATCTTCTCGCCGTCGGGCGGCAGCGTCGGCATCGCCTTCGCCATTCCCGCCTCGACCGCCAAGGACGTCGTCGCAGATCTGATGAAGGACGGCCAGGTCTCGCGCGGCTGGCTGGGTGTCCAGATCCAGCCGGTAACCAAGGACATCGCCGAATCCATCGGCCTTTCCGAGCCGAGCGGCGCCCTGGTCGTTGCCCCGCAGGCCGGTTCACCGGGTGACAAGGCCGGCATGAAGGCCGGCGACGTCGTCACCGCGCTGAACGGTGAGACGATCAAGGATGCTCGTGACCTCAGCCGCCGCATCGGCGCGATGCAGCCGGGCAGCAAGGTCGAGCTTTCGGTCTGGCGCGCCGGCAAGGCCCAGCCTCTCACCGTCGAACTCGGCACGCTGCCGGTCGACCAGAAGGATGCGTCCGCCGATGACAACAGCCAGCCGCAGCAGCCTGAGGCACCGGCTTCCGAGAAGGCGCTTGCCGATCTCGGCCTGACGGTCGGTCCTTCCGATGACGGCAAGGGCCTGGCGATCACCGCCATCGATCCGGACTCCGACGCCGCCGACAAGGGCATCAAGGAAGGCGAAAAGATCACTTCGGTCAACAACCAGGAGGTCTCCAGCCCCGACGAGGTCGTCAAGGTTCTGAACCAGGCCAAGAAGGACGGCCGCACCCGCGCGCTATTCCAGATCCAGTCCAGTGAGGGGAGCCGCTTCGTGGCGCTTCCGATCAACGGCCAGGGCTGATTCTCAAGAAAACAGGAGCCGTGCGGACGAGGGTCCGCGCGGCTCGATTCTTCTGACCTTTGAAGGATGATCGCGATGAGCGCCGCCCCGCAGGAAGATGCTTTGAGCCTTGCCGAAACTCAGCCGGTGGGTAATGTCGGCCGCATGAAGATTCTCATCATCGAAGATGATCTCGAAGCCGCGGTCTACCTCACGAAAGCCTTTCGCGAGGCGGGCATCGTCGCCGATCACGCCAGCGACGGTGAGAGCGGCCTGTTCATGGGGTCGGAAAATACCTACGACGTCATCGTCATCGACCGCATGCTGCCGCGCCGCGACGGGCTTTCCGTCATCAGCGAGTTGCGCCGCAAGGCGATCCATACGCCGGTCCTCATCCTCTCCGCGCTCGGCCAGGTCGATGACCGCGTGACCGGTCTTCGTGCCGGCGGCGACGACTACCTGCCGAAGCCCTATGCCTTCAGCGAGTTGCTGGCGCGCGTCGAAGTGCTCGGCCGCCGCAAGGGCACGCCGGATCAGGACGTCGTCTATCGCGTCGGCGATCTCGAACTCGACCGGCTCTCCCACGAGGTGCGCCGCGGCGGCAAGGAGATCCCGCTGCAGCCGCGCGAATTCCGCCTGCTGGAATATCTGATGAAGAATGCCGGTCAGGTGGTGACCCGCACCATGCTGCTCGAAAATGTCTGGGACTATCACTTCGACCCGCAGACCAACGTCATCGACGTCCATGTCTCGCGTCTGCGCTCGAAGATCGAGAAGGACTACAGCCAGCCGCTCCTGAAGACCATTCGCGGCGCGGGGTACATGATCAAGGACGAGGGATGAGCCGTTTCAAGGTTCTCTTCAAGTCCACCGCAGTCCGCCTTTCGGCACTCTACATCCTGCTTTTCGCCATCTGCGCCGCGACGCTCGTCTTCTATGTGACGGCGATGTCGGAGCGGCTGCTGACAGGCCAGATCCGCGACGCCGTCAGGCAGGAGGTGGAGCAGGTGCAGCGCGCCTTTGACACCGGCGGCATGAACCTTCTGCTGCGCACGATGGAGCGACGTGCCCGCCAGCCGGGCGCCAACCTCTACATCATCGCCGGTCCCTCGGGCGATATTCTCGCCGGCAACGTCGCCTCGGTGCAGCCGGGTGTCTTCGAGGAGATCGGCTGGACCTCCGCGCCCTTCGGCTACCAGCGTTATACCGACAGCGGCGTCGAGCGCCGCCACAGGGCGATTGCCAATATCTTCGTGCTCGACAATGGTCTCAGAATCCTGATCGGCCGTGACCTCGGCGATCCCGAGCGTTTCCGTCTGCTGGTGCGCCAGGCGCTGATGGTGGCCCTGGCGATCATGGGGCTCGGCGCCGTCATCATCTGGTTCGCCATCGGCCGCAACGCGCTGAAACGCATCGACCGCATGTCGGATGCGAGCAAGAAGATCATGGCCGGCGACCTGTCACAGCGCCTGCCGGTGGGCGGATCCGGCGATGAATTCGACCGGTTGTCGATGTCTTTGAATACCATGCTGGAGCGCATCGAGAAGCTGAACGAGGGCCTGCGTCAGGTCTCCGACAACATCGCCCACGATCTCAAAACGCCGCTGACGCGGCTGCGCAACAAGGCGGCCGATGCGCTCGATATCGCCGATGGCGAGACGCGGCGCACCGCGCTCGAAGGGATCATTTCCGAATCGGACCAGCTGATCCGCACCTTCAACGCCCTGTTGATGATCTCCCGCGTCGAGGCCGGATCGGTCGCAGCCGAGATGTCGCCGGTGGAGCTTTCGGCCATCGTCTCCGATAGCGCCGAGCTTTACGAGCCGGCGGCGGAGGAGGCAGGGCTCGGCCTGAGCTTCAGCATCGAGCCCGATGTCGAGGTGCAGGGCAATCGCGAGCTGATCGGCCAGGCAATCTTCAACCTGCTCGACAATGCCATCAAATATTCCTCCGATACCGAAGGGGCGGGCAAGGTGTCGCTGAAGCTTTCCCGCCGCCCGGATGGCATCTGCCTCTCGGTCGCCGACCATGGGCCCGGCGTTCCGGCCGACAGGCGCGACGACGTGGTGAAGCGCTTCGTCCGCCTCGATGAAAGCCGGTCGAAGCCGGGAACGGGGCTCGGGCTTTCGCTGGTGGAAGCGGTGATGGAGTTGCACAACGGCCGGTTGGAACTCTCCGACACCGATCCCGACAAACCCGAAAAGCGCGGATTGACCGTCAGCATGATCTTCCCCGCCAAGGCTGCCTGATTGCCGAGACCGATGATCGGCTGAATCGCGTATTGGCGGTTTTCCACCAAGACCCTAGTTTAATGCTGATCGAAGGAGGCGTTCCCGCGATTCTGCGTGGTCGTTTCCCTCGAGCATGTCGCGCAAAACTGTGCAGCGGTTTTGCGATAACGGCATGCGTAAAACAAAGGCTTAAAGCGCAAGGAGCGAATCTGAAAGATCGCGATGCGCTTTAGGTGCTAAAGCAGGAGAGCGCATGCTGACGAAATCGACGCATGGTCTGAAGGATGTCGCTGAAGGGCTGCTGCGTCCGCTGAACCAGACGGAGCTGAAGCTGGCGCTGGCCGACCTTCAGGAGGCCGGCGGACACGAGCCGTCGGTGGCTGCGATGCTGAAGACGGAAGGGCCGCTTCGCGATTTCATCGCGGCCGTGCTGACGCTGTCGCCTTATCTGCGCGAAATCGTCAATCTCGATCCCGTCATCCTCGCTGGTGCCATCACCCAACCGTTGGAGCCGCAGATCGAGGCGCTGGTTGCCGAGGCGCGGCGCTGCTGGCAACGGGACGGCGAGGGGGCGGCGCCTTCGGAATCCGTGGTGATGAGCAGGCTGCGTATCATCAAGCGCAAGGTGGCCTTCCTGGTCGCTCTCGCCGATCTCGCGCGCATTTTCGACGGGCGGGCGACGACGGCCTGGCTGAGCGAGCTGGCCGAAGCTTCGGTTGCCGCCGCGATCGACCATTTGCTGCTTTCGGCGCATGAGGGTGGAAAGCTGCGGCTGCGGGATGTGGCGGCGCCGAGCGATGGCTCCGGGCTGATCGTGCTCGGCATGGGCAAACTCGGCGCATCCGAACTCAACTATTCCTCCGATATCGATCTCGTCGTCGTGTTCGACGAACAGGCTGGCATCGTGCCTGACCCCGATGACGCGATCGAGATCTTCCCCAGGATGATGCGGCGGCTGGTGCGCATCCTGCAGGAGCGGACAGCGGACGGCTACGTTTTCCGCACCGATCTCAGATTGCGCCCCGATCCCGGCTCGACGCCGCTGGCGATCCCGGTCGATGCGGCGATGATCTATTATGAGGGCAGGGGCCAGAACTGGGAACGGGCGGCCTTCATCAAGGCGCGCGCCGTTGCCGGCGACTTGACCGCGGGCGGAGATTTCCTGCGCGGGCTCGCCCCTTTCGTCTTCCGCAAATATCTCGACTACGCGGCGATTGCCGATATCCATTCGATCAAGCGGCAGATCCATGCGCATAAGGGCCACGGTGCCATTGCGGTCAAAGGCCATAACGTCAAGCTCGGCCGTGGCGGCATTCGCGAGATCGAATTCTTCGTCCAGACGCAGCAGCTGATCGCCGGCGGCCGCATGCCGGCCTTGCGCGGCCGGGCGACCGAGGAAACGCTCGGTGAACTCACCAAGGCGAAATGGATCGATGCGGAGACCCGTGACGAACTGACGGAGGCCTACTGGTTCCTGCGCGATGTCGAGCATCGCATTCAGATGGTGCGCGACGAGCAGACCCACCTGCTGCCTGAGACGGATGCCGACCTGAAGCGCATCGCCTTCATGATGGGCTTTTCCGACACGCCGAGCTTCTCCGAACGGCTGGTCGGCGTGCTGAAGACGGTCGAGCGGCGTTATGCCCATCTTTTCGAGCAGGAGAGCAGGCTTTCCACAGACACCGGAAATCTCGTCTTCACGGGCCAGGGCGACGACCCGGACACGCTGGAGACGCTAAAGAAACTCGGTTTTACCAGACCGTCGGATATTTCCCGCATCATCCGCACCTGGCACTACGGCCGCTACCGGGCGACGCAATCGGTCGAGGCGCGTGAAAGGCTGACGGAGCTGGCGCCGCAGCTCCTGCGGGTCTTCGGCGAAAGCAAACGCGCCGACGAGGCGCTGTTGCGCTTCGACAGCTTCATCTCGGGCCTTCCCTCCGGCATCCAGCTGTTCTCGCTGCTCGGCAGCAACCCGGCGCTGCTGTCGCTGATCGTCAACATCATGTCCTCGGCACCCCGGCTTGCCGAGGTGATCGCCGCCAAGCCGCATGTCTTCGACGGCATGCTCGATCCCGGCCTGATGGCCGAGCTGCCGACGCGCGATTATCTCGGCGAGCGGCTGAAGGGCTCGCTTGCCCAGGCCCGCCACTACGAAGAGGTGCTCGACCGGCTGCGCATCTTCGCCGCCGAGCAGCGCTTCCTGATCGGCATCCGCCTGCTCACAGGCGTGATCAACGGCGTGATGGCGGCACGCGCCTTCACCCATCTCGCCGACCTCATCATTGCGGCGGCACTCGATGCCGTGGTCGGCGAGATGCGGGCCGCGCACGGCGACTATCCCGGCGGGCGTATCGCGGTCGCCGGCATGGGCAAGCTCGGCAGCTTCGAGCTGACGGCCGGTTCCGACATCGATCTGATCCTGCTCTATGATTATGACGATGCGGCCTCGGAATCCGATGGGCCGAAGCCGCTCGATGCGACGCGTTACTTCACCCGCATCACCCAGAGGCTGATGGCCGCCTTGTCGGCGCCGACCGCCGAAGGCGTGCTCTACGAGGTCGACATGCGGCTGCGCCCATCCGGCAACAAAGGGCCGGTCGCCACCCGCATCAATGCCTTCGGCAAATATCAGCGCGAAGAGGCATGGACCTGGGAGCATATGGCGCTCAGCCGCGCCCGGCTGATTTGCGGTAATGAGAGCCTGATCGCCGAGGCGGAACATATCGTCCGCGAGGTGCTGTCGGCCGATCGCGATATTGCCAAGGTGGCGCATGATGTCGCCGAGATGCGCGAACTGATCGACAAGGAAAAGCCGCCCTCCGGCCCGTGGGACCTGAAGCTCATTCCCGGCGGCGTCATCGATCTCGAATTCATCGCCCAATATCTCGCGCTGATCGCGCCGACCAGGGGCGTCGGCATTGCCGTCAATGGGATGAGTACAGGCGAGGCCCTGAAACTGCTGGGCGACCGGCTGATGGCAACAGTCGATCTCGACATATGCCTCGAGGCTTTCGCGCTTTATACCGGCCTTTCGCAACTGATCCGCCTCTCCATCGACGGCCTGTTCGATCCGCAGGAGGCGCCGGCGGGCCTCGTCGAACTCGTCTGCCGCGCCGGCGACTGCCCTGACATCAAGACGCTGGAAGCGGAGGTGAAGCGGCTTTCGAGAGCAGTTCGGAAAATATTCCTGAATGTCGTGAAGGCCTAGCAATTCCAGCGACTGCGAGGATTATCTCGAGCATGGCCTGTCGGATTCGCCTTCGGCCAGTCGTCTTCAGGACAGGCAAGCTAGGGAGAACGACAATGACGATTACCATTACCGCCTTTGAACGGTCGCCCGATCGCGGCAGGGGTTTGGCGCGCGACATGCGCATTCGCTGGGCGCTCGAAGAAGTGGATCAACCTTACGACGTTCGTCTTGTTTCGTTCAAGACGATGAGAGAACCCGCGCATCTGGCACTTCAGCCTTTCGGGCAGATCCCGACCTATGAAGAAGGCGATCTCGCTTTATTCGAGTCCGGCGCCATCGTCTTCCATATCGGCGAGCGCCATGCGGGCCTGCTGCCGGACGACGCGAATGCCCGGGCACGCGCGCTCACATGGATGTTTGCCGCGCTCAACACGGTGGAACCACCGATCTTCGACCGCGCTCTCGTCATGATCCTCGAGCGCGACAAGCCTTGGTACGAGCATCGCCTTTCCGCCCTTGAGGACAGCATCCGGAAGCGGCTGATCGACCTCTCCCGCCGTCTTGGCGATGCCGACTGGCTCGATGGTGCGTTCAGCGCCGGCGACCTGCTGATGGTGTCGGTGCTGCTCAGGTTGAAGGGATCTGCCATACTGGAGGAATATTCGAACCTCTCCGCCTATGTCGCCCGGGCCGAAGCGCGGCCGGCATATAAGCGTGCTTTCGCCGCTCAGCTGGCGGTTTTCACCGCCGCATCGGCCGGCTAAATGAGGTCGGCTCTAGATATCATCCGGAATGCGCAGCGAGATCACGGTGCCGACCGCTTCGCGTGAGCGGATCTTCATGCGGCCGCCATGCAGCGAGGTCAGGGAGCGCGAGATGGCGAGCCCGAGGCCGGAGCCGCCCTTGCTCTTGGCATATTGGCTCTGCACCTGCTCGAAGGGCTGGCCGATCTTCGACAGCGCCGAGCGTGGAATGCCGATGCCGGTATCGGCAATGGTGACGAAGACGGCGCCGTCGACGCGGCGTGTACGCAACGCAATGCGTCCGCCATTGTCGGTGAACTTCACCGCATTGGAGAGCAGGTTGAGCAGCACCTGTTTCATTGCCCGGCGGTCGGCCATCAGCGTCAGGCCGGAGCAGATGCGCTGTTCGATGACGATGTTCTTTTCAGCTGCGGGCATGGCGGTGAAGCGCAGGCTTTCCTCGATCAGCGGCACAAGATCGATGCGCTCGCAATGCAGCCTGACATGGCCGGCTTCGATCTTCGACATGTCGAGAATGTCGTTGATGACGTTGAGCAGATGTTTGCCGCTGTCATGGATATCGCGGGCATATTCGTCGTATTTCAGCGAGCCGAGCGGCCCGAACATCTGGTTCTGCAAGATTTCCGAGAAGCCGAGGATAGCGTTGAGCGGCGTGCGCAGCTCGTGCGACATATTGGCGAGGAATTCCGATTTCGCCTTGTTGGCGGCCTCGGCGCGTTCCTTCTCCGCCTGGTAGTTGGCGTTGGCCGTCGAAAGTTCGGATTTCTGGATCTCCAGCGTCTGGCGCGAGGCGGAAAGATCGCCGATCGTCGCCATCAGCCGGCGCTCGGATTCGCGCAACCGCTCCTGATGGCGCTTCATCAGCGTGATGTCGGTTCCGACCGAGACCCTGCCGCCGTCGCGGGTGCGCCGCTCATTGATCTGCAGCCAGCGTTCGTCGGCAAGCTGCACTTCCGTCGTGCGCGAATAGCCGGAGCCGTCGGCATCGGAAATCCGCCGCTCGATGACAGGCCGGGCGGCGGCGGCATTGACGGTCGAGCGCTCGGTGCCGGGCACGAGTACGCTGTCCGGCAGGCCATAGGCCTGCTGGAAATGCGTGTTGCACATGACCAGCCGATCGTTCTTGTCCCAGAGCACGAAGGCTTCCGACGTGCATTCGATGGCGTCGGCCAAGCGTTGGTCGGCTTCGGCGTAACGCTGGGCGAGCCGATGCTGTTCGGTCACGTCCATGGCGATGCCGATCAGGTGCATACGGCCGGAATTGCTGCGGATCACCTGGGCACGCGCCCGCATCCAGACATAGTGGCCGCCGGCATGGCGCATGCGGAAGATCTGATCGACCTGGCCGGAAGCGCCCTTGCCGATGGCGCGCGCGATCTCGTAGAGCCCGCCGTCATCGGGATGCATCAGCCGAGCGGCTTCGCCGAAACCCATCGTCTTGTCGGAACCCGGCAGGCCGAGCATGTCGTACATTGAGCGCGACCAGAAGAATTCGCGGTTCTCGAAATCGAAGTCCCAGAGGCCGCAGCGGCCGCGCGACAGCGCCGTCTCGACGCGCAGGTTCGATTCCAGGAAGATGTCGTCGGCGTCGCGGGCACGCTTCACCTGCGTGTAATAGGCATAGAGGATGACGAGCAGGATCGAGGAGATGCCGGCAAACAGCGTGACGTTGAGCGCCAGTTCCTCGCGCCAGAGCCGGCCGATCTCGTCGAGCGAGGTGGCGGCGACGATATAACCGCCGGCATTTCCCATCAGCGTGATCTCGGCATAATGCGGCACGCCGCCGATCGTCGTTTCGATGACGCCGGCGCGATCGCCGAAGCGGCGGATCGCCGAGACTTCAGGGAAGAAGTCGCCGACATTGCTGCCCACATGCGAAAGCCCGGCGGTGGTCGCCGCGAACACCTTGCCGCTTGCCTGCACGAGCAGCACGAAAGCGCCGCTGTCCAGCCGGTCCTGCGGCAGGTATTTGGCGAGGCGGGCCTGCGCCTCGGTGATATCGCCGCTGTCGAAGATGTCGGACGCATCGGCAAACACCGCAGAGGCGGTCGCCGCCGAAAGTGCGGTGGCATGGCGCGCCGAGGCCTCCAGACGGCCGTATTCGCTCATCATGCCGAAGAAATGCGAGGCGGCGACGACGGAGAGGAAGGCGACGATCAGCGCCGGAATGGCCCGCTTCAAGACGAGCTCGGCCTTCGGCAGATAACGCAGAAGTGGTTCCGATGTCGCATGGCCGGAAAGGCTGTCGCGCCAGGCGTTGAGCCCGTCAAAATCGACACGCAGCCGTCCTCCGGCCACGGTTGCCCGCCGCACGTCCATCATCTCTTCGCCTTGTCCCTCATGTGATTCGCGCGCCGCTCGCTCGAACCTGACCTAGAGAATCATGGGTGATTCGCCTTGTCCAGAGGCAAAGGTAAAAATCCGTTAACTATTTATAATTTCGGGCTTTTCCAGGTGATTCGAGATGCTGGGCGACCGGCCGCCGAATTTCTCGTGATGGCCGGTCGAAGCAAATTACCCTTTAAGCGTGCGCTCGACGATATCGCGCACGTCGGTCGAAAGATCGGCGGCTCGCTCGATCTCGATCAGCGCCGAGCGGGCGTGATCGGCTCGCACGGGTTCGAGCGACCGCCAGGAGCGCATCGAGGTGAGAATGCGGGCGGCAAGCTGCGGATTGCGCCCGTCGATATCGAGAATCTGATCCGCGAGGAAACGATAGCCTTCGCCGTCGGCGCGGCCGAATCCGGTCGGGTTGGCAAAGGCGAAGGTGCCGACCAGCGATCGCATCCGGTTCGGATTGGTGCGCTTGAAGAGTGGATCGTCCATCAGGGCGCGGACCCGTCCCAGGGTTTCTGCGCCCGGAATGCCGGCCTGGATCGCGAACCATTTGTCGATGACGAGCGCGTTTTCCGCGAAGCGGTCACGGAAGGTGGCGAGCGCCTCGCTCGTCTCCGCGCTGTCGGGGAAGCGATGGGCGAGGATCATCAGCGCATGGCTGAGATCGGTCATGTTGTTGGCCGCATCGAAGGCAGCCTTGGCGCGCGCCGGCGTCTGTTCGGCATGCGAGAGGTAGGTGAGGGCGCTATTGCGCAGCGCCCGCAGGCCGGCGCTCTTCGCATCCGGGTTGAAATCGCCTGATGTCGTCATCGCTGCGTAGAGGCCGGCAAAGACATCCTTTCCGGCATCGGCGATCTGTTTCAGGACCGCCTGCCGGCCGGCATGGATGGCATCGGGATCGTTGTTGCCGCCAAGTTCCCGGGCGATATCGGATTCGCTCGGCAGAGCCAGCGCCTGGGCACGGAAGGCAGGCTCGAGGCTCTCGTCGGCGGCGGCGGCAATCAGCGTCTCGACGAAGGTCGCCTCGCAGGCGACTGGCTTGCCCTCGCGGGCGTCGCGTGCCGCTTTCAGCAGGTTCGGCAGCGCCAGATCGGTTAGCGCCTGCCAGCGGGCGAAATGATCGGTCTCATGGCGGGCGAGATGGGCAAGATCGGCCGGGCTCTGATCGAAATGCAGGTTGATCGGCGCCGAGAAGCTGCGGTTGATCGAAACGACCGGCCGCGAGCCAATGCCATGGAACACGGCCGTCTGCGTGCGGCCGGTGAGATGCAGCACCTCGCCGGCATATTCCGCGCCGTCGACCGAGGTCGGCTCGATCTTGCCGCCGTTTTCGCCAAACAGCGCGAGGCTGAGCGGAATATGCATCGGCTCCTTGCTCGCCTGGCCGGGCGTTGCCGGGATCATCTGTTCGAGCGACAGGGTGAAGCTCGCGGCCGCCGCATCATAGCTGCCCGATGCGGTGACGAGCGGCGTGCCGGCCTGATGGTACCAGAGCGAAAATTGCGTGAGGTCGCGTCCGCTTGCATCCTCGAAGCATTTGACGAAATCCTCGATCGTCACGGCCTCACCGTCATGGCGGTCGAAATAGAGGTCCATGCCTTTCTTGAAGCCGTCCTTGCCGAGCAGCGTCGCGATCATGCGCGTGACTTCGCTGCCCTTTTCGTAGACGGTCGTCGTGTAGAAATTGTTGATCTCGCGATATGTCGTCGGCCGCACCGGGTGGGCGAGCGGGCCGCCATCTTCCGGGAACTGCTCCGATTTCAGGTGGCGCACTTCGGCGATGCGCTTGACGGCGCGCGAGCGTTGGTCGGAAGAGAATTCGTGGTCGCGATAGACCGTCAGGCCCTCCTTGAGGCACAGCTGGAACCAGTCCCGGCAGGTGATGCGGTTGCCGGTCCAGTTGTGGAAATATTCATGCGCGATGATTGTCTCGATATTGGCATAGTCGGCATCGGTGGCGATCTCTGGATCGGCAAGGACGTATTTGTCGTTGAAGACGTTGAGGCCCTTGTTCTCCATCGCGCCCATGTTGAAGTCGGAGACGGCGACGATCATGAAGATGTCGAGATCGTATTCGCGGCCGAACCTCTCTTCGTCCCACTTCATCGAGCGTTTCAGCGCGTCCATGGCATAGGCTGCGCGCGGCTCCTTGCCGTGCTCGACATAGATCTTCAGCACGACTTCGCGGCCGGACATGGTTGTGAACGTGTCTTCGACGACGCCGAGATCGCCGGCGACGAGCGCAAAGAGATAGCTCGGCTTCGGATGCGGATCGAACCAGGCGGCGAAATGTTTGCCGGGGCCGTAGCCGGCGCCGCCGAGGAAGTTGCCGTTCGACAAAAGCAGCGGGTTGGCGTCCTTGTCGGCGATGATGTTGACCGTGAACGGCGCAAGCACGTCGGGCCGGTCGGGGAAATAGGTGATGCGGCGGAAACCCTCCGCCTCGCACTGCGTGCAGTAGATGCCGCCGGTGCGGTAAAGACCCATCAGCTTGGTGTTGGCCTCAGGGTTGATGACGGTGGTGATCGTCAGTTCGAACGGCGCACTCTCCGGCAGATCGCGCACCGTCAGGTTTTCCGGTGCTGCGTCGTAACGCGAAGGGTCCAGCTCCACCTGGTCGAGCAGCAGCCCCGACAGCGTCAGTTCGTCGCCGTCGAGAACGATCGGCGCTGCCGGATCGGCGCCCGGGCGACGATGAAAGATCAGACGCGCCTCGACCTTTGTCTCCGTCGGGTCGAGTTCGAAGGTCAGGTCCACACGTTCCAGCACGAAGTCGGTGGGACGGTAATCTGCCAGATGAATGACCTGGCCGGTATCTGTTCGCATGGTGTTTCCTGAAGACCGTTATTTGACAACCGCGGAATACAGAGGCGGGCGCACTCTGCCATAAATTTTGCGGGGAATGATTACATTAAAGTCTGAACTAAAGTTAAAGCAAATTGCCCGCGAACACCAAGTTAGCGGGCAAAATATCTTATTGGAAACGAATGAACGCAGCTGAGGGGAGAAGATCTCTACTTCAGATTGAGCGCAGCCTTGATCGTCGCGTCATTTTCCGTCTGCTGCACGACGACACCGTACCAGCCGAGCCCGTCGTAATCCTCGTAGCCGAGGGTGCGCGCGAAGGCGACGATCGAGCCGTTATTGTCGTAGTAGCTGCCTTTCGCCTGACCGGACGGATTGGCGAGCGCGAAATGGGAAAAGAGCAAGGCGGGATTGGTGGTGGCGATGACCCGGCTTTTGCCGTCGAGCAGCATGACCGTCGTTCTTTCCGCCAGCTGCGGCGGCAGGTTGGCCTCTTTCTCGACGATCGCCTGGCCCTGGTTCTGCCAGTCGAAATAGACGCCGAGCGTGCCGACCAGCCGACCGTCGAGCTTGCCCTCTTCGCGGATGCCTGTGGCATAGACGAGCGCATGCCTGGCGTCGTGGAGGGGGCTCGCTTTGACGTCATCGACGATATAAGCGTCGCCGGAGGAGCAGGTCGACGCCGCGCGGAACCACGGATCGCCGGCAAGGCTCGTGCCTGCGATCTTGCGCTGGAACTTGGGATTGGCGGAAGCGATCACCTTGCCCGAGAGATCGGTCATGACGAGATCGAGATAGACGGTGTAGAAGCGGTTGATGGCGCCGAGACGCTCCGCCGCAAAGGCGACGGTTTCGCGGGCCGGGTTCTGCAGCGCCTGCCAGAGCGCCGGATCCGTCGCCCACCAGCGCACATCCGCCGTACGCTCGAAAAGATTGCGGACGATGAGCTGTACCAGCGTCTGTGCCAGATCGGTAAGGCGAACGCCCTCCATCTCCTCGACCAGCGAATCGGCCATGGCGCGGCTGAGGCCGATGCGGCCGAGCACATTGCTCTCGAACCTGCCGGTGATGTCGGTCGCGATCTGCGCCAGCCGCTGCACCTCGTTGGCAACGACCGCAAAGCCCTTTCCGGTCTCGCCGGCTCTGGCCGCTTCGATCAGTGCATTGATCGCCAGCAGCTTGATCTGCTTGACGATATGGGTGTTGTCGGCGCTGAAGCGCTCGAGGTCGGTGCTGATGCCGTCGGTGACGACGCGCATGGAGCGCGGTGTCGCATTCTGCGACTGCGCAATGGTTTCGGCGCTAAGCGGCTTCATCAAATGGGATCCTGGAAGGAGCGGGCAATTGTTCGTGTGGTGAAGAAAATTTCGAGATCAGCGATAAAAACGATGCTTGCCTATGGTTTTCAATTGGTTAACGCCGAGCGCCGCGAGACGAACATTTTCGGGGTGAATGGCTCAAAAAGGGAAATTTCACAGCCGTGGCGCATAAGCAGCACGGTTGAGCCTGCCGCCGAGGCGATTCGGCGATTCTCTGATGTTGCTTGCGGTTTTTTCGCCAATCGGATTTTTCTTTCGCTACGATGGATGACGTCACCCGCTGCGTTCCCGAGTCGAACGCGTCTCCCCGTTCCGGTTAAGTCAGTATCAAGAGCCAGGATCATGCACTCGGTTCTCAGAAACCCGATGAGAGGCATTGCGCTGAAAGTCTCGTCGGTCGTGGTCTTCCTGGCCATGCAGACCTTCATCAAGCTGGCGGGCTCAGACATCCCGCCGGGTCAGGTCACCTTCTGCAGGTCGTTCTTCGCGCTCTTCCCGATCATGGCCTATCTCGCCTATAACAGGCAGCTGCGCGCCGCCTTCTACACGGCCAATCCAATCGGCCACCTGAAGCGCGGCACGATCGGCATCTTGTCGATGGCTTTCGGTTTCTACGGCCTCCTGCATCTGCCGCTGCCGGAGGCGATCGCACTCGGATACGCGTTGCCGCTCGTCGCCGTCATCTTCGCCGCCGTTTTTCTCGGCGAGACCGTGCGCGTCTATCGCTGGAGCGCCGTCCTGGTCGGCATCGTCGGCGTCGCCATCGTTTCCTGGCCGAAACTCACGCTGTTTCGCGATGGCGGCATGGAAGCAGACCAGGCCGTCGGCGCGCTCTGCGTGTTGTTCTCGGCCGTTCTCGGCGGCGTGGCGATGATCCAGGTGCGCCGCCTCGTCGAGGAAGAGAAGACGGCGACGATCGTGCTCTATTTCTCGATCACCGCCTCGGTCTTCTCGCTGGCTTCTCTTCCTTTTGGCTGGCTCATCCTGGCATGGCCAACGGCGCTCTATCTGATCGCCGCCGGCTTTTGCGGCGGCGTCGCGCAGATCCTGCTGACGGAAAGTTACCGCCATGCCGACGTCTCCACCATCGCGCCGTTCGAATATACCTCGATCCTGCTCGGCGGCATCGTCGCCTACCTCGTCTTCGGCGATGTGCCGAGCGTTTCCATGCTGATCGGCACCGTCATCGTCATCGCCGCCGGCATCTTCATCATCTATCGCGAGCATCAGCTGGGCATCGAACAGAGAGAGGCGCGCAAGGCCACGACGCCGCAAGCCTGACGCCTGCAAGCGCATATTTATCAAGGTTTTAACGCAGAGATTGCGGCGCTTTGAAACTTGCGCTCAGAGAGTGAAAAGAATGGTGAATTCTTGGGATATCGCGGAACTGGGGAATATGGTTGTTGAACATGAGAGAGTATCATTTATTCCAAGCTGTGCATGTCTGAATGGCCGCTGATGCCGGAGGAGCTCTGGGTGTCGTTGCTCCGAACGCTGGCCGGCGAGCGGAGGTGGAGAAAAGCATAATGGCATTCACAGCGGAGCAATTGGTGGGGAACTCTTCCTTTCTGATGAGCATTCGCTTTTTGGCTGGGCAGATGCGCGGCATGTTCGACGCCGGTCCGCGGCTGGCGCGACTGCTTGCCTCGCATCAACGCTGGCTTCTGACCCAGACTGCCTATGCTCTCCACCTGGAATATGATCCGCGCGACCCGACGTCGGGATTCACCGCCGTGCGGCTGACCGGGCGCATCACCGCGCACAAGGTGGCGAGCCGCAACACCGTGCTCGCCTTTATCGAAGAACTCTATACCTACCGCTTCATCACCCACACGCCCGGCGACGAGCGGCGGCGGCCACGTCATTTCGAACCGGCCGACGTCAGCCATCAGGGGATGTTTGCCTGGATTCACTCTAATCTCGGCGCGCTCGACCTGCTCGACGGCGGTGAAAGGGCAGCCTTTTTCCAGGCAAATCCATCACTGATGCGGCTCATTCAGCCCCGTATTGCCCGCCATTGCCTCGAAGATGCCGCCTGGCGCGAACCGCCGGATCAGGTGGCGTTGTTCCTCTGGACGGAGGCCGGCGGCCTCGTCGTCGACAACTTCATAGGCCGGATGGATATGGAAAGTAGCGAGCCGGGGCGGCTGTCCGTCGGCCGTGTCGAAACCCGCACGCTTGCGGCCGATTTCATGATGTCGCGCACCCATCTGCAGCGGCTGCTGGCAAAAGCGGCGCAACGCGGCTGCGTCGGCTGGTATGACGAGCCGCGCAAGGCGCACCTATGGATATCGCGGGATTTCGTCGAGGAATATTGCGCCTGGCAGGCGGTCAAGTTCGCCTATGTCGACGAAGCCTTCGAATGGGCGAAAGCCCGGATCGAGGAAATGGCCGTTTGATCAGAGAACGATCGCCGCTGTACCTGCGCCATTGCACGTGGCGACATCGACTGGCTTGACCGAAAGCTCGCGCTCATATTCCCGCGCGGCGCAGACCGCGACGCGGATATGTTCGAAGGTTTCGATGTTGCGCAGAAGCGATATCAGGATCGTCGACATGTTGGGTACTCGTGAAACGAAAGGGCAGGCGAAGTGTGCCTGCCGCTTAATATTGCTGGAAGTCCGAAAAAATGGCGTTCGGGCGCGCCGTACGGCTGTTGATGCCGGTGCCCCGGGCAATCATCTGTTCGTTCGTGGCAAAGCCGAAACGACTGTAGCCCTGAGTCGAACGAACTTGATCGCCGGCGAGGCGAAGGGTTTCAAACCCGCAATGGATAGTACGAAAACGCTTGTTCATGGCCTTGGTTCCTGTGATTCCTCCCAAGACACAGCTGATATTGCGATGCAGCATAGATTCCGCAATGCGTCACGACGGGATGCAGCCATGCGAAAAACGCATGGATTGATTCACAAAATATTCAACCTTGGCTAATTTCTAAGCAAAGAGAGGGACTTAAGCTTCGCTTGAAAGGCGAGCAGGTCGTTCCAGGCCAGCCGCTTGTTTACAGGTGCGGTTAACAGATCCTGCGGATGCAGGCTGGCTATGGCAGGAATGACACAGTCCGCAGCCGCAATCTCCTTCCAACGGCCGCGTAGGCCATGAATCGTATCGTTTTCGCCGAAGAAGAAACGCGCCGAAAAATTGCCGAGCAGCAGGATCGCCTTCGGTTCGGCAAGCGCGATCTGCCGCTCGATGAAGGGTCGGCAGATGTCCATTTCCGCCGCCGAGGGCGCACGATTGCCAGGTGGTCGCCAGGGGATGACCTGCGTCAACAGAATGGCTGAGCGCGTCAGTCCGATTGCCGCCAGCATCTTGTCGAACAACTGGCCGGATTTTCCGGAGAAGGGCAAACCCTCGCGATCGTCTTCGGCGCTCGGCGCCGAGCCGATCACCATGATGCCGCTTTCGGCATCGCCGCTGGCAAAGATGGTCGAGCGGGCGCTGTGTTTGAGGTTGCAGCCGTTGAAGGTTTCGATTGCGGTCTTGAGTTCGGCTAACGATCGCGCAGTTTCGGCGACGAAGCGCGCCTGCTGCACCGCCTCGCCATCCGGGATAGCCGGTTGCGGACCGGACGCCGCGCGTTCGGCAGGTGCTGGGCGCGCCGCTGCATTCGGGCGCGCCGGTGACTGACCTGGGGCAGGGCGCTCCCCAGCGGCGGGACGTTGCTGCTGCGCCTGTGCCGCCGGGCGGCGGGCGGCCTTCATTGCCTCGAATTCGGCGAAGCGGTCGATCGCCTCTTCCTCCAGCAGCCAATCCACGCCAGCATCGGCATGGAAATGCAGAAGCGCTGCGAGCTCGGCTGGGGAAAGGTCGTTGGCGGAGATCATGTGGGTAAGCTTAACGGAGTGACAGGGGCATTGAAAGGGCGGGCGGCAGATTGCCCGTCCTTGTCTGCCTCTATTGCACTGTCCATTGCGCGATGTCGTCGCGTTCGCCGATCAGCGCTAGGCCATGGGCGATCGACAGCAGTTCGCCGCCGCTTTCGATCCGGTCGCGCTCGAAGCGTTCGGTGAAGATGCGACGCACCGCCGGCACGAAGGAGGTGCCGCCGGTCAAGAACACCTTGTCGATCTCCGACGGTTTCGTCTCGGTCTTGTCGAGTACGTCGTCGAGCGCGCCTTCGATTCGAGCGAGATCATCGGCGATCCAGCCTTCGAAGTCGCTGCGCTTGATGCTGCGATGTCCACCGCGGCCAAGCGGCGCGAAATCGAAAGGCGCCTCCTCGGATGCCGAGAGCGCCATCTTCGTCGCCGACACCGCCTGATAAAGCGGGTAGCCCTCGTCGTGGTCGATGAGGTCGACGAAGGTTTCGAGCTTTTCCGGCTCCAGGCTGGTGCGCACCAGCTTCTTCAGATCCTCGAATTCGCGCGTCGTCTTGAAAATCGACAGCTGGTTCCAGCGGCCGAAGCTGGAATAGTAGTTGGACGGCACTTCGAGGATCTTGTCGAAGCTTTTGAAATGGCTGCCCTTGCCGATCAGCGGCGCGACGATGTTGTCGATCATTCGGTAGTCGAAATGGTCGCCAGCGACACCGACGCCGGAATGGCCGATCGGCGTTGCCGTCAGCTTGCCGGCGACGGTCTCGAAGCGGATCAGCGAATAGTCGGTCGTGCCGCCGCCGAAATCGGCGACCAGCACGGTGGCATCCCGCTTCAGGTTCTGCGCGAAATAGAAGGCGGCGGCGACCGGCTCGTAGACATAGTGGATTTCGGGAAAGCCGAAGCGCGACAGCGCCTCATTATAGCGCTCGGTCGCCAGCGCCGGATCGGGGCTGGCGCCGGCAAAATGCACCGGCCGACCGGTGACGATGCGGCTGACATCGGAAGGCCAATTGTCGCCGGCATAGTTGCGCAGCCGCCGCACGAAGACCTCCATCAGATCCTCGAAATTATGGCGCTTGGCGAAGATCAGCGTGCCCTGGAACAGCGCGCTCGCCGCAAAGGTCTTGATCGACTGCAGGAACCGACATTCGCCGGGATTGTCGATGAATTGGCGGATCGCCGCATGGCCCGCTTCCACCTTCAGCGCCGAAGCGCCGAGCTGGGCATCCTTCATGAAGGAAAGCGCCGTGCGCATGCTGTCGGCCGTACCCTCCGTGCTCGTGAACGCCATCGAGCGCGTCGCCCCGCCATCCGCCATGGCGAGAACCGTGTTCGTCGTGCCGAAGTCGAAACCCAGCGCCTGAGCCATGCCCGCACCTCTTCATGCCGATTGTCATTGGAGACGGAGCATCGCTCCGCGAAAGGGCGTAAGCACGCCCCGGAATCAGGAGGGCGGGTGATGCCACAGGGGCGTGACACATTCAAGAGGATTGAAGGCGCATATGTCGCGCAGACATCCTTCTCCTCCCGCCAGGGAGAAGAAGGATGCCGCACGCATATCAGCCACGAAGGTTCAACAGTCCGCCGTTATTCGGCGGCCATCGCCCTTGCCTCTTGCAGCTCCGGCTCCTCGACCTTCTTGTGGCCGATCAGGCGGCCGAGGAAATTGCCGAAGCGGTCCATCTCGACGAAGATGACCGGGGTGATGAAGAGCGTCAGCATCTGCGAGACGATCAGGCCGCCGACGACGGCGATGCCGAGCGGTTGACGCAGCTCCGAGCTTGCGCCGGTGCCGAGCGCGATCGGCAGGGCACCAAGCAGGGCACAGAAGGTCGTCATCATGATCGGCCGGAAGCGTCGCACGCAGGCTTCGTGGATCGCCGCCGTCGCCTTCTCGCCCGTCGTTCGCATGGTCTCCACCGCCACGTCGATCATCATGATCGCGTTCTTCTTGACGATGCCGATCAGCATCAAGAGGCCGATCAGGGCGATGATCGACAGGTCGAAGCCCATGATCTTCAATGCCAGCAGCGCACCGAATGCCGCCGCAGGCAAACCGGAGAGAATGGTGAGCGGGTGGATGAAGCTTTCATAGAGCACGCCGAGCACGACATAGATGGTCAGCACCGCCGCCAGGATCAGATAGGGCGTATTGCCCTGCGACTGCTCGAAGATCTGCGCCGTACCGCCATAGGAGGTGAACACGTCGGCCGGCACGCTGATGTCCTTTTTGATCTGGTCGATCGCTGCCGTGGCGTCGCTGAGCGAGACGCCTTCCGGCAGGTTGAAGGAAACGGTGGTCGAGACCAGCTGGCCCGTCTGGTTGATGGTAACCGGGCCTGTGGTGCGTTGGACATGCGCGAAGTTCGAAAGCGGCACCAGGCTGCCATTGGCCGAGGCGACACGGATCTCCGAGAGCTTTTGGTCGTCCCAGGGTTTGCTGGTGTCGTATTCGACGATGACGTCGTAGCTGTCGCCGGTCGACTGGATTTCCGCAGCGGAATATCCGCTGAAGGATTCCTGCAGCGTCGTGCGCAGCGTGTCGTTGTCGATCCCGTAGGCGGCTGCCCGTTCGGTATCGATGACGATATTGGCCTGCAGGGCGTTGTTCTGGGCGTCCGACGTCACGTCGGTGAACAGCCGGTCCTTGCGCATCGCCGCCTGGATCTTGCCGGCCCAGAGGTTGGTCTGGTCGACGTTCAGCGCCTGCACCACCAGCTGATATTGGCTGGCAGTCTGGCGGCCGCCGAAGCGCAGGCTCTGGTTCGGCGTCACGAAGGCCTGCAAGCCGGGGATCTTGTTGATCGCCGTGCGCAGTTCGCGCAGCGTCTGGTCAAGCGGCGCACGCTGTTTCTTGTCCTTGAGTTCGACGAACATCGAGCCATTGTTCTGCGGCTTGTTGGGGTTGCCGCCGATCGTCGACATCACATGGTTGACTGCCGGGTTCGCTTTCACGACGGCTGCCGCCTGCTGCTGCAGCGCCGACATTGCGGAATAGGAAATGTCCTGCCGGGCCTGCGTGCTGATCGTCAGGCGGCCGATATCCTCCTGTGGGAAGAAGCTCGTCGGCAGCGTCATGAAGAAATAGATCGTCAGCGCGACCGAGGCGAGGAAAACGCCGAGGATCGTGGGGCGGTGGCGAAGGCACCAGCCGACAGCCCTGTCGTAGCCGCGCAGCGTCCGTTCGAAGCCGGCATCAAAGATGCGGATGATGAGCGGCGGGCGGCTCTGGTGGTTGGACAGGCGCGAGGCGAGCATCGGCGTCACGGTCAGCGAGACGATTGCCGAGGAGATGATCGCGATGGCGACCACCATGCCGAATTCGTTGAACACGCGGCCGACGACGCCACCCATCAGCAGGATCGGGATGAAGACCGCGATCAGCGAAACCGACATGGAAATGATGGTGTAGCTGACTTCGCCCGCACCCTTGATCGCCGCTTCCCGCACCGGCATGCCTTCCTCGACATGGCGCAGGATGTTCTCGAGCATGACGATGGCGTCATCCACTACGAGCCCCACCGCCAGCGTTAGCCCGAGCAGCGAGATGTTGTCGATACTGTATCCAAGCACATACATCATGCCGAAAGTCGAGATCAGCGACAGAGGAACGGCAAGCCCGGGAATGATCGTTGCGGTCGCATGGCCGGTGAAGAGGTAAATGACGAGAACGACGAGGCCGATCGTCAGGAGCAGCGTGAATTTCACATCGGAGATGGCATCGCGAATCGGCTTTGCGGCGTCGTTCATGACGACCGTGTTGACCGAGGGCGGGATTTCGGCGTGAAGCTGCGGCAGCTTGGCGTTGATCGCATCGACGACATCGACCGTATTGGCATCCGGCTGGCGCTGAATGGCGAGGATGATGCCACGCTGGCCGTCATACCAGCTGCCGGTATACTGGTTCTCGACGCTGTCCTGCACATCGGCAATATCGCCAAGGTGGATCGGCGCGCCGTTCGGATTGGCAATGACCAGCGAACGGAATTGCTCGGCGCTGGTGCGCTGCGTGTTCGCCGTTATGGTCATGCTCTGCGAATTGTTCTGCAGCGTTCCCACAGGTTGCTGGCTGTTGGCGGCAGCAAGCGCCTTGTTGACGGTGTCGATGCCGATGCCGCGGGTGAGCAGCTTGTTGGGATCGACCTCGACGCGTACGGCATAGGTCTGCGCACCGTAGACGCTGACCTGGGCGACGCCTGGAAGCGTCGAAAGCGACGGCGAGATGATGTTCTCGGCGATGTCGTCAAGCTTGCTGCGCGGCATGGTGTTGCTCTGCACGGAGAGCAGCATGACGGGCGCATCGGCCGGGTTCGTCTTGCGATAACTCGGCGGCGTCGTCAGATTGTCGGGCAGTTGTCGGGTGGCATGCGAGATCGCCGCCTGCACGTCGGCTGCGGCCGCATCGATATTGCGACTGAGGTCGAACTGCAGCACGATGCTGGTGCTGCCGAGCGAGCTGGAGGCGCTGATTTCGGTGATCCCGGGAATGGTCTCGAACTGTTTGATCAGCGGTGTCGAAACCGAGGTCGCCATCGTCTGCGGCGAGGCGCCGCTCAACTGCGCCGAAACGTTGATGGTGGGAAAATCGACCTGCGGCAGGGCCGCGACCGGCACGAGTTGATAACCGGCAAGACCGGCCAGAATGACGCCGATGGCAAGCAGCGTCGTCGCGACGGGACGCTGGATACAGAAATTCGGGATCATTGCTGAGCTCCCACCGCGATCGTCTCGGACGGCTGCTGTTGCCGAGGCTCTTCGGCGGAGGCGACATCAAGCGCCTTTTCGTCGAATTGCTCGTTGATCGCCTGCTGGTCGCTGAGCTGGCCCTGGCCCTCGACGACGACGTGATCGCCTGGCTGAAGACCCGATTCTATGGCGGTGAAGCCGCCATTTGCGCGGGCAATGGTGACGGGCGTCAGATGCGATTTGCCGTCCTTGGCGACGAAGGCGAAGAAACCCTCCGGACCAGGGCTGACGGCAACCGTCGGCACCACCACCTGCTGTTCGTCATTGTTGAAATGCACGACGATGTTGACTGACTGGCCGGGCCAGAGCGCGCCGGAGGCATTCTCGAATTTCGCCTTGGCGAGGATCGTGCCCGAGGCCGTATCGACCGTGTTGTCGTAGAAGCTGATCTCGCCCTTTCGCACCTGTCCCTTGGTGGAATTCGGGGCGGTGCTGACCTCGACTGGACCGCTTTCCAGAGCGCTCTTCAGCTCCCGCAGATATCGTTCCTGCAGGTGGAATTTCACATAGATCGGATCGTATTTCGCGATGGTGACGATTGCCGCCCCGGCACTGAGGAAAGCCCCCTTGCTGACAACGATATCGCCGAGCCGGCCGTCGAAGGGAGCGCGGATATCGGTGTGCTCGAGCAAGATCTGATCGGAGGCCAGCGACGCCTTGTCGGCGTCGACAGTGGCTGCAGCGGTATCGCGGGCAGCGACCGCTTGGTCGAGGCTCTGCTGGGTGCCGGCCTTCTGGTTGAAGAGGTCCTGCGCGCGCGTCAATGCGGTCGCGGCTTCCGAAAGGGTTGCCGCGTCGCGCACGATCATCGCGTTGTCCTTGTCGACGGTCGCCTTGGCCGTCCGATCGTCCAGCTTGGCGATCAGGTCGCCGGCTTTGACGGTCGCCCCGTCCTGCGCATCGATGCTGACGATCAGGCCCTGTTCCTGTGCGGCAATGGTCGTATTGTCATCGGCATCGGCCCAGCCGGTCGCCGTCACGTCCATCGGCAGCGTCGTTTTCACGGCTGCGACTGTTTTGACGACGGTCGGGCCGCCGCCACCGCGTCTGCGCCCGCCGCCCTGATGTTGCCCACCATCCTGCCCCTGATTGGCCTGCCCCTGATCGGCCTGTGCCTGCTGCCCGCCGCCATCGCCGCCGGGCGGCTGCTTGATGAACTGCGAGAGGTAGGGAATGCGAGAGGCATAAGGGACCAGATTCCCGAATTGCCAGACGCCGATGGCGGCAATTGCGATAACGCTGACGGTGATCCAAAATTTCTTCATGGGCGATACCGGTCTTTGGGCAAGGTTGCGGGGGCAAGGTTGCGAATTTTATGCCCCGATTGAGCCACTTATATTGCGGCGCAAAAAAGACATAATTCCCGGCGGGTAATCACTAAGTGGTTATAATGGCTTAAATTTTTGTAATGAATATTCCGTAATATTCAAACTATACTAATATAGAGCCAGTGTAGCCGGTGCCGTCTGACGGCGGCGGCGAGGGTGGTTCGCAGGGCGACGATTTCGGCCCGTAAGCCGACCATCGCCCGGGAGGAAAAACTAGAGAAGGCAGGTCGTCATGACTGAGTTGGACGCCAGCGAATTTCGCTCTCTCATAACAAGCGTGTTTCCTGAACTCACGGCCTCCGTCTTCAAGCTGGCGGCAAAAGGCTGGGATTCGCTTGCCGTCGACGTCGATGACACGCTGATCTTCAAGTTTCCCCGCAATCTCGGCGCAGAAAGAGCGCTTGAGAAGGAAGCCGCCTTGCTCGAGATCGTTCGGCCGTCGCTGTCGATGGCGGTTCCCGACATGCGTATTCACGACGGGCCGCCGATCTTCTCCAGCCATGCCAAGCTCGACGGCGAACATCTCATTGTCGAAGATTACGATGCGCTTGGCGAAAGCGATCGTCAGCGCCTCGCGGAAGATCTCGCGCGTTTTTACGCCGAGCTGCATGTGCTCGATGCCGATCGCATACGATCGGCCGGTGCCGGGACTATCCAGCCATGGCAATCGCCCGAGACGGTACGAATAAAGGGTTTGCCGCTGCTGCCGCCGGACATCAGGAGTTTTGCGGAGGCCATTATTTCGGATTTCGAAGCCTTGCCTGCCGATCCTTACGGCAACATCTACGGCTTCTTCGACGGTCATGGCTGGAATATGGCCTTCGACCATGCGCAAAGGAGGCTCAACGGCATCTATGATTTTGCCGATTCCGGCTTTGGCCCGTTGCACCAGGAATTCATATACTCGAACTTCATCTCGCCCGATCTGACCGCACGCATCGTATCGGCCTATGAAATGCTGACCGGACGCAGGCTCGACCGGCGCCGCATTGCGATCCTGACGGGTTTCCATCGTCTGTCCGAGCTCGCCGAACTTGCGGACGATCCGGCGAACGTCGAACAGATGATCCGAAGTGTGGCGACATGGGCGGCGGGGGCCCGCGTCGGCTGAGAGGGAATGCTCAGACGGATCGTGCCGCGCCGCCGTCGCAGCGGATGAGCGAGCCGGTGATGTAGCTTGCCGGCTGGCTGCACAGGAAGGCCGCGGTTGCGGCGAATTCCTCGACCCTGCCGTAGCGGCCGACCGGAATACGCGCTTCCTTGTCGGTACGGATCTCCTCGAGGCTCTTGCCGGTCCGCTTTGCCGCAGCGCCGTCGAGATCGTCGAGCCGTGCCGTCAGGATGCTGCCCGGCAAGAGCAGGTTGGTGGTGACGCCGAAGCCCGCCACTTCGGAGGCAAGCGTCTTGCTCCAGCCGGCAAGGGCCGGGCGCAGCGTATTCGACAGCGCCAGGTTGGCGATAGGTTCGATCACGCCGGATGAGGCAACCGTCAGGATGCGGCCCCAGCCCTGCGCCTTCATGCCGGGCAGCAGCGCATTGGTGAGCGTGATCACGCGCGCGACCATAGAGAGGAAATAGATTTCGAGCTTTTCGCCCGTCATGTCCTCCGTCGTGCCGGGTGTCGGCCCGCCGGTATTGTTGACCAGGATATCGAGCCCGCCGAACTTTTCCTTTACCGCCGTCGTCACCATCTCGACGAAGCGTTCGTCCCCGAGATCGGCCCAGATCCAGTCGGCCCGGCCGTTGCCTTCGCCATTGATCGCCTTGCAATTGGCCTCCAGCTGGTCGCCGCTGCGCCCGCAGAGCAGCACGTTTGCGCCCTCACGCGCCAGCGCCACGGCGATGCCGAGGCCGAGGCCGCGCGAGGAGGCGAGGACGAGTGCTCGTTTGCCCTTGATGCCGAGATCCATGATTATCCTCCGATAGCTTTGAGCGATGTATAAGGCGCAAGCGGCGGAAAAGGAAAGGGCATGTCAGCGGTTTGATGGCACTTGAAAATTGACGTTGACGTAAACGATATGTAATTCTGCCGCGCGAGGCGTTATCATTGTGCGAATCGGAAGATTGGCTGTCGTATCCCGGCTCGACAATGCTTTCTCGTTTTGACAAGAAAGTGCCATGACGGGGATGACGGCCGCGTGCCGCCAAGCGGAGACGAGTGAATGACCGAGACGACTGAGCTGCCCGAACGCGAGAGCATGGAATTCGACGTTGTGATCGTCGGCGCCGGTCCTGCCGGTCTTGCGGCGGCGATCCGGCTGAAGCAGGTCAATCCGGAACTCTCGGTCGTCGTGCTGGAGAAGGGCGCTGAAGTCGGCGCGCATATCCTCTCGGGCGCCGTGGTCGATCCGATCGGCATCGACCGGCTGCTGCCCGGCTGGCGCGATGAGGCCGATCATCCGTTCAAGACCAAGGTCACCGCCGACCACTTCCTGCTGCTCGGCCCGGCCGGCTCCGTTCGCCTGCCGAATGCGCTGATGCCGCCGCTGATGAACAATCATGGCAACTACATCGTCTCGCTCGGGCTCGTCTGTCGTTGGCTGGCGACCAAGGCCGAAGAACTCGGCGTCGAGATCTATCCGGGTTTTGCCGCAACCGAGGTGCTCTACAATGACGAGGGTGCCGTCATCGGTGTCGCCACCGGCGACATGGGCATCGAGAAGAACGGCGAGCCCGGCCCGAACTATACCCGCGGCATGGAACTGCTCGGCAAATATGTGCTGATCGGCGAGGGGGTGCGTGGCTCGCTCGCCAAACAGCTGATTGCCAAGTTTGATCTGCAGAAAGACCGTGAACCGCAAAAGTTCGGCATCGGCATCAAGGAGCTCTGGCAGGTCAAGCCGGAGAACCACAGGCCGGGCCTGGTGCAGCACTCCTTCGGCTGGCCGCTTGGCATGAAGACCGGCGGCGGCTCCTTCCTCTATCACCTGGAAGACAATCTGGTGGCCGTCGGCTTCGTCGTCCACCTCAATTACAAGAACCCCTATCTCTATCCCTTCGAGGAATTCCAGCGCTTCAAGACCCATCCGGCGATCCGCACCACCTTCGAGGGCGGCAAGCGGCTGTCCTATGGGGCGCGTGCCATCACCGAGGGCGGCTACCAGTCGGTGCCGAAGCTTTCCTTCCCCGGCGGGGCGCTGATCGGCTGTTCGGCCGGTCTCGTCAACGTGCCGCGCATCAAGGGCAGCCACAATGCGGTGCTGTCGGGCATGCTGGCGGCCGAGAAGATCGCCGCCGCGATCGAAGCCGGCCGCAGTCATGATGAAGTGATCGAGATCGAGAATGAATGGCGCAAGGGCGACATCGGCAAGGATCTGAAGCGGGTCCGCAACGTCAAGCCGCTCTGGTCGAAGTTCGGCACGGCACTCGGCGTGGCGCTCGGCGGCTTCGACATGTGGACCAACACGCTGTTCGGCTTTTCCGTCTTCGGCACGCTGAAGCATGGCAAGACCGATGCTGAGAGCCTGGAGCCGGCGTCGCAGCACAAGCCAATCGCCTATCCGAAGCCCGATGGCGTCTTGACCTTCGACCGGCTGTCCTCGGTGTTCCTGTCGAACACCAATCATGAGGAAGACCAGCCGGTGCATCTTCAGGTCAAGGACATGGCGCTGCAGAAGAGTTCGGAACACGACATCTATGCCGGTCCGTCGACGCGCTACTGTCCGGCCGGCGTCTATGAATGGGTGGAGAAGGATGGCAAGGACGTCTTCGTCATCAACGCCCAGAACTGCGTGCACTGCAAGACCTGCGACATCAAGGATCCCAACCAGAACATCAACTGGGTGCCGCCGCAGGGCGGCGAGGGGCCTGTTTATCCGAATATGTGAGGCGGATTATCCCCACCGCTACAATTCTTGCGTGCTGACGCCTTCGTGATCGCCTTCTGCCCGAGGCCGTTAGCCGTTCGTTAACCATAATTTCCTTAGCTTGCGACATCAAGTTGACGCACTAAGGACACATTCATGACGATCTCCCGCCGGGGCTTTCTGATCGCTCTGCCGCTTTTCGTGGCCGGCTGCTCTTCGACCGGTCTGAACAGCCAGACCAATTATGCCGCACTTCCGGACGAAAAATTCCCGTTGAAGCAGGTGCCGATCGACAAGATCAAGCCGGAGCTCCGCCGCCAGGAAGTGGCCTACGAAACCACGCATGCTGCCGGCACCGTGATCGTCGATACACCCACGCGCCGCGCCTATTACGTCCTCGGCGACGGCAGAGCCGTGCGTTATGGCGTCGGTGTCGGTCGCGAGGGGCTGGCCTTTGCCGGCAATGCCTATATCGGCCGCAAGGCGGAATGGCCGAGCTGGACGCCGACCGAAAACATGCAGCGCCGCGAAGAGCGCTATCGCAAGCTTGCCGGCGGCATGCCGGGCGGCCCGAACAACCCGCTCGGCGCGCGGGCGATGTATCTCTATCGCGGTGGCGACGATACGCATTTCCGCATCCATGGCACCAACCAGCCGCAATCGATTGGTCTTGCCATGTCGAGCGGCTGTGTCCGCATGATGAACCACGACGTGATCGACCTCTATAGCCGCGTCGAGGTCGGCGCCAGGGTCGTTGTCATTCAGGCTTAAGCTATAGAGAGACGGCATTTCTCACGAAAAAGCCGCCATAGCGATCGCTGCCGGCGGCTTTCGAATTGTCGGTCCTAGCTGGTTAGCGGCGCGGTGCAGCAATACCGGTCGAAAGCGCCACGCCGATGCCGGTGATCACGGCGGCGCTGATCTCGGTCATGCCGATCGCTTCGCCAAGCAGGAAGCCGCCGCCGAGAGTTGCGAGCACCGGCGTCAGCGCCGTGAAGGCGGCAGCCTGTGTTCCGCCGAGTGTTCTGACGGCGGTGCCGTAGGCGACCATGGCGACGAGGCCGGAAAGAACGCCCTGGCTCAGCACCTGCAGGCCGATCTCGTGAAGAGGAACCTCTGGCAGCGAGATGCCGAAGATGAGGGCCAGCGTGCCCATGATCAGGAAGGACCAGACGGCGATCAGGGCGCTCGCCTGCACGGCGGTCAGACCGGAGCGGCGGAAGGCATGCGTATAGCTTGCCCAGAGGATGGCGCCGGCCGGCAGCAGGACGAAGCTTGTCCATGGCAGCGAGGCGTCGGCAAGGCTGCGCGTGAGCAGGATCAGCACGCCGGCGACGATCGCGACCAGCCCCGCGATGCGCGTACCGTCGGGTCTTTCGCGAAACAGCGCAATCCCGATCAGCGCCGCGGCGAGCGGCATCGAGCCGCCGAGCAGAATCCCCGAAGAGGCAGCCGGCGTGGAATGGATTGCCAGCGTGGTCAGCAGGAAAAAGACGGCGCCCGAACCGGACACCATGATCGCCAGCAGGTGAAGCGGCAGGCCCTTTGGCAGTAGTCCGGTCTTCAGCCAGACAGGCGAAAGCACCAGCGCCGGAATTCCGAAGCGGATCAGCCCGATATCGATCGAGCCGAGCGGCGTTGCGGCGCTGTGGCGGGTGACAAGAAACCATGTCGCCCAGATCAGCACGGTAATAGTGCCGCCGGCATAACCCAGTACCTGCGACGGCGACTTGTCGTTCGTGAAAGCAATGGTGGTCATCGTCCTGTCCTTTCTTTCATCCGGAGCCTGTCCGGTTGAAGAGAAGACTAGCGCCAGAGGCCAGGGCATGTCCTTGCTATCTCTAGCTCAGAAATCATGCTATGCGCAATCTTCTGCCAATTGACGCCGACAGGGATCGCGAAAATGCCAAATCTCGATAAATTCGATATTGCCATCCTGAAGTGCCTGCAGGAGGATGCACGGGCCACCAATGTCGAGATCGCCGAGAAGGTGAACCTTTCGCCGTCGCCCTGCCTGCGCCGCATCCGCAATCTCGAACGCTCCGGCATCATCCGCGGTTATACCGCGGACATCGACCGCAAGGAGGTCGGTCTCGGCCTCACCGTCTTCGTCGAATTCAAGGTCGTCCAGCACAGCCGCGAAAATTCCGAGGCGCAGCAGAAGGCGCTGCTCGCCATCCCCGAGATCGTCTCCTGCTTCCTGATCTCAGGCACGGCCGATTTCCTCGCCGAAGTGGTGGTGGAGGATCTCGCCGCCTACGAACGGCTTCTGACGGAAACGCTGTTGACCCTGCCGAATGTCAGCGACATCCGCTCGAACTTCGCCATCCGCAGCATGAAGACGCATGGGCCGTTGAAGTTGCCCGAGGGAAAATAATTCCCCTCGGGGCTTGCTTGCGGGTTAGAGCAGCGTCCCGCTGAGGATGAGCAGCGCCACCGAGAAGTAGATGACGAGCCCGGTGACATCGACCAGCGTGGCGACGAAGGGGGCCGAGGCGCTGGCCGGATCGAGCCGGAGCTTCTGCAGCACGAAGGGCAGCATCGAACCGCAGATCGAACCGAAGGTGACGATCCCGATCAGGGCGGCAAACACCGTAACGGCGACCATCTGCCAGTGCGGGCCGTAATCGTAAAGCCCGGCCGACTGCCAGAAGACAATGCGGATGAAGCCGACGAGGCCGAGGATCGCGCCGAGCACGACGCCGGTCGGCAGTTCGCGCAAGAGCACCTTCCACCAGTCCGAGAGCTTCAGCTCGCCGAGCGCCAGCGCCCGGATGATCAGCGACGTCGCCTGCGAACCGGAATTGCCGCCCGAGCTCATGATCAGCGGGATGAATAGCGTCAGCACCACGGCCTTTTCCAGCTCGCCTTCGAAATGCTGCATGGCGCTTGCCGTCAGCATCTCGCCGAGGAACAGGGCGGCGAGCCAGCCGGCGCGCTTGCGGATCATGCCGGCGAAGCTGATCTTCATGTAGGGCTGGCCGAGCGCCTCCATGCCGCCGAACCTCTGAGCCGCTTCCGTCGTGTCCGATATCATCGTGTCGATCACGTCGTCGACGGTGACGATGCCGAGAATCTGCCCCTGTTCGTCGGTGACGGGCAGGGCGAGCAGGTCGTGTTTGCGGATCAGCCTGGCGACATCCTCCTGCTTCATCAGCGGATCGGCCGAAACCGGCGCGCCCTTTTGCGCCACTGAGAGGATTGAAGCCTCCGGCTCGCCGGTGATGAGGCGACGCAGCGTCACCACATGCAGCAGCGCATGGCTGACCTCGTCCAGCACATAGATGGCGTAGACGGTCTCGCGCGAGCGTTCGACCTGGCGCACATGGTCGAGTGTGCGGGCGACGGTCCAGCTGTCAGGCACGCTGACGAACTCCGTCGTCATGATGCCGCCGGCCGTGCGCGGCGGATAGCCCATCAGGTGCTGGATCGCGATGCGCACCGGTTCGTCGAGGCTGGAGAACAGCCGGGCGCGGGTCTCGCCGTCGAGTTCGAGCAGCACGTCGGCGACGCGGTCGTTCGACATGCCGTGCAGAAGCCGAGCGGCGTCCTCGGCGCTGATCAGCGCAAGGATCTGTGCGGCGTTGCGAAGCTCCGGCCGGTCGAGAATGTTGACGGCATAGTCGAGCGGCATGCCGGTCAGCACCCGCCCGGCGTCCTGGATGCTCAGCGCATTCAATGATTCGACGCGTTCGGCGATCGTTGCGCCGCGGCTGTTGTTGATGAAGGCACGGGCGGCATGGCCTGCCCGAAGAGGGAAGCGATTGATATTCATTTGAGGCTCGCCTTTCCGTCGATCCGCCGTAGCGTCCGATCGGGCGAGCCGACAGGAGTCGGTCAGCGCACGAGGGCCGCGTACGGCAAAGGCAATCGACTGCTACTGTCGCTTGGCATCGCTATGATGGCTCCGTTAAAATCCGTGGCTGACGAGTGTCATTCACGTGTTGTGCTAGGTGGTCCCGAACGCGGAAAAAGTCAAGCGGGGTAGATGCTTAACGCCAGAATGTCGCACCCTGCGATGCGGCATTCCAGACAGGTATGGTTTATACGACCTTGCGGGAAACACCGGGCCTACTGGCTGCGATCTCAGAATCCTGCAAGCACAGCCTTGCCCTTCATCCTGCCGCTTTCGACCATGGCATGCGCCGTCTTGAGATTCGCAGCATTGATCGGCCCGACGATCTCTGAAAGCGTCGTGCGGATCTTTCCGGCGTCGACGAGTTCGGAAACCCTGTTCAACAGCTTGTGCTGCTCGATCATGTCAGGCGTGCCGTAGAGCGGGCGGGTGAACATCAGCTCCCAATGAACGGAGACGGCCTTGCGCTTGAAGGGCATGATGTCGAGCGCCTTCGGATCGTCGATCAGCGCGAAGCGGCCTTGCGGCGCAATCGCTTCGACGATGTCGTCAATATGACTGTCGGAATTGGTGGTCGAGAATATGAATCCCGGCGCGCCAATGCCGAGCGCTGCCACCTGCGGCGCGATCGGTTTGGAATGGTCGACGACGTGATGCGCGCCGAGTTCCTTCACCCAGTCCTGCGTTTCCGGCCGGGAGGCCGTGGCGATCACGGTCAGGTCGGTCAATGCCCGGGCGATCTGAATGGTGATCGAGCCGACGCCGCCGGCGCCGCCGATGATCAGGATGGAGCGTCCCGCTCCCGAAACCGCGTCCTGCACCTTCAGCCGGTCGAACAGCGCCTCGTAGGCCGTAATCGAGGTTAGCGGCAGGGCAGCTGCGGCCGCGAAATCGAGGCTCTTCGGTTTGGTGCCGACGATGCGCTCGTCGACGAGGTGGAATTCGGCATTGCTGCCCGGGCGGCTGATGACCCCGGAGTAGAACACCTCGTCGCCCGGCCTGAACAGGGTGACGTCAGCGCCGACGGCCTTGACGACGCCGGCGGCATCCCAGCCGAGCACCTTGAGCTCGTCCGCGGGCGGTGCGGAATGGGCGCGCACCTTGACGTCGACGGGATTGACCGAAACGGCTTTGATCTCGACGAGCAGATCGTGACCCTTGGCCTCCGGCATCGGCAGTTCGACATCGATCAGCGAGGTCTCGGCGGAGATCGGTTGGGGCGTTTTATAGGCGACGGCGCGCATGGGAAACTCCTGTGTTCGTTGCACGGAAGCTAGATGCGCACTATGTTCTGACAACGCAAGAATGCACAAATTCTGTACGTAGTTCCCAAAAGGATACTGTAAAATGTCGTTGCCGCGCGCCAAGCTCGTCAAGAATTTCCCCGGCTGCCCGGTCGAAGCGACGCTGACCTACCTCGACGGGAAGTGGAAAGGCGTGATCCTCTTTCATCTGATGGAGGGAACCCTGCGCTTCAACGAATTGCGCCGTAAGCTCCCGGCCGTGACCCAGCGCATGCTGACCAAGCAGCTGCGTGAACTGGAAGAGTCCGGCCTTGTATCACGCACCGTCTATCCGGTCGTGCCGCCGAGGGTCGAATATGCAATGACGCCGCTCGGCTTGACGCTCAAGCCCGTGATCCAGGCGTTGGCCGCCTGGGGTGACGATTATGTCTTCTGCAGCCCGGAAGGCCGCGAGCTGCGCTTGGCCTCAGACGGCCTGCGCGCTCCGGTCGCGGCGCTCGAGGCGTAGCGAGGCTGCAAAGACGAACAGGCCGAGGAAGGACAGCGCCGCGCCGACATAACCGGTCGCCGCAAAACCGTAGCCCCCGGCGATGACGAGACCGCCGAGCCAGGCGCCGATCGCATTGGCGATGTTGAAGGCGGAATGGTTGGAAGCGGCCGCTAACGTCTGCGCGTCGGCGGCGACATCCATCAGCCGCGTCTGCAGCGCCGGGCCGGCGGCAAAACCGCAGCCGACGAGGAAGACGGAGAGACCGAGCATATAGGGATTGGCGGCGGTCAGCGAGAAGATGGTCAGCACGACGATATTATAGACGAGCGACCCGCCGATCGTGCCGAGCAGCGATTTGTCGGCGAGCCAAGAGCCGATGAAATTGCCCGCATTCATGCCGACGCCGAAGAGGACCAGCATGATCGGAACGGCCGTCTCCGGCAGCATCGCCACCTCAGTCGTCGTCGAGGCGATATAGCTGAACATCGCGAACATGCCGCCGTAACCGACAGCGGCAATGCCGAGCGTCAGCCACACCTGCGGCCGGCGGAAGGCGCCGAGTTCGCGCAGGAAACCCGCTTCCGCGGAAACCCTGTCCTTCGGAACGTAGAACCAGATCAGTGCCACCGTCAGCAGGCCGAGCACGCCGACCGAGAAAAACGCCACCTGCCAGTCGAGCGACTGGCCGAAGAAGGTTGTCAACGGCGTGCCGAGAAGTGTCGCGACGGTCAGGCCGAGCATGACGCGGCCGACGGCACGGGCGCGGCGATGCACCGGCACCATCGAGGCGGCGACAAGGGCCGCGACGCCGAAATAGGCGCCGTGCGGCAGGCCGCTAACGAAGCGCAGCAGCGTGAAGCTTTCGAAGGTCGGCGCCATGGCGCTTGATATATTGCCGGCGGCAAAGATCAGCATCAGCGTCAAAAGCAGCGTGCGGCGCGCCATCTTCGCGGCGAGCACGGCAATAACCGGTGCGCCGACGACGACGCCGAGCGCATAGGCGCTGATGACGTAGCCGGCTTGTGGCGTCGTGACCGAGAAGGTCTCGGCGACATTGGGCAGCAATCCCATGATCGCGAATTCGCCGGTGCCGATGCCGAAGCCGCCGCAGGCGAGCGCCAGCTGGACCAGCACCACGGTCATTGCCGACGGCAGCTCTTCATCCTGGCTATCGATGGAAATATTGGCGGCAATCTCACTCACGAGAGCTCCTCGAGGCGGTTTCTGCTTGGCAATGGCCCCTGGCGCAGGCGCAGCCGATCGGTGGAAATGGCGGGAGGTGGAGACGATGTCTCCGATAGACCATCTATCCGTGAGCTCTCGGCTGCCGTCGAGTGCATTTTTTGCAGTGCAGCGTCCTGCTATGTGCATACGTCTATTGCAATTTTTGCACTTCTGTCCTTTGTCAGGAAAGAAGGCTGCGCTTGAAATCGGCGATACCGCAACCATCTCAGGGCAAGGCAGGAGCATTTCCGCGCCAGAGACGGGAGCTCTTATGAAGCTTGTAGGCTTTTTCAATCGCGACGGCGGGACCTTCAAGACCACCGACATGCTGGCCTATGAAAAAAGGGCGGAGGCGGCTTTCCGCGAAGCGGGGCACGATTTTGACGCCATCGTCTTCTCAGGAAAGGAAATCGTTCCCGCCATGGAGCGGGCTGCCAAGCGCGACGATATCGACGGTATCGTTGCCGGCGGTGGTGACGGCACGATTTCGGCGGCGGCATCGATTGCCTGGAAAAACGGCATTGCGCTCGGCGTCGTGCCGGCCGGCACGATGAACCTCTTTGCCCGCTCGCTGCGTGTGCCGCTCGATATCTGGCAGGCGCTCGATGTGCTTGCCTCTGGCGAGGTCGACAATGTCGATATCGCCAGCGCCAACGGCCGGCCCTTCATCCACCAGTTTTCCGCCGGCCTGCATGCCCGCATGGTGCGTTACCGCAACGCCTACAGCTATCGTTCCCGGCTGGGCAAGATCCGGGCGAGTACGAAGGCTGCCTTGGGCGTCATCTTCAACCCGCCGGAATTCGAGGTCGAGTTCGAAGCGATCGGCATGCGCGAGCGCCGCAGGGTGTCGGCGATATCAGTCTCCAACAATCCCTTCGGAGAGAACGCGCTGCTTTACGCCGATAATTTGAGAAGCGGCGAACTCGGCTTTTACACGGCAAATCCGCTGAAGCCGCTTGGTGTCGCCCGCCTCGCCATCGACATGCTGCGCGGCAAGGTCCGCGAGAATGCCGATGTCATGGTGATGCACCCGGCCGAAGTGCACCTGCATTTCCCGAAACTGCGCTCCAAGGCCAATTGCGTCATGGACGGCGAGTTGCTGCCGCTCGAACGCGACGTCTCGATCCGGCTGCATCCGGGCGAATTGAAGGTCCTCGTCAAGCAGGGTCTTGCGGCGCAGGTGGACGCCAGCGAACGCCGCGAGCCGGCTGCCTAAATCGGCCCTGCATTGTCTTCAGAGCCGCGGCAGATAAGTGCGGTAGTCGAAATCCGAAACCGTGCGCAGATGCGCGAGCGCTTCCTTGCGCTTGGTATCGCCATAGAGCGCCTGGTAGCGCGCGCCGAAGATATCGGCGATGAAAGGCGAGGTGCGGAAGGTCTCGACGGCGCTGAGGAAATCATGCGTCAGTCGCGTCGTATTCACCGGCGTGTGCGAGGGCGTCGCCTCTTCGCCGGGGTCGAGTTCGCCGCCGAGACCGGTGAGCATGCCGCCGAGGATCGCTGCGAGCAGCAGATAGGGATTGGCGTCGGCGCCGGCGACGCGGTGTTCGATGCGTGCGGCCGGCCCATCCTTGTCGGGTATGCGGATCGCCGTGCCGCGATGACCGCTGCCCCAGGTCAGATCGACAGGCGCAAACGAGCCCGGCTGGAAGCGCCGGTAGGAATTGGCGAAGGGAGCGAAGATCAGCTGCGCCGCGCGCATGGTGTTAAGCAGGCCCGCTGTCACTGATTTGAGCAGCTTCGGCTCGCCGCCCTTGGCATCGAGGATGTTGCGGCCTTGTCCGTCGATGATGCTCGCATGCACATGCAGGCCGGAGCCGGCATGTTCGGAATAGGGCTTGGCCATGCAGGTCGATTTCAGCCCGTGCCGGCGCGCCGCCTGTTCGGCGATGCGCTTGAGATAGAGGCAATCGTCGGCGGCTGCCAGCGCATCCGGGCGGTGCAGCAGGTTGACCTCGAACTGGCCCGGACCGAATTCCGCCGTCGTCGCATCCGCCGGCAGGTCCTGCGCTCTCGCATAGGCCCTCAGCGTCTGCAAATAGCCGTCGAGCGCGTCGACGGCGCTCATGTCGTAGAGCTGGAAACCGTTCGGTTGGCCGCGATAGGTGAGGCTTTCCGGCGGGGAGGGGCGTCCGGTCTCGCGCCAGTCTCCCGACATCACATAGAATTCCAGCTCGGTGGCGACGACGGGCGTCAGTCCGCGCGCCGAATAGCGCTCGACCACCGAAGCAAGGATGGCGCGTGGATCCATGAAGCTCGGGCTGCCGTCGAATTCGTGCATGGTGGCGAGCACCTGCATCGAGCCCTCGGGCGCCCAGGGCATCGGCGCCAGGCTGCGCCGGTCGGGGATGACCTTGCCGTCGGGATCGCCGATCGTCAGCGATAGGCCGGTGATATCGTCATTGTCGTCGCCCCAGATGTCGAGCGATTGCGTCGAGGTCGGCAGGCGGATGTCACCGGCCCAGACCTTGTCTTCGGTACCAGGTGGAAGCTGCTTGCCACGCAGGTCGCCATTCATGCCGACGATCAGGATCTCGAAGCGCGGATCGCCGCCGTCGGCCTTGCCGTCCATCCTGTCGCTCGCCATGACCTTGAAAATCCTCCGGGACAAGGCCAAGCTCCTATCTCATCGACATCAGCCTTTCAATCCGCGAGGGTCTTTTACCAGTCATGCCCGATACTTACCCACCCTCGAATCTTGCCGCGATCGACGCTGCGCACCACCTGCATCCCTTCGCCGACATGAAGAAGCTGAATGCCGAGGGCGCGCGTATCATCCAACGCGGCGAGGGCGTCTACATCTTCGACAATCACGGCAGGAAATATCTCGATGGCTTCGCCGGCCTCTGGTGCGTCAATATCGGCTATGGCCGCCGGGAGATCGCCGATGCCGCCACCAGGCAGATGAATGAGCTGCCCTATTACAACACCTTCTTCGGCACGACCTCGACGCCGGCGACGCTGCTTGCGCAGAAGGTCACCTCCCATGCCGGGGAGCGGTTCAACCACATCTTCTTCACCGGCTCCGGCTCGGAGGCGAACGACACCTGGTTCCGCATGGCGCGCGTCTATTGGAGCGCCATCGGCAAGCCGTCGAAGAAGATCGTCATATCGAGAAAGAACGGCTATCACGGTTCGACCGTTGCCGGCGCCAGCCTCGGCGGCATGAAATACATGCATGAGCAGGGCGACTTGCCGATCCCCGGCATCGTCCACATCGGCCAGCCCTATTGGTACGGCGAGGGCGGCGATCTCTCACCCGCCGAATTCGGTCTCAAGGTTGCCCGAGAGCTCGAAGCGAAGATCGACGAACTCGGTGAGGAGAATGTCGCCGCCTTCGTCGCCGAGCCGGTGCAGGGCGCTGCCGGCGTCATCATCCCGCCCGAGACCTACTGGCCGGAGATCGACCGCATCTGCAAGGCGCGCAATATCCTGCTGGTGACCGACGAGGTGATCTGCGGCTTCGGCCGTCTGGGCGCCTGGTTCGGCCACCAGTATTTCGGCGTCGAGCCCGATCTGGCGCCGATCGCCAAGGGGCTTTCCTCAGGCTACCTGCCGATCGGCGGCGTGCTCGTCAGTGACCGCATCGCCGATGTGCTGATCAACGATGTCGGCGACTTCAATCATGGTTTCACCTACTCCGGCCACCCGGTCTGCGCCGCCGCCGCCCTCGAGAACCTGCGCATCATCGAGGAGGAAAGACTGGTTGAACGCGTGCGCGACGATATCGGCCCCTATTTCGGCAGGCTCTGGGCAGCGCTGGCAGACCATGATCTGGTCGGCGAAGCCGTCAGCATCGGCCTGATGGGCGGCCTGCAGCTTGCCGCGGAGAAGAGCACACGCACCCGCTATGCCAAGCCCGATCAGGTCGGTGCGCTGGTGCGCAACCACGCGCTGGCGAACGGTCTGGTGCTGCGCGCCACCGGCGACCGCATGCTCGCCTCGCCGCCGCTCATCATCAGCCATGAGGAGGTGGACGAGATGGCGAGGATTACCAAGCTGGCGCTGGATTTGGCCTGGAAGGATCTGAAGTCTTGATTGCTCTCAGCCCATTTTGCTGAGCCAGCCACAGGCAAAGCCTTATCTGTCTAGCGAAAGCCTTCGGGCCTAAAGCTCAAAATCCTGCGGCTTGATATCTTCGGCGCCGTGTTTCACGCGTAGGACCACGATGCGGTCACGATAGGAGCGGAAATAGATGCAGCGGTTCCGATAGGGCAGGCCGCGCAGGCCTTCCGCAATGTGGTCGCGGGGAGATCCGGTAAAGTCCACTTCGGCGATCCAAGCGATCTTCGCGGTCAGATCGGCCAGGAACTCCTGCGCGTAGTGGGGGCTGCTCTCGGCGATATAGCGCCGAATATTCCGCAGATCCTCAATGGCGGATGGAGCGATAATCAGGCGTTTCGGTTTGATGGCCTTAGCTTTCGTTCATGACGTCTTTGAGGAGATCCGCGCCGGTAGCGTACTCCTTGCCGAGGCCGGCTTCGATCTCGGCGTCCGCCGCCTGAATGTCCCTACGCAGCGCCTGTATTTTCAGCTCGTGGTCGGCGAGCATACGGATGCCTGCCCGCACGGCCTCGGTTTCGGTGCCGAACCGGCCATTGCGGACAAGATCCGATAGGATCCCGTCATAGGTATCGCCAAGGGAAAAGGTCTTTGCTCGTGCCATGTAAATTTACTCCCGGCTTTTTACTATATGACAAATACAATACTTTTACAATATTCGACCGTGATGGATAGGCTAACGAACCGATGGTTCAGCTCGTCCGAGCACAGTAGACCGCATGCTGGCCTCGTCATCGCCGGTCATCAGCGACACTGATGTAAATGAGATAGCGAGGATCACGAAACTAGCGCTGGATGTGGCCTGAAGGAGTTGAAATCCTGATGCCGCTTAGCCCGGCTGATTGACCCAGGCGTAGCCGAAACGGTAGCTGTCGCCGCCGCGCCGATAGAAATAAGGCACGTCGATCACCGATGCCTCGGGTGCGGCAACGCCGAGGTTGGCCTGCAACCATTCAGCCATATCAGGCGGAAGCGCTTGGCTTCCCCCCTTCTGCGGGAGGAGCCATACCAGGAGAAGTGGCCGCCGGCTGGAGAGATCCGGGTTGAAGCCGGGATAATCCACGGAGAGGATCGGCACGCCGGGAATATCCTGCCTGAGATTGCCGGCAAGCAGGCTGTCGCCGGCAAGGATCGCCGCCGGTTCGAACTGTTTGCGCAGGATTTCCAGCATGCCGGCATAGGGCCTGTTCAGCCGCTCGTAATGGCCGGTGAAGCGTGCCGTCGCGACGCTGCCGTAGAGGGCCGACGGCACGCCGATCATGATGACGGCGACGATGGGCATGAAACGCCGGAACGCCCTGTCTGTCGCGACGCCCACTGCCTCGATCTTCAGGCAGAAATAGAGCGGCAGGATGAAGAGCATCGGCACCAGCCAGCGATCCTTGATGCCGGCAGCACCCCCGAAGACGATCAGAAGCAGAATGCCGGCCAGGAAGACGAGCATCATCCGCTCGAGCAGCCGCGTCCATTCCGAACCGGAGCCGAGTGCCGGACGAAGGCTCTTGACGAAGACGAGCGCGAATACCGCCACAGTCAATCCGGCAAAGCTGATGGTGGCGAGAGCCAGTGAACTGACGCCCATGGCCACCTGCGTGAGATAGCTCGCATGGCCGCTCGCGGTCATCTTCTCCAGGGTGCGTGCGGTGGCGAAATCGAGATTGTCCTTCAGCCAGAAGAGATGCGGCAGGGTGATGACGAGCGCCACCGCCGCCGTCAGCACCAGCCGCCAGTCGAAGATCCGTGGCCGCAGGCGCGCATCCGAAAGCGCGGCAATCAGGGCTGCCGCCGGCAGGATCGCGAAATTATATTTGGCAAGCAGGCCGAAACCGATGCCGATGCCTGCAATCAGATAGGAGGCAAGGCTCGGCTGCTTCAGGCTGCGGATGAAGCCGTAGAAGAAGATGCTGGCCGAGAAGAACACGGCGACCGTGTGCGTCAGGTCGCGCTGCATCTCGAAAGCCATCTGCGGGATCGTCAGCAGCCCGAGCGTGGCGATCGCCACCAGCGCCTTGTCGCGCAGGATAAGCCGCGCGGTCAGGCCGTAGAGCACGTAGGAGCTGAACAGCAGCAGGTTCTTCACCACCGAAAGCGCGGTTAGCGAGACGCCGGAAAACTGGAAGACGGTATATTGCAGCCAGTTGTAGAAGGGCGGCTGCGGACCGTAGCCGGCGGCAAGCCATTGCGAGCGGAATGCCTGTTCGGCCTCGTCGAGATCGAGCGAATGCGAGGTTGCGAGCCGCACGCCGACCTGAAGCACGAAATAAGCGGCCAGCAGCACAAAGATCCAACTGATGTCGCGACGGTTGCTTTCGGTCATTCTATCTGGCCCCCGGCTGAACCCAGGCGTAGCCGAGCGCGAAATTGTCGCCCCGGCGGCCGAAATAATAAGGAAGCGACAGCGAGCCGATCTCCTGCAGCGCGATATCAGCCGTCGTCAGCGCCGAGGAAAACCGCTCCGGCATGACCGCATCGGCAGCCGTCGCCGTCCTCTTGCCGCGCCAGACGATCAGCACCGGCCCCTTGGCCTCGGCATAGGACGGAATGCCGGGTGCCGGAAAATCCGGAATCACGACCGGCACATCGGGAAATTGCAACCGCATGTTTCCGCCGATATAGGTGTCGGAAGCGATCACCAGCGCCGGTTTCGCCTGTCGGGTCATCTCGCGCGAAAAACCCGCCATCGGCACATTCGGCCGGCTGTAAGTGCCGATCAGCCCGGCGCCGACGACGCGAAAGCCGAGTGCGATCAGCACGCAGGCCATCAGCACCGGCAGCACCGGCCGGAAGCGGCGCAGCCCGGCGGAAAGGTCGAGCCCGGCAGCCTGCATTTTCGCCAGGAAATAGATCGGCAGCACCAGCAGGAACGGGTCGAGCCAGCGCTCGCGCACCGTGGTGGAGCCGGTGAACAGCACGATCAGAACGATGCCGGCAAGACTTGCGAGCATCATCCGCTCCATCATCCCAGTCCAGCGGTTGCCGGCCGAAAGCGCCCGGATAAAATCCCGGCGGAAGGTGGCGGCGAAGATCGCGACCGGCAACGCCGCAAAGGCGATGATGGCGACGAGAAAGGCGAGAAGGCCTTTGCCGATCCGGCCGGCGCCGGCGGGTTCGCTGCCGGCGGCCATCTTGACCAGAGTGTCGGAGGAGGCGAATGCGAGATTTCCCTGCAGCCAGATCGCGTGTGGCAGGACGATGACAAGCGCGACAGTGATCGCCGCCAGCATGCGCCAGTCGAGCGCCCTGCGCCGCCATTCGGCATCGGGCAGGATGGCGATTAAGGCGACGACTGGCATCAGCGCGAAATTATATTTCGAGATCAGCCCGACGCCGGTCGCAAGCCCAAGCAGCAGGTAGCTCGCCATATCCGGCCGGTCGAGCGTGCGGAAGAAGCCGTAGAGAAACAGCGAGCTGGCAAAGAGCAGCGCCGTCGTGTGGGTCAGATCCTGCTGGGCCATGTAGGAGACCTGGGGCAGGGTGATCAGCGCCAGCATGCCGATAGCGGCAAGCGCCTCGTCCTTCAGCGCGCGCCGCCCGGCAAGGCCATAGAAGAGATAGGACAGGAAGAGCAGGATGTTCTTTGGAACGATCAGCGCGCCGATCGACATGCCCGTCACCGAAACGACGGCATATTGCATCCAGTTGTAGAAGGGCGGCTGCGGGCCGTAGCCCGCCAGCAGATATTGCGAGAAGAAGGATTGCTCGGCCTCGTCGAGTTCCAGCGAATGCGGAAGCACGATGCGCAGCACGATGTTGAGCACGAAGTAGGCTGCAAGCAGCAGGCCCGCGGTTCTGATCGTCCTCGTCGCGCGCTCCAGCATCGTGCTGCCGGCTTAGGCTTGGCTTTGATCGTCGAAGATCTGCCGCACGATATAATTCGGAGAGGCATCGTCGCGGTAATAGGTGCGCGCGATCATTTCCGCCAGGATGCCGGTGGTGATCATCTGTACCGACGACAGCAGCAGCACGACGCCGACCATCAGCATCGGTCGCGTGCCGATGTCGTTGCCCAGGATGAATTTGTCGAAGCCGAGATAGAGCAGGATCAGCATGGCGAGCGCGCCGAGGCCAAGACCCAGCGAACCGAAGAAATGCCCCGGCCGCGCCTTGTAGCGCATGAAGAACATCACCGACAGCAGATCGAGGATGACGCGGAAGGTGCGCGAAATGCCGTATTTCGATTGGCCGTGCTCGCGGGCATGGTGGGTGACGGCCATCTCGCCGATGCGCGAGCTCGGGACGACACCGGCGACCCAGGCGGGGATGAAGCGGTGCATCTCGCCCATCAGCTTCACCTGCTTGATGATCGAGGCACGGTAGATCTTCAGGCTGCAGCCATAATCATGCAGCTTGACGCCGGTGATGCGGCCGATCAGGGAGTTGGCGCACCAGGAGGGGATCTTGCGCAGGAACAGACCGTCCTTGCGGTTCTTGCGCCAGCCGACCAGGAGGTCGAGTTCACGCCGTTCCAGCTCGGAGACCATCGAAGGAATGTCCTTCGGGTCGTTCTGCAGGTCGCCGTCCATCGTCGCGATCAGACGCCCGCGGGCGGTATCGATGCCGGCCTGCATGGCGGCAGTCTGGCCAAAGTTGCGCTGCAGCTCGACGATCCTAAGCGCCAGCCCCTCGCCTCCGACGTATTTGCGGGCGTTGACCAGCGTCGCATCCGTGCTGCCGTCATCGACGAGGATCAGCTCCCAGCGATGGGGGTAGCTAACCATCGCAGCCACGACACGCTCGATAAGCGGGCCGACGCTTTCCTCTTCGTTGAAAATGGGCACGACCAGCGACAGTTCGAGCGATTGTACCGGATCATTCGTACCGCGAATGGGCTCTACGGTTGTCTGCAACTTTCATCTCCAAAAGGCCGGACGGCCGAGCAAGCCTTACTGCTGCCGCCGCACTTGCGGAAGGCTACTACATGAAGTGTCCGCCGGTTGCCAGCCGGCAATGGCGGTTTCCCGTAATCGGCTGATCTGCCGCGGCGCTATTTGGCGCCGCCTTCCACCCAGGAGTAACCTATGGAGAAGCTGCGTTTGCCGTCACCGAAGAGATAGGGCAGCGTCAGCGTCTTCAACTCCTGCAGATGAATGCCCGATCTCACGAGGTCATTGGCGAAACCGGGGGAAATTGTCGGGTCATCTGCGGTCTCGCCGCGCCAGATAACCAGGACCGGTCCCTTCGCGTTCGCATATTCGGGAACCCCGGCATCCGGAAAGAACGGGATCACGACGGGAATGTCGGGAAACTCCAACCGCATGTTGCCTGCCACGAACTTGGTTCCCGCCACGATGAGAACCGGCTTGCGGGTCGCGGTCAATTCAGTCACGTAGCCGGAAAAGGGTACGTTCGTTCTCGTATAAGTGCCGATGTATTGAATGCCGACGATCCGGAAAAGAAGGATCGACAAGATGACGACCATGAAGACCGGCAACACGGGCCGGAAGCGCGCAAGACCAGCGGAAAGATCAAGGTCTGCGGTTTCCAGTTTCAGTAACAGATAGATCAGCAGGACGAGCAGGCATGGGTCGAGCCAGCGCTCGTGGATATCGCTGGCGCCCGCAAAGAAGACCACGCCGACGAAGGCGAGCAGGCTGATGACCATCATCCGCTCGATCACCCGGATCATCGGGCTGGAAGAGGAGAGCGCGCGAAAGAAGTCGCGCCGGAAGGCGGCCGCGATGAGAACGATCGGCAATGCGACGAAGCCGAGGACGGCGATGATGAGAGACAGCAGTCCTTGCGTGATGCGGGGGAGGCCGGCCGGGGCCAGGTGTTCGGCGGTCATCCGCTCAAGCGTCGGCGCAGAGGCGCTGGCGAGATTGTCAGGCAGCCAGAGCGCATGCGGCAGCACGATCAAAATGGCAATGACGGCCGCCGGCAGCAAACGCCAGTCGATGAGACGGCTGCGCCATTCCCGCTCCGGCAGCACGGCGATCAGGGCTGCAAATGGCAGGATGGCGAAATTATACTTCGAGATGAGCCCGATGCCGGTGGCGATGCCGATGAGGAGATAGCTCCCGATCGTCGGCTGGCGCAGCGTGCGGAAAAAACCGAAGAGGAAGAGCGAGGTCGCAAACAGCAGGGCAACCGTATGGGTCAGTTCGCGCTGCGCCATCAGTCCGACCTGCGGCAGGGTAATCAGGCTGAGCATGGCGACGGCTGCGAGCGAACGGCTCTTCAGCACCTCGCGGGCAGCAAGCCCGTAGAAGATATAACAGCCGAAGAGAATGATGTTCTTGGGCACCGAGAGCACCCACATCGATATGCCGGTCACCGAAACGATGGCATATTGGATCCAGTTGTAGAAGGGCGGCTGCGGTCCATAGCCGGCAAGCAGATATTGCGAGTAGAAGGATTGCTCCGCCTCGTCGAGATCGAGCGTATGCGGCAAGGCGATGCGAAGCGCGATGTTCAGCAGGAAATAGCCTGCCAGAAAGATGCTTGCGCTAGTAATGCTTCTGGTAATCCGCTCCAACATCGATCTCCACGTCAAGCCGGCAAGGCGCCATCATGTACCGGTCGGCCGCTCCGATCGTCGGCGTGGAGGCGTTTTCACCGCCATCGCCATCACTCCGCCGTTGTGCGCAACCTTCATTTCTCTTAAAAGGCCTGGTCTCTTAAAAGGCTTGGCGACGGGACCGGGCCCATGCCGACCCAAGCGAGGAATGCCTACTACATGAAGAGTTCGATCGTTGAAAGCCGGCAATCCTGGTTTATGCGCAATCGCATGACCGTTCTGACGGTCGTCATCGTCGCAGCCTATGGTCTCTTCATCCAATGGTTCTGGGGTTGGCCTGTTATCATCAGGCAGTGGGCCGATGTCGGCGCGGGTCCTGTCATTGGTGCGCTGGTGCTGCTGACGAGCACCTATTTCCTGCGCACCTGGCGCATCTATGATTATTTCCCGAAGGAAACGGCTGGCCGGTTCGCGGTCCTCTTCCGCGTCACGCAGATCCACAACCTGCTGAACATCATGCTGCCCTTCCGCACCGGCGAGACCAGCTTTCCGCTGCTGATGCGCAGCGAATTCGGCATTCCGCTGACGCGCGGAACCTCGGCGCTGTTCGTCATGCGGCTGCTTGATCTGCACGCCCTTCTGGCCGCCGCCGGCATCGGTTTTGCCGTCGCTTCAGCCGATGCGGCTGTTGCCTGGTCGCTCTGGACGGTCTTCCTGTTGCTGCCGGTCGCGGCTTTCGCCGCCCGCAAGCCGCTGCTGCGCCTGGCCGCCAGACTGCTGCCGAAAAAGGCGCAGAGATTCGTCGCCGAGATCGAAAACGGCTTGCCGCTCGATGCCATCGCCTTTGCGCGCGCCTGGGCGATGACCATCGTCAACTGGCTGGTGAAGGTGATGGTGCTGGCCTGGGCGCTCGGCCTGATGGGTGTGCTGCCGATGGCCGCAAGTTTCGGCGGCGCGCTCGGCGGCGAGCTCTCCTCCGTGCTGCCGATGCATGCGCCAGGCGGCGTCGGCACTTATCCAGCCGGCATCACCGCCGGCGCCATCGCCTTGGGCGCCTCAAGCGAGCGGCTGGCCCTGGCCGCGCTGGCGCAGGCAAGCGTCAATGCCCACCTGCTGATCATCGTCTCGGCACTGACAGGCACGGCGATTTCACTGCCGCTCGGGCGTCGCGGCAAGCTCTGAAATCCGTTTTCTCAAAAACGCCTGCTCCGGCTCCTGCCGGCAGAGAGACAGCGCCGTTTCATAGGCCGCGATCGCCTCATCGGTCCGGCCCAGACGGCGCAGGAAATCGGCGCGCGCCGAATGGGCGAGGTGATAGGCCTGCAGCTCCCGGCGTCCCAGAATGCTATCGACCAGATCCAGCCCCTTTGCCGGCCCTTCCGCCATCGCAATCGCCACGGCGCGGTTGAGCTCGACGATCGGGGAGGGCTGCGCCGCCAGAAGCAGATCGTAATAGAAAGCGATCCGCCGCCAGTCGGTCTCTTCGGCAGCCGGCGCTCGGGCATGCTCGGCAGCGATCGCCGCTTGCAGCGTATAGGTGCCGATCTCTCCCGCCTGCATCGCTTCCGTGAGCAGCGCGAGGCCTTCGGTAATCTTTGCATGATCCCAGAGCGAGCGGTCCTGATCGGCAAGCAGCACCAGCGATCCCTGCTCGCCGCGGCGGGCGGTGCGGCGGGAATCCTGCAACAGCATCAGCGCCAGCAGGCCGCAGACGTCGGGATGCGGCAGCAGCGTCAGTAGCAGCCGCGCCAGCCGAATCGCTTCCGCCGTCAGATCGGCGCGGACCACCTCCTCGCCCGAGGAGGCCGAATAACCTTCATTGAAAACGAGATAGATGACGTGCAGCACCCGGTCTAGCCGCGGCGGCAGCGCCTCGCGGCCGGGCACCTCGTAGGGGATCTTTGCCGCCCGGATCCTGCTCTTGGCGCGCACGATCCGCTGGGCGACCGTCGGCGCTGGAATGAGGAAGGCATGGGCGATCTCTTCGGTGGTCAGCCCGCAGATTTCCCGGAGCGCCATCGCCATCTGCGCATCGGCGGGAATAACAGGATGGCAGCAGGTGAAGATCAGCCGCAGCATGTCGTCCTCGATCGGTTCCATGTCGCCGATCTCCGTTGCATCGGGTGAGTAGAGGCTGTCCTCGATGTGATGCTGCGAAGCATCGAAACGCGCCCGCCGCCGGATCGTGTCGATCGCCTTGAAACGGCCCGTGGAAACGAGCCAGGCGAAGGGATTGCCGGGAATACCGTCCGTTGGCCATGTCCGCGCGGCCGCGGCAAAGGCGTCGTGAAGCGCTTCCTCCGCCCGGTCGAAATTGCCGAGCAGGCGGATCAGCGTCGCCAGCACCCGGCGCGATTGCGTTCGGTAGATCTCCTCGATGACGCGTTCCAAAGGGGCACCTCAGTCCGGCAGGCTCAGCATTCGCATGGGCCTCAGTTCGACCGCGCCGAAACGTGCCGAAGGGATCCGCCCGGCAATCTCCCTGACTTTCACCATGTCAGGCGCCTCGATGACGTAGAAGCCGGCCAGATGCTCCTTCGTCTCGACATAGGGGCCGTCGGTAGCTGACAGGCAGTTGTCTCGAACACGCAGCACGGTTGCCTTGTCGGGCATCTCAAGCGCATCGGCATGGATCATGATACCGTCGCGGCGCAGTTCCTCGTCGAAGGCGAAATGCGCTTTGATGAGTTCATCGGTCTCTTCCGATGTCAGCGTGCCGTCGGTGTCGGCGCTGTTATAAATCATGCAGATGTAGCGCATGGCTATTTCCCATCCTGGATGGCGTAAGTCGGGCGCACTTCGATTGAGCAATATTTGAGGATCGGAAAACTCGACACGATCGTCTTCGCCTCCTCGATATTCTCGGCTTCGATCAGCACAAAACCGCCGAGGTGCTCTTTGATTTCGGCAAATGGGCCATCGGTCGAAAAGGCGTCGCCATTGCGCAGGTGGACCGTGATCGCCGTTGACGGTTCATGCAAGGCGAGCGCCACCAGCAGATGACCGCTCTCGCGCCAGCGATTGTCGCTGGTGATGCACTCCTGTGTGAGCGCATCCCATTCGGTCTGAGGGACCAGCTTGCTTTTTTCCGTGTCGAACCAGATCTGGCATAGAAATTTCATTGGTCTCTCCTCATTTAGCTCCGAATTCGTGGATTGGCCGCACTTCGATCGCGCCGAGTCTGGCGAGCGGGATGCCTGACGCAATGCGGATCGCTTCGTTGAGATCCTTTGCCTCGATCAGGATGAAGCCCCCGAGCGCCTCCTTCGTCTCGGCGAAGGGACCGTCCGTCACCGACATCTCGCCGTTGCGCACTCGGACAGTCACCGCCGATTTCGGCGGCTGCAGTGCCTGGGCGACGATCATATGCCCGCTTTCGACGAGGTCCTTGTCATAATTCAAGGAATTGGTGTCGAGTTCGGTCTTCTCCTCTTTCGTCATGGCGTCGAGTACCCCGCCATCGAACCAGACCTGACAGAGATATTTCATCGCGGCAGCCTCCTCGTGAGCATTTCAATAACCCTGGACGACCGAACTCCACGCATTTCGACACCGGTGGAAAAAAATCTTTGTGCCGGCCGGCTGTCGAAATCGCAAGGCAGCACTCGACAAGGCTTCATCGAAACCTGTCGAGGAGAACGGAAATGAGCATTCTTGAAATCGCCCTGGCAAGCCATATCTGGGCACGCCGTCGTGAAAAGCGTCAGCTGGTACCCGACGATACCGATGCGCTGAGGGTTCTTCTGCGCATCGTTTTCGTCGTCGTCGCCTTCACCCTGCTGATATCAGGGCTGAACCTTGCCGCCGGCAGGCCGCAGATGCTGGCCGAGGGGTCGGCGCCCGTCGTGACGGGCAGATGATAAAACGGCCTATTGGAAGGCCGTTTCGAAGAAGCTGCGCAGCTTGCGTGAATGCAGCGCTTCCTTCGGCATGGCGGCCAGCTTCTGGACGGCGCGAATGCCGATCTGCAGATGCTGGTTGACCTGCGTGCGGTAGAAGGCCGTCGCCATGCCCGGCAGTTTCAATTCGCCGTGCAATGGTTTGTCGGAGACGCAGAGCAGCGTGCCGTAGGGCACGCGGAAGCGGAAGCCGTTGGCGGCGATCGTTGCCGATTCCATGTCGAGCGCGATCGCGCGCGCCTGGGAGAGCCGCTTCACCGGCCCGCGCTGGTCGCGCAGTTCCCAGTTGCGGTTGTCGATCGTGCCGACGGTGCCGGTGCGCATGATGCGCTTCAGCTCGAAACCCTCATAACCGGTGATTTCGGCAACGGCAGCTTCCAGCGCCACCTGCACTTCGGCCAGCGCCGGGATCGGCACCCAGACCGGCAGGTCGTCGTCGAGGACATGGTCCTCGCGCATATAGGCATGGGCGAGTACATAGTCGCCGAGCCGCTGGCTGTTGCGAAGACCGGCGCAATGGCCGAGCATCAGCCAGGCATGCGGGCGCAGCACGGCAACATGGTCGGTAATCGTCTTGGCGTTGGAGGGGCCGACGCCGATATTGATCATGGTGATCCCGGCATGGCCCTTCTTCTTCAGATGGTAGGCTGGCATCTGTGGCAGGCGGGTAAGGGCGGAATCCGTTTCCGGTGCGTTCGAGCCGGGCAGGGTGACGACATTGCCGGGCTCGACGAAGGCAGTATAGCCGTCGCCGTCCTCCGCCATCAGCTTGCGCGCCCAGCTGCAGAATTCGTCGATATAGAACTGGTAATTCGTAAACAGCACGAAATTCTGGAAATGCTCGGCATGCGTCGCCGTATAATGCGACAGTCGGGCGAGCGAGTAGTCGATGCGTTGCGCGGTAAATGGCGCAAGCGGCGAGGGCTCTCCCGGCGGCGGGATATATTCGCCGTTGGCAATCTCGTCGTCGGTGGTGTTGAGATCTGGTGTGTCGAAGATATCGCGCATCGGAACGTCGATGAAGGCGTTGGTCGATGCTTCCACATGCGCACCCTCGCCGAAGGCGAAGTGCAAGGGGATCGGCGTCGTCGATTCCGAGACGATGACAGGCACATTGTGGCTCTTCATCAAGAGCGCCAGCTGCTCTTTCAGGTAATGCTTGAAGAGCTTCGGCCGGGTGACGGTCGTCGTATAGATGCCGGGTGCCGTGACATGACCATAGGAAAGCCGCGAATCGACATGGCCGAAGCTTGTCGTCTCGATGCTGACCTGCGGATAAAAAGCGCGGTAGCGCGAGGAGATCGGCGCGCCCTGTGCGAGTTCGGCGAAGCTCTGGATGAGAAACGCCGTATTGCGCTCGTAAAGCGCCGTCAGCGCCTCGACCGCCTTGGCGGGATCATCGAAACTCTCAGGCTGGAAAGGCGGTGGAGAGGAAATGTCGAGGGGCAACAAAGGGGGGATTCGTTTGTTCATGACACATTATAGAGAGTTGTTCTTGACAAGCAAACGACGCGCGCCGGCGGATTCCGATTTTTTATCCTGCTGCCTGTCCGATGCGATGTCGCCCAAAAGTGTGCAGCAGTTTTGTATGATGATCTGAATAAATCAAAGACTTAAAGCAAATTGCATGAATTCGGTTCGATGCGATGCGCTTTAGTCACCGCACCGCAGGCGCGCAGAAGGTGCCGTTTCTCTCCAGGCAGGTATAGCTCGCCCCGAAATGCGACTGCGCCCCGCCGCCGCCTTCGTGCACCACGACTGCCGAAAACGTGATCGCGAAGATCGCCGCAAACAGCGTGATGATGCTAAAACGTCTTGCCAGAATATAGATGTTCATCCCCTTATCCCCGATACGCAACTCTATCGTGACAAGAGTTTTGGCATGCGATGGCTGAACGAGTGCTGAGATGCCGGTTCATCAGCCGTTCAGCTTGCAGGAGAGGCTCGGCCAGGTTGCGGAGAGGATCAGGAAGGATTCGCCGGGCGAGTTCGACATCATTCGACTTCGCCTGCTGGCGTAGCGGAGGAGACCGCAAAGGGCTCCGAAGATGCCGGCGCGTCGGCATGCTTCAGCGTTTGGGGTAATCGCTGCGCTGGCGCCTTATGGCCTCAGAGCCGCGTCCAGGTCTGCGACTTGCAGAGGATCTTCATCACGCAGCCCTGCATCCTTAGCGAATTGCCGGAAACCTTGCCCGCGCCGCTATAGGTCTTCTCGGCGGCCGGGTCGGTGATCTCGCCGGCGTAGCTGCCGCCGGTTCCCGCGAGTGTGCCGATCTTCCGGCCGGCATATTTACCGGTCTTCAGCGTCACGCAATAACTGCCGCCGCAGGATGAGATCACCGCCGTATCGCCGGCGGCCGTCCTCCAGTTGCCGACGATCGGCTCCTCGGCATGCGCGATACCCGCGATGACTGCTATGAAGCCGGCGAGAACGAAGCTGCGGATCATCTTTTCCTCCATGATGTCCTTGGGTCCCGCGAAAATAACTGACGCGAACGTAAAGGTAAACAGGGTCAATCGCTGTCATGCTGGCCGGCTGAAAAACGCGAGAAAAGCCGTGCGGCGAGCTTTCAAAGATATCGCCTGCTGATTTCATGATGAACAATCCGTTTATTTCCAAATCTGAATATTTCGTAGAATCCACGCGAAAATCCTTAATTCGTAAGGGATCCGATGTTTAACAAAAATCCAATTTTACCAAGCGTTTGCACTTTGTTTGTCTCAAATTAATCATGCATTTTAGGCGTTTTTTGAAAGCCGTTTGGCATAGTGAACCCATCAAACGAGCGGGGCAAACCCGCCGGACCGAAAGGGCCGCAAGCCGCAACAGACGGCAAGGCCCCGAGGTAAAACAGGGTCAGTCATAAACAGGCTAACAGGGATAAAACCGATGGCACGCTTTGAAATGCACAATGCTGAAACGGCCACCATGGGTGGCGACAACAACAGCGCCGATGTCTTCTGCGAAATGGGTCTGATGTATGCGACCGGCCGCGGCTGCGAAGTCGATCTCGTCTCAGCCCACAAGTGGCTGAACATTGCCGCAATCAAGGGCAACGATCGCGCCGCCGAGCTTCGTGCCGACGTGGCCGCCGCCATGGACAAGATGCAGCTCGCAGCAGCGCTGCGCGCCGCCCGCGAGTGGATGACGGTCCACTAAGACCGTCTCCGATCAGGAATTCGACAAGAGCAGCAATAACAACCTCAAAAGAGGGGGCTGGCGGGGCGCTTGGACGGGGCCGACGCCGGGAGAACGGAACCGCGACCGGATCCTCCACCGGCCGCGGTTCTTCGCTTTATCGGCTGATCTGTTTCAGCACCTGCGGCAGCGTCTCTTCGAGCAGCGCCATATCCGCCTCCGGCCCGACGCTGATGCGGATGCAGCGATTGAGCGGCGCCACGCCAGGCATACGGATGAAAACCCCGTGCTCCATCAGCCCGTCAACGATCGCCCTGGCATAAGCACCGTCGCGGCCGGCATCGATCGCCACGAAATTCGTCGCCGAGGGCAGGGGCTCTAGACCGTTCGCCCGGGCGATACCGCCGATCCGCTCCCGCGCCGCATGGATTTTCCCGGCCACCTCGACGAGATAGGTCTGGTCCTTGAGGGCGGCGAGCGCTGCAGCCGTTGCCAGCCGGTTCATGCCGAAATGATTGCGGATCTTGTCGAAGGCCTGCGCCGTGCCTGCTGTCGAGATCACGTAGCCGGTGCGTGAGCCGGCAAGTCCGTAGGCCTTGGAGAAGGTGCGGGTGCGAACGACGTTCGGCAGCTCGATGAGCGAGGAGATCGACGGCAGCGAACCTGCCGGCCCCGTCTCGCTATAGGCTTCGTCGAGCACCATCAGCGTCGTCTCGGGCAGCGCCCGGGCGAAAGCGACGATGCTGTCGGCATCCCACCAGCTTCCCATCGGATTGTCGGGATTGGCGAAATAGACGAGCGGCGCATTCTCGCGTTTCACCGCATCGAGCAGCCCGTCGAGATCCTCGCGGTCGTTTGCGTAGGGAACGGTCACCAGCCGGCCGCCGAAACCGGCGACATGGAAATTGAAGGTCGGATAGGCGCCGAGGGACGTGACGACGGGCGCGCCCGGCTCGATCACCAGCCGGACGATCTGGCCGAGCAATTCGTCAATACCGGCGCCGATGGCGATATTGGCGGCCGAGACGCCGAGATGGGCGGCAAGCGCTTCCCGGAGCGCGAAATTCTCAGGATCATTGTATTTCCAGATATTGCCGGCCTCCTCGCGCATCGCTGCAAACACGGAAGCGGCTGGGCCGAAGCCGTTCTCATTGGCGCCGATGCGCGCCGAAACGGCAAGCCCGCGCTGGCGCTCGATCGCCTCGGGGCCCACGAAAGGAACTGTGGAAGGCAGGGCGCTGGCAAGAGGTGTGAAGCGCGAAAAGGCGGACATGCGACGACAGTTTCCCGGGAGATAATGACAACTGGCGAAACAATAGGCCCGGGCACGGCCAACGCAAGCAAGATTATTTCCGCAACGACTCGGCCTGTTCAGGCGCGGAAGATCGGCGCACGCCGAGCGGCAATTGCTTCCATGTTGCCGACGAGGAAATCGGTGCGGACGACGCGGCGCAGAACCTCGGGGTCCATGATGTTGATGAACCGCACCCCGATGCGTTCCTTATGGCGATAGACCTCGGCGCAGCCGATCCGATAGGCGAGGCCAAGAATGTTGAGATAATAGTGCTTCGGCAGGCCGGCCGTGGTCGAGACGATGAAGGTCGCGCCCCCCTGGGAGATATCGATGATCTCGGCGCTTCGCATGGAGACGCCTGTGAGGCACGGCCGGACGGCGACGATGCGGGCTGGCCGTTTGACGCTGAATTCTTCCCAGCGCAGGTCGTAGACAGCGGATTTGACCGTGGCAAGGTGTGTAGCGCGGAGCATAGTCATTCACATTCTCCGTCAGACAGGGCACATTTGGGGTCTTGATCGCGAGCAAGCTGGCCTTGATCTCATTCAAGCTGGGGTCTTCCTCGAACCAAGGTCACATGAATGTTTTGCACATTCGTCAAATATAAAATTACAATTTTAACGAGTTCAAATTTTGTTCCCAAGCGGGACGCCCAGATGTTCATTATTGGGACGCGGCTTTCATCTCCTACAGCGCCGCCGTCTTTTCGAGAGCCGCAAAGCATACTGTAATGGTTTGAACTGCTGCATAATTCCTGAATTCCATTCCGGTTTAAGGAATTATACAGGAGGCTCCCGTCTCAGCCGAAAAATCTGACTACGAGATATCCGCCGGCGGCGGTCAGCGCCGTCAGAGCCGTGCCCCAGACCATGTCGACCAGGCTCATGGCGAGCGGCCAGTTGCGAAGCGTGGCGAGATTGGTGATGTCATAAGTGCCATAGGCCGCCAGTCCAAGAATGGCACCGTGAAGAAACGCGGTGGCGATCGAGCCCGCCGACAGCGCCGGCAGCACGGCAAGCACAACCACCGCGACGGCGAAGAACAGGTAGAACAGAGCGGCGACCGCCAGATTGGGCGAGGGCAGCATCAGCGCTCCCAGTTGGTCGCGATAGAAGTTGCGGGCGATGAGGCCGAGCCATATCCCGTCGCAGACGAGAAGGGTGAGAAAGGTGCCGGCATAGGCGAGCAGTGATGTCTTCATCGTCAATCTCCCGAACTTGGCTTTTCTACGCAGCAAAGGCCGGCCGGATCGCCGCCCCGTTCGATTTCGGCGCAATTTTCCCGAACTCTTTCAATGGCCGAGCGTTGTGCCTTGATCGATGAAGCACGGCGCGCTTCGAATGACGACAGCGAGGAGTTGAAGATGACTGATGTAAAAATCCCTTGGGAATCATGGGTCGTGGTCTGCGATGGAGCCAAGGCTCTGATCATGCAGAATGCCGGCGATGCCCAACTGGTGAATCTGAAGGTGCTGGAAACTCTTACACAGCCGAGCGCGCCGGATCGCGAGATTGGCGCCGATAAGCCTGGCCGAACCCATGCTGCAGACGGACTGAGCGGCAGCGCTGTCGAGGAGACCAGTTGGCAGGATCAGGCCGAAGCCGAATTTCTGAAACAGGTGGCGGGAAAGCTCGACGAGTTAGTGCAGGAAAAGAAGGCCCGTCGTATCGTCCTCGTTGCACCGCCGAAGGCGCTTGGCGCGCTGCGACCGGCACTCCGCGCCGATACGCAGGCGGTGATCACCGCGGAAGTGGCGAAAGACTATACCAATATGCCGGTCGGCGAGATCGAGCGGCATCTCGCCGCCTGAGCCGGCAAGAGCCTACCTATTAGTGAACGCGGGTCGAATGGCCCGCGTTTTCTCATGCCGGCGCGTCAAGCGGACGGTTTCTGCCCGGCAAACAGCTCTTCATGATCGGCAAAGAGCGCCGCCAGGCGGTCGATGACGATCCTGACCTCCGGCCGTTGCCGTTCGTCGTCATGCGCAACGATCCACATCTCGTAAGTCAGCTCCTCGATCACAGGCCCGGCGCGGACGAGCCTGCGCTCCTGATCGCCGATGAAACAGGGGAGCACGCCGCGGCCGGCACCGCCGCGGATGAGGTAAAACAGCATATGTGGCGTGTTCGTCCAGCTGGTGATCCAATAATCCGGCTGTTCGAAAGTCCATTTGTCGGCCGGCGTGATCGCGGTATCGGTGCCGAGCGAGATCCAGTTGCAATTCGTCTCGTCATAGCCGGCTGCCTGGTAGGCCGCATGCGCCACCTTGACCGACCGGCGGATCGCGACGTTGCCGCTCTCCGGCCGGCTGTGGCGAATGGCGATATGCGCCTCGCGATAGGTGAAATCGACGCTCGCGTCGCAGGTCTTGTAGCACATGCGGAAGATGTCCTTCGGCGTCCAGACGCTGGCCAGATGGTCGGCGACGAAGCGCGAGGTCCAGCTATCGGCGGCCGTCGAGACGATCGGCAGTGTCAGCACCTCGCCGCGCCAGTCGGAGATCGCACGCGCCGCATCCTGCATCAGCCGGACGCGATCGAGCAGCTCCTGCCCGTCCTTGGCCAGCAGATAGCCGGTGGGGCCGCGGCTGAACAGCGATCGGCCCGTCACCCGTTCGAGTGCCAGCATGCGCCGGCCGATCGTCGGCGCGCTGAGCCCGGTGCGGCCCGCCGCCGCCGAAAGCCCGCCGCCGGTCGCGACATGGAAGAAAAGTTGTAGGTCGTCCCAGCTCGCATCTTTCATGGATGAAAACCCCCTTTCCTCAGCGCCTCTACATCGGAAGGGCGCGAAGGCTTAGCTCAAGTGCTCCAGGAAATAGATGGAGGATGAAGCAATGGATCTCAACTGGGTTGTTCTTTTCAGGGAAATCGAAATGCGCAATCGGCGGATCCGCCGCGGTCCCTTGGCCGACCCGCTTGCCGACCCGCTTGATCGTCCGGAATGGCGCGGATTTCTCTGGGCCGTTCCGATCATCGCGCGCCTCGCCGCAAGACGGAGCGGCGAAACAAAGGCGACATGCCGCGATGATTCGCGGATCGGAAAAAGCCTCAGGTTTCGAAGTTCAATCGCAACACGTGGTGCAGGAATTCCGGATTGATCAGCATGTTGAAGCTGATCGTCACCAGTTCGCCTTCACGTTTGACCACGGTCGCGCCGATCTCGTCATGGATGCCGAGGATTTCGAGGAAGAAATGGCTCGGCATTTCCAGGTTCGGGCTGACTTCGAGCAATGCGCCGGCAAGCGTGATCGTGCGGATCAGGCAGCGCACCTGCGTTCCGGTGCTGAGGTGATGGCCGACGAAGATGATGTTGCCGGGCCTGTCGAGATTGAATTCCCTGTAAGCACGTTCCGGCTTGGGGTGTTCTGTGTCGAGGTGCATCTGAAAGGCCCTTTTAGCCTCCGCTTGTTATACGACAGGATATTAGCGGAAGAATACTGACACTTGCTGAAGAACGTCGTTAAGATTGAATGCTTCTGTGAAATCTGCGGGAAAATCGCACCGATTTCGCGCAGTTTTGCCCCAAAGTTGCGCATTCCCCAGCGCATCTGCGCCATTCTTGACATGTCGGCGGCGTTCGCGCATACAAAGGCTGGTTCGAGGCACCGGCCGCTCGCGGATGAAAATCCATGGTGAAGTCCTCGCGATCATGGTCACGGCCCCTTGTGCATGCTGACTGGCGGCAATGCGAGCTCCCATCCGCAGTCGACGCGCATGCCTTGCGAAGGCTCACTCCATGACGACCACCTATCCTGCCATTGACGAATTGAAGGCTCAGGCCAGGCGCCTGCGCCAGGCGTTGAACGAGCGCGGCACCCCGCTCACCCACAGTGCTGCTCTGGAAATGATTGCCCGCCAGCATGGCGCGCGCGATTGGAATACGCTTGCAGCCCTTGCGGCAAAGCCCAATGCTAGCCCGAAGACGCCGCTCTTCGTCGGCGCGCATATTCGCGGCCGTTATCTCAATCAGCCGTTCACCGGCGAAGTTTTGGCGCTTTCGGCCCTGCCGGGCGGCGATCTGCACAGGATCACCATCCATTTCGACGAGCCGGTGGATGTCGTCACCTTCGAGAGCTTTTCCGCCTTTCGCCAGCGTGTGAACGCGCAGATCGATGCCGACGGCATCTCGCCGAGGACGACCTCGAACGGCGTGCCGCATCTGGTGCTCGATCTCTAAATTGCTTTCCATCCCTTTGAGGCGTCTCGATCCGGATGATTTCAAGCCGGATCAGGCTCTGCCTCACATCGCACGGATTTCTCCATGACCGATCTTTCCGAAGGCAATGCCTTTCTCACCGGCTGGCTGCCGGGCGTTTTCATCAAAACGGCGGCACCGATCGTCGCGATCACCACCGTCAACGGCTTGTTCACCGTCGTCGACGCCTATTTCCTCGGCGCCTATGTCGGCCCGGACGCGCTCTCTGCCGTCAGCCTGATTTTCCCCGGGCTGATGCTGCTGGTCGCTCTGCAATCGCTGGTCTCGAACGGCATGGCGAGCATCCTCGCCCGCCGGCTGGGCGCCGGCAATCGCGTTGGGGCACGTCGGGTGTTTGCCGGCGCGCATGCGCTGGCGCTCGCCGTTACCCTCATCCTCAATCTGGTCTACTGGACGGTGGGCCGGCAGGTCATCGGTGCCGGTGCTGCCGGCAATGCCGCCGTAACCGACAGCGCCATGCTGTTCATGGGCGCGATGATCGCCTTTGCGCCGGTCAGCTTCTTCCTGTCGCTGCATCTCGATGGATTGCGCTGCGAAGGCAAGATCGGCTTCATGACGCTGGTGACACTGTCGGCCTCGCTGCTCAACATCCTTGCCAACTGGCTGTTCATGGCGGTGATGCATTGGGGCGTGCTCGGTTCGGCGATCGGCTCCATCGCATCGCAATTCGTCTGTCTCGCGGCCGTGCTCGCCTATCGTTGGCGTCGGCCGGCGGCACTTAGGCCTTCCCGAGGGCTGGCTCTTGCCGAATGGCGCGGCATCGTCGCCTTCGGCGCGCCGATGAGCCTCGGCTTCATCGGCATATCGTTGGCCTCGGCCGCCATTCTGATCAATGTCTCGCTCTGGAGCATGCATGACTACGTCGCGACGGTGGCCGCCTACGGCATCATCACGAGGATCATGACCTTCACCTATCTGCCGCTGCTTGGACTGAGCATCGCCCTGCAGACGATCGCCGGCAACAATCACGGTGCCGGCCTCGGGCTCCGCGTCGGCCGCAGCCTTAAGATCGCCATGTTCGCTGCACTCGTCTATTGCACCCTGGTGGAGATCACCGTCGAATTGCTGGCTAGCCGCCTCGGTGCGGTCTTCGTCACCGATCCTGTCATCATAGCCGAGGTCAGGCGAATTCTGCCCTGGACGATCGGCGCCTATTTTCTCTTCGGGCAGATGCTGATCCTGTCGTCCTATTTCCAGTCGATCGGCGATGCGCCGCGCGCGGCGATCTTCGGCCTGTCGCGACCCTATCTGCTTACCTTGCCGCTCACCTTCCTGCTGCCCTTCGTGTTCGGCGAGCAGGGGATCTGGATGGTGCCGGTCTTTGCCGAAGCAGGCATGTTCATCCTTGCCTTCCTGGTGCTGTCGCAGAACGCCAAACGCCGCGGCTGGCGCTACGGGCTTCTATCGACCTGAGACGGCAAAGCCGCGCCGGGAGCGCGGCTTTGCCTGATGTCGTCTATTCCTTGCCGTGCGAAGCGGCCGATGTCGCGGCTTCCGCCTCATTCAGCGCCTCGGCGCATTCCTGGCAGCAGACCTCGACAGTCTTGCCGCCGAGCTTGACGGTGATGGTTTCCGCACCGAGTTCGCAGTCGCAGGCGGCGCATGTGGTCTTCTTCATCTGGTGATCCTCCGGTTGATCGTCCCGCGATCGGGACAGGCTGATAAGATCATCGAAGACCGCATTGCCGCTGTCGAAATCTTTAGCGATCGATGACGACTTCTACCCGTGCCGCAGTTGCGCCGCCCGTTGGAATTCGGCCGGAGTCTGCCCGAAGGACTGCTTGAAGGAAGCGCTGAAATGGCTGTGGCTGGAAAAGCCGAGATCGAGACTGAGCGCGGTCAGATCCTCGTACTGGCCGAGCAGATCGAGCGCGCGGGCAAGCCGCAGCCGCAGCTGGTAGCGGTAAAGTGGCGTCGCCTCGACCTGCTGGAAGACCTGGGTGAGATAAACGGGCGAGACGCCCACTTCGGTGGCGATTTCCGATAGTGTCCAGCGCCGCGCGAGATCGGAGGAAAGCACCAGCTTTGCCCGGTCGACGAGTTTCTGCCGGCCGGCGCTGGCGCCCGCCGCATGCGATGTGCGCTCGCCGAGCGAGCGGCGCACCAGCGTCAGCGCCAATATCTCCGCCTCCAGCGTCTCGGCGACGTTGCGCCGCAGACCATGACGCAGGAGCGCGACCAGCGCCTGCGCGCGCGGATCGATCCGCCGGCGCTGACGGCGGAAGGAAAAGGGCGGGCCGGGCTGCGCCTGCTCCTTCGGCGTGAGCTCTTCGAGCATCGATTCGTCGATCGCCAGATCGATGCAGGCATCGCCGCCCTCGATAGGGTGGCTGATCCGATATCCCTGGCCGGCATTGAAGAACAAGACTTGATTGGCTTCGGCCACCGTATCATTGCGGCCGACATGCCGCATGAAGACGCCGCGATAGGGATAGACGAGGCTTGTCCTGTGAGCGCATTCCTCGTCGCTCTTGTGGCGGCATTCGCCATTGCAGACGATGTCACGAATGGTGACCGTCTTCGTTTTCAGGAGCGGCGCTGTTGAAAACTGCGACATTGCATCTTCCGGGTCAGACAGGTCGCCCGATGAGGCGACCTAGCAGCACAATATCACGCTTAAGTTTCAGTAGCGACTGTAGACATGGACGTCGCTTTCGGTCTGCCCCCTGGAAAGGCCGATATCCTTCAACTGCTCGTCGGACAGCTCCATCAGCGCATTGCAGTTGCGCCGTTCGTTTATTTTGCGCGCCAGCCACTGTGCTGCGGTGACTATAGCAAGGAACAGGCCGGGCCGCATAATGCGGGCCGAGATTGTGGAATTCGAGCTGTGCATGGTGATCCTCCATCCGTGTTTGGATGGAGGCAGTGAACCATCAGCGGCGGTTTCGCGCTGTCAGATTATTTAGCGATCGAACACGACGCTTACGCTTTCAGCAGCCACTCGTGTTCGGCGGCGTTGTGGAATTTCCAGATCCGCTGCGGTCCGGCCATGACGTTGAGGTAATAGAGGTCGTAACCATGGCAGGCGGCGCAGGGGTGATAGCCTTTCGGCACCAGCGTCACGTCGCCGTCCTCGAGCGCCATCGCCTCGTCGAGCGAGCGATCGTCGGTGTAGACGCGCTGGAAAGCGAAGCCCTGCGGCGGGTTGAGGCGATGGTAATAGGTCTCTTCCAGGAAGCTCTCGTTCGGCAGGTCGTCCTGGTCGTGTTTGTGCGGTGGATAGGAGGAGGTGTGGCCGCCTGGCGTAATAACCTCAACGACCAGCAGCGAATGCGCCGAGCTGTCGTCTTCCGGCATGATATTGTTGACATAGCGCACATTCGTGCCCTTGCCGCGCGTCACCTGCGGATGCGTGCCGGGCGGGATTTCCTTCGCCTGATAGGTGCCGCCGCCGGGTGCGGAGCAGACCGCGAGCTCCAGATCGGTCTCCGCCGTCACCGACCATGTCGATTCCATCGGGATGTAGAGCGCATGCGGGGCGCCCTCGAACGGGTTGATCCGGCCGCCGAGCGTGCCGAAATCCTTGGTGCCGGCAGACGCCTTGCCCTTGCCGGTCACCCAGACGAGGCAGACTTCGCGGTCGCCCGTCTCTCCCGAGACGGTTTCGCCCGGCTTCATCCGATGCAGATCGAAGCCGACATAGGTCCATCCGGCATTTTCCGGGGTGACATGCGTGACGCGGCCGTGCGTGCCTGATGGTTTCACCTTGAGATTTGGCATTGGTGTTTTTCCTCGTAAGTTGGTGGACGCGGCCCCCTCATCCGGCTGCCGCCACCTTCTCCCCGAGGGGAGAAGGGACATGCTGCGCCGTTTCCATTCCCCTTCTCCCCGCCGGGGAGAAGGTGCCCGTAGGGCGGATGAGGGGCTTCTCGCTCCAGCAGTCCGGAAAGACGAACTCCTTGTGGAAAGAATCTCCGGACAAACAGTTTTTTACGACCCCTTGGGGAAGCCTTCCGTTTCCACGCTATAGCCCGCAGCCGTCATGACGCGCATCAACTCGGCGTGACCGATCTCGGCCATTTTCTGCGGCGGGGCCTTGCGCGGATCCTGTTCGGCCTCGACGACGAACCAGCCTTCATAGCCGTGATCGGCCAGCCGCTGGACGATGGCACCGAAATCGAGCGAGCCGTCACCCGGCACCGTGAAGGCACCAAGCGCCACCGCATCGAGGAAGGACTGCCGGCTCCGGTCCAGCCCATCCACGACAGGCTTGCGGATATCCTTGACGTGAACATGGTTGATGCGGGCGTGGTGGTTGTCGATGGCGCGCAGCACGTCGCCGCCGGCAAAAGCGAGATGGCCCGCATCGAGCAGCAGCGGGATGCCTTCGCCCGAATGGCGCATGAAGGCGTCGAGTTCCGGCTCGGTTTCGACGACGGCCGCCATGTGATGGTGGTAGGAGAGCGGCATGCCCTGCTCGGCGCACCATTCCCCGAACTGGGTGAGGCGGCGCCCATAGGTCTTCATCTCGTCATCGGAAAGGCGCGGCTTGGTCGTGAGCGGCTTGGAGCGGTCGCCCTGGATGGAACGGCCGACTTCGCCATAAACGATGCAGGGCGCGGCGACGGCCTTGAACAGTTCGATCATCGGCGCGATGCGGTCCTTGTTGGCGGCAAGTTCCTCATCGACCAGCGTACCCGAGAACCAACCGCCGCACAGCGTGACGTCGGCTGCACGGAGAATGGGCAGCATCACCTTTGGATCGTCGGGGAAGCGACGGCCCTTTTCCATGCCGGTAAAGCCGGCACCGCGCGATTGCCGCAGGCATTCCTCCAGGGACACGTCATCGCTGAGCTCACGAAGATCGTCGTTCCACCAGGCGATGGGCGACATGCCGAGTTTAGCCTTCATCAACATTCTCCTTAAAAGCATTGCGGAAGAGCCGGGACGCTCTTCCGAGAAATGGTAGCACCACAGCGCCGCGCGTCTTTTCAGACGCGCAAAGGACGCTGTAGCACTTCGAATTGCTGCATAATTTTGTCCTTAAATCGATCCCGATTTAAGGAATTATGCAGCAGATCAGCCGATACGCTGGGCGGCGCGTGCTTCGACATAGCCCTTGCGCGCTTCGTTGACCTCTTCGCGCGGGCTGACCTCGGGCACCGCGACATCCCACCAGTGGCCGCCGGCCTCCGTGGTGACAAGCGGATCGGTATCGATGACGAAGACCGAGGTGCGGTCGTTCTTCTTCGAGTCGGCGATTGCCTGCTCCAACTCGGCGATCGAGGCGACCTTGACGGCGATGGCGCCCATGCTTTCGGCATGCGCCCGGAAATCGATCTCCGGCATCACCTCGTGGTAGGAGTCCTTGAGCAGATTGTTGAAGTTGGCGCCGCCGGTTCCCATCTGCAGCCGGTTGATGCAGCCATAGCCGCGATTGTCGAGCACGACGATGTTGAGCTTGAGGCCGAGCATGACCGAGGTGGCGATCTCGGAATTCATCATCATGTAGGAACCGTCGCCGACCATGACGACGACGTCCCGTTCCGGATGCGCCATCTTGGCGCCGAGCCCACCGGCGATCTCGTAGCCCATGCAGGAAAAGCCGTATTCCATGTGATAGCTGCCCGGCGCCGTCGTCGGCCAGAGCTTGTGCAATTCGCCGGGAAGGCCGCCCGCAGCGCAAAGCACCGTCGTATTCTCGCCGCCGATCGTACGCGCCACCGCGCCGATCACCTGCGCATCGGAGGGCAGGGCGGCATTGGTCGTCGCCATCGCCCTGGCCGCGGCCTCCATCCAGACCTTCTTCTCCGCAGCCGCCTTCTCGGCGAGGGCTGCCGGCGCCTTCCAGCCCGAAAGTCCGGCCGAAAGCGCCTTCAGCCCTTCGCGGGCGTCTGTCACCAACGGATGGCTGTCGTGCTTCACCGCGTCATAGGCGGCGATATTGAGGCCGATCATCCTGAGGCTGTCGTTCTTGAACAGTGCCCAGGAGCCAGTGGTGAAATCCTGGCAGCGCGTGCCGACGGCGATGACGAGGTCTGTCTCTTCGGCGATCGCATTCGCCGCTGACGTGCCGGTGACGCCGACCGAGCCGAGCGCCAGCGGATGGGTCTCGTTGATCGCAGACTTGCCGGCCTGGGTGACGACGACGGGAATGCCGTGGGCCTCGGCAAAGGCAGCAAGCTCCTTCGTCGCCTGCGAATAAAGCACGCCGCCGCCGGCAACGATCACCGGCTTCTGCGACGCCTTGATCAGCGCGATGACATTCGCCAGCTCGTCCGCATCCGGCTGCGGCCGGCGGGTCGTCCAGACTTTTTCGTCGAACAGGCTTTCCGGATAATCGAAGGCTTCTGCCTGAACGTCCTGGCAGAGCGACAATGTCACCGGGCCGCAATCCAGGGGATCGGTCAGGACCTGCATGGCGCGCTTCAGCGCCGTGATGATCTGCTCGGGTCGGGTGATGCGGTCGAAATAGCGCGAAACCGAACGGAAGGCATCATTGGCCGAAACCGTGCCGTCGCCGAAATCCTCGATCTGCTGCAGCACCGGATCCGGCGCGCGGTTGGCGAAGACGTCGCCCGGCAGGAAGAGAACGGGAATACGATTGACATGCGCCACGCCGGCGGCCGTCACCATGTTAAGCGCGCCGGGGCCGATCGAACTGGTACAGGCCATGAAACGCGTGCGGAAATTCGCCTTGGCATAGGCGATCGCGGCATGCGCCATGCCCTGTTCGTTGTGGGCGCGATAGGTCGTCAATTCCCCGCGCACCTGATAGAGCGCCTCGCCGATGCCGGCGACGTTGCCGTGACCGAAGATCGCCCAGACGCCGCCGAAGATCGGCACTTTCTTGCCGTCGACGATCGTCATCTGTACTTTGAGGAAATGCGCGACGGCCTGCGCCATCGTCAACCGTATCGTCTTGCCCATCGGGTCCTCCCGCAATCTTTCTTTTCGCGTTTTTCTCTCCCCAACCCTCCCCACAAGGGGAGGGGTTAACCTGCCGGGCTGCCTTCATTCTCGCCGCAACGTCTTCTCCAGAGGGAAGCTTGCTGATGGGATGAGGCGGTGCTCCGGGTTAAGTCCCTCCCCCTTGTGGGGAGGGGTTGGGGAGGGGTCTTAATTCTAAGTCTACTGATGTCCGCGCGTCTTCAGCCACGCCTCTGTCAGTTGCCGGAAGCGGCCGGCCATGTCGGTGATCGCTTCCTCGTCGTTCATTTCTCCCGAAAGCCAGGCGCGCGCCGGATCGGCAAAGATCGTCCGCCCGACAGCAAAGCCCTTCACGGAGGGGGCAGCCAGCGTCGCCTCGAAGCAGGAGATCAGCTCGTCGGCGGGCGCCTCGAGCCCCAGGAGCACGATACCGCGGCACCATGGATCATTTTTGGCGATCACCGCATCGATCTTTTTCCAGGCCTCACGGGATGCCTGCGGCTCCAGCTTCCACCAGTCCGGCTTGATGCCGAGCGCATAAAGCTCTTCCAGAGCGGTCGCGATGGTATCGTCGGTCAGCGGCCCGTTCTTGCCTGCGATGATCTCCACCAGCAGCTCGCGGCCAACCTTGCGGGAGGCCTCGAACAGAGTGCGCAGCTTCTCCTGCTGCTCCGTCTTCAATTCAGCCGGATCATCAGGATGATAGAAGCACAGGCACTTGATGCAATGACTGAGCGGCCATTCGACGAGTTGCGAGCCGATATCCTGGCTGAATTCGAAGCGCAGCGGCTTCGAGCCCGGCAATTCCACCGGCCGGCCGATCCAGGAGAAATTCTTCGTCGCCGCATCGAAGAAAGCGTCGCGGCCGAAGCGTTCGTCGATCAGCATGCCGTAGCCGTCGCGGCCGTTCGAAACCCGCGCCGCTGCCGCCACCGCCAGCCGTTTGAAGGCGACGATCTTCTCATGGCCGACGCCGAGCTCATCGGCGACGCTGACGAGCTGCGAACGGTGGTCGATCGCCAGCGCCATCAAAAGCGGGATTTCGCCACGCCGGGTCGATGCCCAGTGGATATGGTTGAGCGCCTCGTCCTTGCGCAGCGCCCGGTGCTTGCTGCCGGTCGTCAGGAAGAAATCGAGTTCTGCCCAGGTCGGATATTCCGGCGAGCAGAGCAGGCGGGAGACGGCGAAGGCGCCGCAGGCATTGGCCCAGGTGGCGCAGGTCTTCAGCGGCTCGTCGCGCAGAAAGCCGCGCAGGAAGCCGGACATGAAGGCATCGCCGGCGCCGAGCACGTTGAAGACCTCGATCGGGAAACCCTGGCCGATGATGCCGGCCTCGAGATCGTCGGCGATCGGCCCGTCATAGACGATGCAGCCCATGGCGCCGCGCTTGAGCACGATCGTCGCCGGCGACAGCCGACGGATCTCCTTCAGCGCGCCGAGCACGTCGTCGGCGCCGGACGCGATCAGGATTTCTTCTTCGGTGCCGACGATGAGATCGCAGTCGGGCAGCGTCTCCTTCATCTTCGAGGAGACCCGGTCGGATTTCACATAGCGCTCGAAGCCTTCCGCATGCCCGGCAAGGCCCCAGAGGTTCGGTCGGTAATCGATGTCGAAGATCACCTTGCGGCCGTTCGCCTTGGCGATGCGGATAGCCTTGCGCTGCGCGGCCTCGGTATTCGGCCGTGAGAAATGTGTGCCGGAAACGAGAACGGCGCGCGACGATCTGATGAAATCCTCGTCGATATCACCTTCATCGAGCGCCATGTCGGCGCAGTCCGACCGATAGAAGATCATCGGCGACACGCCCTCGGCCTCGACCGCCAGCAGCACCAGCGCCGTCAGCCGCTCCTTGTCGGTGACGATGCCGTCTGTCGCCACACCTTCGCGCGCCGACTGCTCGCGGATGAAGCGTCCCATCTGCTCGTCGCCGACGCGGGTGATGAGGCCGGATTTGAGGCCGAGCCGCGCCGTGCCGATGGCGATATTGGCGGGGCAGCCGCCGACGGACTTGGCGAAGGAGCCGATATTCTCCAGCCGCGAACCGATCTGCTGGCCGTAAAGATCGACCGAAGAGCGGCCGATGGTGATCACATCAAGCGCCGGCTCCGGCTGTGAGCCCGGATTCGATTGTACCATGATGTCCTCCCGCTAGATTTTGCGCGGCTTCCAGTGCCTGCGAATTTTCAATAATGAAACATCGGTTCCGATATTTTGTCAATTCGGAATGTTTATTCCATTTTGCCTTTTGCAGATTTTGACGGCTGACCCTTGCGCCGCCGTTCGGCGATTGCAACCGGCAATGCCATGGTGAGCGCCATCGAGGCCGAAAGCGAGCGGAAGCCGGCGAAATCGGCCTCCGCCACCTCGAACCAGTGCGTGGCGCAGGCGGCAAGCGGCGAGAAGGCCGAATCGGTGATCGCAATGACGGGGACGCCGCGATCGGCAAGCTCCTGGCTCTGGCTGAGGCTGTCGGCCGCATAGGGGGAGAAGCTCGCCGCGATTGCCGCATCCTTCGGTGTTGCGAACTGCACCATTTCAGGGTCGACGCCGTTCGGCGAGGCGACGATCTGGTGGCGGATGTTGAGCTTGGAAAAAGCGTAGGTCATGTGCGCCGTCAGCGGGTAGGAGCGCCGTTTGGCGATCAGGTAGATCGTCTCGGCGCTGGCAAGGATATTTACCGCTTTGGTGAAAGTATCGCTCTGCACCGTCGCCGCCAGCCGGTTGACCGACTGGTTTGCCGCGGCAATGAAGCCGGAGAGCAGATTGGCGTCCTCATCGTCGCCGCTCGATTGTTCCAGCGTGACGAGGCGCTCTTCGTAGCTCAGCGTCCGGTCCCGCAATCTTTCGCGAAAGATGCTCTGCAGGTCGGAAAAGCCTCCGTAACCCAGATGATGCGCCAGGCGCACCAGCGTCGAGGGCTGGACGTCGGAGGCGGCCGCGATGCTCGCCGTCGTTCCGAAGGCGATTTCGTCGGGATTGCCGAGCGCGAAGGCGGCGACCTGCGCCAGCCGCTTCGGCATGTTCGCCTTGCGCTCGATGATGGTGCTGCGCAGGCTTTCGAAATCGCGCGGCACACGCGCGTGCCTCTGGGGATCGTTATCCATGCTTACGGCTCACGAGATGAAACAAACATTCCATATTATCGAACATAAACGATTTCAAACGACACGGCTAATTGTTTTTAATCCCCTGTAATTGAAGGCTTTTAGACAATCTGCTCGGGACGGGCGCAGAAATGCCTGCCAGCAGGTCCTTGTCAAAATGATCCAAATATTCCAAAAATCCGCGCGCAGCTCTGGAGGAGACGGAAATGAAGCCACTCGGCATCGGTTTGATCGGCACGGGTTATATGGGCAAGTGCCATGCATTGGCGTGGAATGCAGTAAAGACTGTGTTCGGCGATGTCGAGCGTCCGCGTCTCGTGCATCTGGCCGAAGCCAATGCCGGGCTTGCTGAGGCTCGTGCCGGTGAATTCGGCTTCGAGAAGGCAACGGCCGACTGGCGGGCGTTGATCGCTGACCCCGAGGTTGACGTGGTCTCCGTCACCACGCCCAATCAGTTTCACCCCGAGATGGCGATTGCAGCCCTGGAGGCCGGCAAACATGTCTGGTGCGAAAAGCCGATGGCGCCGGCCTATGCCGATGCCGAGCGCATGCTGGAAACGGCGAAGCGATCCGGCAAGGTTGCCGCCCTTGGCTATAATTACATTCAGAATCCCGTCATGCGGCATATCAGGACGCTGATTGGCGAGGGCGCTATCGGCACGGTCAATCATATCCGCGTCGAGATGGATGAGGACTTCATGGCCGATCCCGATGTCTTCTTTTATTGGAAGAGCGAGCTCTCCGCCGGCTACGGCGCGCTCGATGATTTCGCCGTCCACCCGCTGTCGTTGCTCTGGTATCTCTTCGGCCATGTCGAGGCCGTCATAACGGATATGGTGAGGCCCTATGCCGATCGCCCGCTGAGCGAGGGTGGTCGCCGTGCCGTCGAAAACCACGATGCTGCCAACGTGCTGATGCGGCTCGGCGGCGGCATCTCCGCCGTGTTGATGGCGAATCGCGCCGCCTGGGGTCGCAAGGGCCGCATCGCCCTGCAGATTTTCGGCTCGAAAGGCTCGATCGTCTACGACCAGGAGCGCATGAACGAATTCGAACTCTATCAGGCCGACGGCCGCGGCTCCGAACAGGGCTTCCGCAAGATACTGGCGGCACCAGCCCATCGGCCTTATGATCGGTTCATTCCGGCACCAGGCCACGGCCTCGGCTTCAACGATCTGAAGATCATCGAATGCCGTGAGCTGATCCGGGCAATTTCAGGCGAGCCGTCGTCGATCGTGACATTCGAAGACGGTCTCAGGATAGAGAAGTCGGTGCATGCCATGGCACAGTCCTTCCACGAGCGCCGCTGGATCGAGATCGGCTGAATGTAAGAGGCCGCTTTCCGTTGACGGCGCACGGGCTACTGCATAATCCCTGAAATCGGGATCGATTTCAGGGATTATGCAGAAACTCAAAATGCGACAGCGTCCTTTGCGTGTCTGAAAGATGCGCGGCGCTTAGGGGACAGGCCTTGGCGTGGTTGTCGGGCGCAGCTTCAGGAGTGAGATCGTGACGGATAGACTGGTGATCATCGGCGCGGGACAAGCCGGTTTCGCATTGGCGGCCAAGCTGCGTGCTTTGAAGGATACGCGCCCGATCACCCTCCTCGGCGCCGAGGACGTCGCTCCCTATCAGCGTCCGCCGCTTTCAAAGAAATACCTGCTCGGCGAAATGGCTTTCGACCGCCTGCTGTTCCGCGCCGAGCACTGGTATGCGGACAATGATGTCGATCTTCGCCTTTCGACCTGGGCCGAGCAGATCAAGCCGGACAGCAAGCAGGTTCTGCTGCAGGACGGCTCCGTTCTCGACTACGGTACGCTGGCGCTCGCCACCGGCTCGACGCCGCGCCGGCTGCCGGCCGCGATCGGCGGCGATCTCGAGGGCGTCTATGTCGCCCGCGACAAGCGCGATGCCGATCTGCTGGCCGAGGAGATGCGCCCCGGCCGCCGTGTTCTGATCATCGGTGGCGGTTATATCGGCCTCGAGGCGGCGGCCGTTGCCCGCCATCGCGGCCTGGAAGTCACCGTCATCGAGATGGCCGACCGCATCCTGCAACGCGTCGCGGCGAAGGAGACCGCCGACATCATGCGCGTGATCCACGAGACACATGACGTGGTGATCCGCGAGAAGACAGGGCTCAAGCATCTGATCGGCAAGGATGGCCGTGTCATTGGTGCCGCGCTTTCAGACGGATCGGTCATCGATATCGATTTCGCCGTCGTCGGCATCGGCGTCGCGCCGAACGACCAGCTCGCCAAGGAAGCTGGCCTCGAAGTCGCCAACGGCATTGTCGTCGACGAATTCGCGCGCACCTCCGATCCGGCGATCTTTGCCGCTGGTGATTGCGCCGCACTTCCCTGGCAGGGCGGCCGCATCAGGCTCGAATCGGTGCAGAACGCCGTCGACCAGGCCGAAGCTGCGGCAGCCGTCATCGCCGGCGGCAGCGAACCTTATGCGCCGAAGCCGTGGTTCTGGTCCGACCAGTATGACGTCAAGCTGCAGATCGCCGGCTTCAATCTTGGTTATGACGAGACGCTGCTGCGCCCCGGCGCCCGCGAAGGCGCCCATTCGGTCTGGTACTTCAGGGAAGGCCGGCTGATTGCCGTCGATGCGATCAACGATGCGAAGGCCTATGTGACCGGCAAAAAACTGCTGGAATCCGGGACCAATCCCGATAAATCGATTCTCGCCGACCCTTCTGCCGACCTCAAGAGCCTGCTTGGCTGAGTTCGGCTTCTTCATCGAAGAGAACGAAGCACGATCAAATTCCGCGGATTTTGCCAGGAAATGCGGTTTGTTTGCGTAACCGGCTGAATTGCAGCTCGCTGCATTTCTTCTGGTGAAAACTCAAAAAACCCTTGCATTCACAGACCGGTCGCCATAGTTAGGCCAAACCGGAGAGGTGGCCGAGTGGTCGAAGGCGCTCCCCTGCTAAGGGAGTATACGTCAAAAGCGTATCGTGGGTTCGAATCCCATCTTCTCCGCCATTCCGATTTCCTGAGCACGCGTCGATCGTTTTTCTGGCAGGGAATCATATTCGCTTAGTCGGCCAGGCCGGGCGACAGAAAATCTCTCTGCCTCAAGCGAGAGAATCGCCGGCGGGAATCACCTCCCGCGCTCAAGCCACCGGCAGGGGCGAAAGCGGATCGGTGCATCTCGGGTTACGCTTCCAGCAATCGTGAATCCCCAGCAAGTGCCGCATTTTGTCAAAAAAGCGTCATGAAAGTGTCGTTAGGCGCATGTCCAATTCTTTGTTGGGCCGACCTAAGCCTCCGCAAAATCAGGGTTTTCTTAACAAAGCATAAAGGAAATCGAGGCCAGCTGCCCGACTTGTGTCCTTTCAGCAACAGAATGTCGGGAAGGCTTCCTCAAATGCTCCATCTACACAAGTTGGTGATTGCGTGACGGCTTCCGTCTTGTATTTTCAACCTCGGAAGCAAGGGCGACTGATCGTCCACTTCTTGAAACACGGGGATGGGGCAGGGAACGCTGCTCAGCGAAAGATCCCAAACCCGATCGAAACTTTGAATTGGAGGTCATTTATGAACATCAAGAGCCTACTTCTCGGCTCCGCTGCTGCTCTCGCAGTAGTTTCCGGTGCTCAGGCTGCTGACGCTATCGTTGCTGCCGAGCCGGAACCGGTTGAATATGTTCGCGTCTGCGACGCTTACGGCACCGGCTACTTCTACATCCCGGGCACCGAAACCTGCCTGAAGATCAACGGCTACATCCGTTTCCAGGTCAACGTTGGCGAAGACATCGGCGGCGATTCTGACTGGGATGCAACGACCCGCGGCCAGGTTCAGTTCACGGCCAAGAGCGACACCGAGTATGGTCCGCTGACCGGTGTCATCGTCATGCAGTTCAATGCTGACAACGCCACCGATCAGGCTGCCAAGCTCGACTCCGCTTACCTCGACATCGCGGGCTTCCGCGCTGGTCTGTTCTACAGCTGGTGGGACGATGGCCTCTCCGGCGAAACCGACGACATCGGCTCGCCGGTCACGCTGCATAACTCCATCCGTTATCAGTACGAAACCGACTCCTTCTACGCTGGTATCAGCGTCGATGAACTCGAAGACGGCTTCTACAAGACAGACGAAGAAGCCAACAACGTTGGTGTTGCAGTCGGTCTCGGCGGCAAGGCTGGTGCATTCAGCTACCAGATCACTGCTGGCTACGACGTCGACAACGAAGACGGTGCTGTTCGTGCAATGGGCACGGTTGACATCGGTCCTGGTACGCTCGGCCTCGCTGCCGTATACGCTACCGGCCCGAGCTCCTACTACACTAAGGCCGAGTGGGCTGTCGCTGCCGAATACGCTATCAAGGCAACCGACAAGCTCAAGATCACCCCTGGTGTTCAGTACTACAGCAACTACTACGTTGCTGGCGACGACTTCAGCGACAACGAAGCATGGAAGGTCGGTCTGACGGTCGATTACCAGATCGTCGACAACTTCTACGCAAAGGCTTCGGTTCAGTACCTCGATCCGGAAGATGCTGACGACTCCACGACGGGCTACTTCCGCCTGCAGCGTTCGTTCTAATCTGATCTGACTTCGGTCAATCAGGAAAGCCCGGCTCTCGAGCCGGGCTTTTTGTATTTGGACGAATGGCCCATTGTGCCAGCTGACCAGTGTCGATCAGGTTATCGGCAGGTCGCGAGAAAAGCTCGAAGTGCTGTGGGGATATTGCCGAGATGCAGGAGCGGGGCATGTCCTTGTCCTTCGGCAGCATGAAGGATCAGCCGCGAATGCCGCCGGGCCATTTCGCAGGCGCTTTCCTGTGAAAGCAGCGACGTATTTTCACCGCGGATCAGCATCAGCGGCAACCGGCTCAGGCTTTCGAATTGCCCCCAGAGATCAGGCAGTGGCTGGCTGAAGTCGATCGATTTCAGTGCCGCTGCGATCGCCGGGTCGAAATCGGCGACCGGCCTTCCACCGATATCACGATAAAGGGCAAGCGCCATCTCGCGCCAGTCTTGCTCTGCAAGCGCGGTAAACGACGCGCCATGATTTTCCTTCAATATAACGACCGCCTCGTTCCAGTCCGCCGGCTTCCTGCTGCTGCTGAGGTAATCGCGGATCCGTGCCAGCCCCCCAGCCTCAAGCACAGGCCCGATATCGTTGAGGATGACGGCTTCGAGAAGATCCGGCCGTGTCGCCGCGATCAGGTGCAGGATCAGCCCGCCCCGCGACGTGCCGATGAAGATCGCCCGCTCGATGCCGAGTGCTGCGCAGGCGGCAAGGACGTCGCCGGCCTCGATGGCGAGATTGTAATTCGCCTTGTTCTCATCCCATGCCGAGTTTCCCCGTCCGCGCGAATCGAGCGCAATCACCCTGCGAGGCATTGTTGTGTCCCGGGAGAGAAGCAGCGCAAGCGGATGAAAATCCCGGGTATTGCGAGTCAGGCCGGGCAGGCAGATCACCGGCAGCCGTCCTGCGGTAGCCGCCTGGTCGGACAGGTAGTCGCGGGCATAAAGCCTCAGCCCATCAGAAGAAGTGAAAAATCGTTCTTGGAAACCGCCTGCATCCGTATCCGGCATCGCATCCCTCGAGACCTGTTTGATCCCGAAGATGTAGCTTGCTTTTCAAGCCGCGCCAAACGGCTTCAGGAGGCGCTGCGTCCGCCGATCAGGTCGCGCTCGATATCGGTGGCTTGGCCGAGGCGGGCTTTATAAACTTCGTAATTCTCCATCACCCGCTGTACGTAGTTGCGCGTTTCGGGGAAGGGGATGCGTTCGATCCAGTCGACGATCTCGTCGATCGGCCTGCCGCGCGGATCGCCGTAACGGCCGATCCATTCCGGCACCCGCTTCGGCCCGGCATTATAGGCGATGAAGGTGAGGATATAGGAGCCGCCGAAGGCATCGATCTGCTCGCCGAGATAATGCGCGCCGAGTGTCGCGTTATAGCCGGCATCGGCCGTCAGCTTGTCCTTGGAAAAGGCGATGTTGTGGCGCTTGGCCACCGCCTGGGCTGTTCCCGGCAGAAGCTGCAGCAGGCCGCGCGCGTTCGCCGCCGAAACGGCGGCCGGGTTGAAGGCGCTTTCCTGCCGGGCGATGGCATAGGCGAGTGCCTTGCCGGAACCTGTTATATTGGCGTTCGCCGGGATCACGCCAACCGGAAAGGCAAGCGCTGCGACATCGATGCCGCGCCCATAGGCGATCTTGCCGATCTGCAGCGAGAGGTGATGATCGCCGGATTGCTCGGCCCGCGCTGCAAGGACGGCCAATTCGCCGGGGCTTTGCAGTTGATCGGCGAGCGCGAGATAGAGAATGGCGGCCCGCCATCCGTGGCCGGCGGCCTCCAGCCGGGCGATCGCCTGCACGGCTTCGCGTGCCTGGAAACGTTGGCGGTCGTCCGTGCTCGGTGCGGGATAGGTGACATCAAGCGTCTTTCGTCCCAGCCTTTCGGCCGCGAGCTGGCCATAGAAGGTGCCGGGAAAATTTGCGGCCTTCGCATAGAATTCGCTGGATTTGCCAGGCCCCCCAGCCTCCGCTGCGCGTCCCAGCCAATACCAGGCGCGTGAGACCGAGATCGGCCCGTTTGAGGTCTGGAGGATCTTGCGGAAGTGTTTTTCCGCCGTTGTTGGGTCCTGCAGGCCGCGAAGCGCGTACCATCCGGCGTGGAATTCAGCCTCGACGATATCCGTCGGGCTCGTTGCGGCATAGTTTGCGACGATGCGATAGGCCGGCTTGAATTGTCCCTGGTCGACGAGACCACGGCTGACGATGCGTTGCTCGTTCCACCATTCGCCGGAATTGACGAGTTCGCTGCGCTCGGGCGGCATCTGCTCTAGAAGTGCTGCCGCCTCGGCATATTTGTCCTGCTTGCGCAGATATTCGATCCGCGCAAACAGCAGGCCGGCATCGCCCCGCCATTTCGCATCGACGGCGTTGAGCAGCGCGCCGGCATTGCCGGATTTGGCATCGACGGCAGCCCAGGCCTTGTAGAGCGACTGGGCCTGGCCCATGTCGCCGAAGCGCTTGGCCTGCGCCACCCGGCCGCGATACATCAGATAGTCCATCCGCGCCTTGTGGTCGGCAGGCGTCAACAGCGCGGAAAACTCGACGAGGATCTTGTCCTCGGTCGCCTTGTCGAGAGCCTCTCCGCGCCAGACCTTGCGGATATATTTTGCCGCCTGCGCCTGCTTGCCCGATGCAACCAGCGCCCGGCCGAGGATAACGGCGCCCTGCATCGTCTCAGGCGCGGTATCGCCGAAGGCGGCGAGCACGGCGGAAGGGGCGGGATTTTCGTCATAGATCGCGCGTTCGGAATAGGAACGCAGCCGCGAAAGACCCGGCCAGCCCTTGAGTTCCTGTGTGGCGCTGGCGATTTCATAGGAGGGAACACCCTTCAATCCGGAAACGGCGATCGCCCAGGTGAGGATATGGCGGTCGAGCGTCCCGTCGCGCATTTTGTCGCGGATCGAAAGCGCCAGCTGCGGATCTTTGTCGGAAAGCGCATCGAGGCCGGCTTTCAGGTCGCCGTTGACAGGGGCGACTGCAGGATTGCGCGGAATTGCGCCTGTTGTGATCGATTCCGGTATGGCTGTCTCGGGAATGAATCCGAGCGGCTTGACGGCAGGCATGGAAACGCTCTCGCCGGGAAGCGGCGACGCAACACTGCTCCACGCGGCGGCAATGAAGCCGAAGGCGGACAGAATCAGGACAGCTTTCTTCATCCGGGATCTCGCAACGAAAACACGCCCTGCCATTTGGCTAGAGGTATCTTAACGAAACCTTACCGTACCAGGTAAAATTCATTCACATCTGCTATCGGAATTTGCCCTAAACCGAACTCTACGCGCTTGTCGCGATGATTTCGGCGCTCTATGGTGCGCAACTCTTATTCATGGAATGCGGCCGAAGCAAGGATTTGGTCGTGAGGAGCTTTGCATGTTCAATGGGTCCATTCCCGCCCTCGTCACCCCCTTCACGGATGCCGGACTGATCGACCAAGACAGCTTCGCCGCTCATGTCGACTGGCAGATCAAGGAAGGCAGCGGTGGTCTCGTTCCAGTCGGCACGACAGGCGAATCCCCGACGCTGTCGCATGCCGAGCACAAACGGGTGGTGGAACTCTGCATCGAAGTTGCCGCAAAACGCGTTCCCGTCATGGCTGGCGCCGGCTCGAACAATACGCGTGAGGCGATCGAGCTTGCCCAGCATGCCGAAAAGGTCGGTGCGAACGCCGTTCTGGTCGTCACGCCCTATTACAACAAGCCGACGCAGAAGGGTTTGATCGCGCATTTTTCGGCGATCGCCGAGGCCGTCGATCTGCCGATCTATATCTATAACATCCCCGGCCGCTCGGTGGTCGACATGGCGCCGGAAACGATGGGTGCGCTTGCCAAGGCGCACAAAAATATCGTCGGCGTCAAGGATGCGACGGGCAAGATCGAGCGCGTCTCCGAACAGCGCATCACCTGCGGCGCGGATTTCAGACAATTATCCGGCGAGGATGCGACGGCGCTCGGCTTCAACGCCCATGGCGGTGTCGGCTGTATTTCGGTAACGGCCAATGTCGCCCCGCGCCTTTGCGCCGACTTCCAGGCGGCAACGCTGGCAGGCGACTATGCCCGTGCTCTGGAATATCAGGATCGGCTGATGCCGCTCCACAAGGCGATCTTCCTTGAGCCGGGTCTTTGCGGCGCCAAATACGGGCTCTCCCGGCTTGGCCGGATGAGCCGCAACGTTCGCTCGCCGCTGCTTTCGACGCTGGAGCCGGCAACCGAATCGGCGATTGACGCCGCCATGCGTCATGCAGGCCTGTTGAATTGACGAGACCGGCCGTCTTCACAAGACGGGGTCTCTCCCTTACATAAAGGGCAAGGAATGAGGGCGCGGCTTTTCGCGCCATAGATCCGGATGATTTTAGGCCTGACTGGCCTGAAATCTGAATCCGGATCTACATCAAAGAAATAGAGCATGATGGCACCCGAAAACCGCTCACACTTTTCGGCATCATGCTCGGAAGCAATTGGAATATCGTCATGGCCCCCAAAGGCAGCCAGCGCGTGGTGAACAAGATCGTGGCCGAAAACCGCAAGGCCCGCTTCAACTACGAGATCATCGATACTTACGAGGCGGGCATCGTGCTGATGGGCACGGAGGTCAAGTCGCTGCGCGAAGGCAAGGCCAATATCGCCGAATCCTACGCCTCGGATGAGGGCGGCGAGATCTGGCTGATCAATTCCTATCTGCCGGAATATCTGCAGGCCAACCGCTTCAATCACGAGCCGCGCCGGCGCCGCAAACTGCTGCTGTCGGGCCGTGAAATCCATCGCCTGCGCTCTGCCATCAACCGCGAAGGCATGACGCTTATCCCGCTGAAGATCTATTTCAACGATCGCGGTCGGGCGAAAATGGAACTGGCGCTCGCCAAGGGTAAGAAATTGCACGACAAGCGCGAATCCGAGAAGGAGCGCGATTGGAACCGGCAGAAGAGCCGCCTGCTGAAGGCTCATGGCTGATCGCGCTGCCGTGGTTGATGATCACGCCCTGATCGTCGCGGCCACTCCTGTTCGGGATGATGGAGAGATCAATCCTCGAGATCGCTGACCGGCGCAACTTCGGCCGGGCGTGGCGCCCGCTCGGAGGGATCACGACCGATTTCAGCCTTTAGAGATAAGAGATCGATGAAATGATCGGCCTGCCGGCGCAGGTCGTCGGCGATCATCGGCGGCTGGGTCGCCATGGTCGAGATCACCGAGACCTTGCGGCCCCTGCGCTGCAACGCCTCGACCAGGTTCGTGAAATCACCATCGCCCGAGAAGATGACGAGATGATCAACCGTTTCGGACTGTTCCATGGCGTCGATGGCAAGCTCGATATCCATGTTGCCCTTGATCTTTCGGCGGCCCATGGAATCCGTGAATTCCTTTGCGGGCTTGGTGACGACTTTGTAGCCATTGTAGTCGAGCCAGTCGATCAGAGGCCGGATCGATGAATATTCCTGATCTTCGATCAGAGCGGTATAATAATACGCGCGCAGCAGATATCCGCGTTTCTGGAACGCTTTCAACAGCTTGCGGTAATCTATGTCAAAGCCGAGGCTCTTGGATGCAGCGTAGAGATTGGCGCCGTCAATGAAGAGTGCAATTTTTTCGCGTGGGTCAAACATCGCTTACCAATCCAATGAGAGCAATCGAAATCCGCATGGGCCAAACTTAAATAAAAACAATAGCTTGTGTTTCGATTTCGATCCGGCCCTTACTTTATGAATTATTCATATATGAAAGATTTAGGGCACGATTCGACATATTCCAAGCAACCTTCGGTGGAATTATGACATTCTCCATGGGAATCTAGCTCAGCCGCGGATAAAGACGAGGGGAGCCGGAATGAAAAACTTGTATTTGCCCGGTTTTAATTGTATCGGGCGTGTTAATCCCGAAATGACGACCGTAAAGGACAGGCAATGGCCCGTGTCACAGTTGAAGATTGCATCGACAAGGTGGAGAACCGCTTCGAGCTGGTTCTGCTCGCCAGCCACCGCGCCCGGCTGATTTCCCAGGGTGCCTCGATCACCATCGATCGCGACAACGACAAGAATCCTGTGGTGGCCCTGCGCGAAATTGCCGATGAGACGCTTTCGCCCGATGACCTCAAGGAAGATTTGATCCATTCGCTGCAGAAGCATGTCGAAGTCGACGAGCCTGAGCCCGATCCGGCAAGCATGATCGCTGCCGGCGGTGTCGCCGCAGCCGACAGCGAAGAGCAGGACGACGTGCCGGAGACGATCACTTTCGACCAGATGTCGGAAGAAGAGCTGCTCGCCGGCATCGAAGGCCTGGTGCCGCCGGAAAAGAGCGACGACTACTAAGCGCGTCTGCCGGATCCCTGTCGCATCGGTTGAATGCGATCCCCGGTCGCACTGATGCGATCCGGAAAAAGCTGCGTGCGATGCAAAAGAGCGACGATTACCAATCGTCAATCTTGCACCTTTATTGCTTAGGCATATTATTGCCCATGTGTGCGCCAATCGTTGATTGGCGCGCTTTTATTTTTATCGGAGTGGCTTTGGAATGATGCGGCAGTACGAGCTCGTGGAGCGGGTTCAGCAATACAAGCCCGATGCCAATGAAGCACTGCTGAACAAAGCCTATGTTTATGCCATGCAGAAACATGGCCAGCAAAAGCGCGCGAGCGGCGATCCCTATATTTCCCATCCGCTCGAGGTCGCCGCCATCCTCACCGACATGCACCTCGATGAATCGACGATCGCGGTCGCCCTTCTGCACGATACCATCGAGGATACGACGGCGACGCGCGCCGAAATCGATGAACTGTTCGGCGAGGATATCGGCCGCCTGGTCGAGGGTCTGACGAAGATCAAGAAGCTCGATCTCGTCACCAAGAAGGCAAAGCAAGCGGAGAACCTGCGCAAGCTGCTGCTCGCCATTTCCGACGATGTGCGCGTGCTGCTCGTCAAGCTTGCCGATCGTCTTCACAATATGCGCACCCTCGATCACATGTCGGCCGACAAGCGTGCCCGCATCTCCGAGGAGACGATGGAAATCTATGCGCCGCTCGCCGGCCGCATGGGCATGCAGGACATGCGCGAGGAACTCGAGGAGCTCTCCTTCCGGCATATGAACCCGGAAGCCTACGAGACCGTCACCAAAAGGCTGGAAGAGCTTTCTAAGCGCAACGAGGGCATCGTCAAGAAGATCGAGGCCGAGCTACGCGACCTTTTGGTCGCAAGCGGCCTGACCAGCGCCTACGTCAAGGGCCGGCAAAAGAAGCCCTATTCGGTCTTCCGCAAGATGCAGTCGAAGTCGCTTTCGTTCGAGCAGCTTTCCGATGTCTACGGCTTCCGCCTGATCGTCGAGGATATCCCTTCCTGTTATCGGGCGCTTGGCATCGTCCACACGCGCTGGCGCGTCGTGCCCGGCCGCTTCAAGGACTATATCTCGACGCCGAAGCAGAACGATTACCGTTCGCTGCACACCACCATCGTCGGTCCTTCCAGCCAGCGCATCGAACTGCAGATCCGCACCAAGCGCATGCACGAGATCGCCGAATTCGGCATCGCCGCCCACACGCTCTATAAGGACGGCGCCACCAATGCCGATGGCGACATCCTTTCTCGCGAATCCAATGCCTATTCCTGGCTGCGCCATACGATCGAGGCGCTCGCCGAGGGTGACAGCCCGGAAGAATTCCTCGAGCACACCAAGCTCGAGCTGTTCCAGGACCAGGTCTTCTGCTTCACGCCGAAGGGCAAGCTGATTGCCTTGCCGCGTGGCGCCACCCCGATCGATTTCGCCTATGCGGTGCACACCAATATCGGCGATACCACGGTGGGCGCCAAGATCAACGGCCGCATCATGCCGCTGGTGACGCGGCTTGCAAATGGCGACGAGGTCGAGATCATCCGGTCCGGCGTGCAGGTTCCGCCGGCCGCCTGGGAGGAGATTGTCGTGACCGGCAAGGCGCGCGCCGCCATCCGCCGGGCCACCCGCATGGCGATCCGCAAGCAATATGCCGGCCTCGGCCACCGCATTCTCGAGCGCACCTTCAATAGGGCCGGCAAGATCTTCTCGCGCGAGGCGATGAAGCCGGCGCTGCACCGTCTCGGCCAGAAGGATGTCGAGGATGCGATCGCCGCTGTCGGCCGAGGCGAAATGTCTTCGCTAGACGTGCTGCGCGCCGTCTATCCCGATCATCAGGACGAGCGCGTCACCGTGAAGCCCTCCGGCGACGACGGTTGGTTCAACGTCCGCAGCGCCGCCGGCATGATCTTCAAGATCCCCGGCAAGACCAAGGCAGGGCACGATGGCGGCCATTCGGAAATCGACACTGACGCCGATATCGGGCCTATCCGCGGCCTGTCCGGCAATGTCGACGTCAAGTTCGCGCCGACCGGCGCCGTGCCCGGCGATCGCATCGTCGGCATCATGGACCAAGGTAAGGGCATCACCATCTATCCGATTCAGTCGCCGAGTCTGCAGCGTTTCGACGATCAGCCCAACCGCTGGATCGACGTGCGCTGGGATCTCGACGAAGCCAATAAGTCGCGTTTCATGGCGCGTATCATGGTGAATGGGCTGAATGAACCGGGCACGCTTGCCAAGGTCGCCCAGACGGTCGCAGGCCTCGACGTCAATATCCGTTTGCTGAATACTGTGCGGGTGGCGGCCGATTTCACCGAAATGATGCTCGAGGTCGAGGTCTGGGACCTGCGTCAGCTCAACCAGTTGCTCGCCCAGATGAAGGAACTGGATTGCATCGCCACGGTCCGCCGGCTCTACGAGTAAGTTTTTGTTAAACCCCTCAGAGGCTTGAGTGGAAAATTGCACATTTTATGATCGTTTTAGGATCAAAATGACGCAGCAAAAAGGCAAGCAATGCATTGAGTGCATGGCTGTCTCCATGTTGCGGTGGTGGTAATTAACCTCTGCCAAGCCTATCTTCTGGTTATCGAAACGCAAACAGAAGATGAGACAAGATAATGTTTGGCCCTATCAAGAAATTCGCTCGTGCCTTTCGCGCTCCGACCACGCAGGAACGTGAAATGGCATATTTGGATGGCTCGTTCGATCGTATCGACCTCGAGTTTCGTCAGCGCCAGGTCGATCGCGGTCTGTTCCGCAATCGCTGATTACTCAACTTTATACTTGAGACGAGTGAGGGACGTTATGCATAACGGACGCCCCTCGGCATGAAGACGCTCCTTTCGCAGAGAGAACTGAGGGGCGGTTTTTCGAGCGGTATCATTTGCCGCTCTTGTCATGGCGGTGTGCACTGCACTAAATACCGGCCATGTTGTTTCGCCGTCGAAAGCCTGCGGGATTTAAGGAAAAGATGCGGGAGCTTTTATGGCCTCGCAAAGGTTTCCTTCGCCCGATCCGTTACCTGACAATGCGCGTCCTGCGCTTGAGCGCTTCGCCGCATGCGGTTGCCGCCGGCGTTGCTGCGGGTGTCTTCGTCTCGTGGACGCCTTTCATCGGCGTGCATTTTGTCATGGCTTTCGTCATCACCTATTTCCTCTCCGGCAGCATGGTGGCCGCCGCTCTTGGTTGCGCCGCCTTCGGCAATCCGCTGACCTATCCCTTCATCTGGGGGATCACCTGGGAGATCGGACATCTGCTGTTGAGCCGCGAGGATCACCTGGCCGGTCAGACGGTGGATCTCGCCGCCCTTTTTCACAAGCTGAACTTCACTGAGCTATGGAAACCGGTGCTGGAGCCGATGCTGGTCGGCGCCATTCCGCCGGCGACCGTCACCTCCGTTGCGCTCTATGCGTTGACGTTCTACACCGTCAAGGGGTTTCAGACGCGCCGCCATATACGACTGCTGGAGCGGGCGCGTCTGCGTCTTGCCGTTCCAGCCGGCGACATGCCGAGCATATGAACCCGACCAAGAATTCTTAAGCGACGGAAGGTTCCGGCATGATCATCGGCATTGGCAGCGATCTGATCGACATTCGCCGTGTCGAGAAATCCATCGAGCGCTTCGGCGAGCGCTTCACCCATCGCTGCTTCACCGAAATCGAGCGCGCCCGTTCAGATAAGCGGGCAAACCGTGCCGCATCCTATGCCAAGCGTTTCGCCGCCAAGGAGGCCTGTTCCAAGGCGCTCGGCACCGGCATAGCGCAGGGCGTCTTTTGGAAAGACATGGGCGTCGTCAACCTGCCGAGCGGCAAGCCGACCATGATTTTATCGGGCGCCGCCGCGCTGATCCTCGAATCGCTGCTGCCCGCGGGCCACAGGCCCGCCATTCATTTGACAATAACGGATGATTATCCCTTGGCGCAGGCCTTCGTCATTATTGAGGCGTTGCCCGAGAGCCTCTGATCGCGACCTCGGGCGCTGTTGATCGCGACCTCTCGTCGCTTTTGATGTTGTCGCCATTGCCGCAACCGGCCGAAGCCGCTAGAGAGAACGACAGAAAGAATTGCGCCGCCGCGGCGTCTTGAAGGAATAAGACTGCGTGTCCGAAAAAGTCGAAGCCAAGCCGAACGCCCTCTGGGAAAATATCAAAGTCATCATCCAGGCGCTGATTTTGGCGATGGTGATCCGAACGGTGCTATTCCAGCCCTTTACCATTCCATCCGGTTCGATGATGCCGACGCTGCTCGTCGGCGACTACATCTTCGTGAACAAGTTCGCTTACGGCTATTCGAAATATTCGCTGCCCTTCTCGCCTGATGTCTTCAGCGGCCGCCTGTTCGGCGCCGATCCGAAGCGTGGCGACATCGTCGTCTTCCGCTTCCCGCCAAACCCCGAGATCGACTACATCAAGCGCTGCATCGGCCTGCCGGGCGACCATATCCAGGTTACCGACGGCGTGCTCTACGTCAACGGCAAGCCGGTTCCGAAGGTGGCGGACGGCAGCTTCACCTCGGATTACAAGCTTGATCCGGGCGCGGATGTGCCGGTGTTCCGCGAAACGCTCGACAGCGGCAAGACCTACGACACGCTTGATCAGTCTCCGGTGTCGCGCGGCGATAACACTCGCGAATTCATCGTGCCGGAAGGCCATTATTTCATGATGGGCGATAACCGGGACAACTCGCTCGACAGCCGCTTCGACGTCGGCTTCGTGCCTGCCGAAAATCTTGTCGGCCGCGCCAGCGTCATCTTCTTTTCGCTCGGCAACGATACCTCCTTCCGCGAAATTTGGAAGTGGCCGACGAACATGCGTTGGGACCGCCTCTTCAAGGTTGTTGAATGAGCAAGGCGCAGACGCTTTCTGCGGCGGACCGCGCAAAGCTTGAAGGCCTGATCGGTCATGACTTCGCTGAAAAGGAACGCCTGGATCGCGCGCTGACCCATGCCAGCGCCCGCACCGAAAAGGGCGGCAATTACGAACGGCTGGAATTCCTCGGCGACAGGGTCCTTGGGCTCTGCATCGCCGAACTTCTGTTTCGCACCTTCGGAACGGCGGGAGAAGGCGAGCTCTCGGTTCGCCTCAACCAGCTCGTCAGCGCTGAAACCTGCGCCGCGGTCGCCGACGAACTCAATCTTCACCTCTATATCCGCACCGGCGCCGATGTGAAGAAATTGACCGGCAAGCGGATGATGAACGTGCGCGCCGACGTCGTCGAAAGCCTGATCGCCGCGATCTATCTCGACGGCGGCCTCGAAGTTGCCCGCCGGTTCATTCTGCGTTACTGGCAGGGCAGGGCAGTGCGGGCCGATGGCGCCAAGCGCGACGCCAAGACCGAGCTGCAGGAATGGTCGCACGCGAAATTCGGCGTCACGCCGATCTACCGGGTTGATGAACGCAGCGGACCGGATCATGATCCGCGCTTCAAGGTGACGGTGGAAGTTGCTGGCATTAAGCCTGAAACCGGCGTAGAGCGGTCGAAGCGTGCCGCCGAACAGGTCGCGGCAACGAAGATGCTCGAGCGCGAAGGCATTTGGCAGCAATCGTCTGCCGGAAACTGACGGGACAATGACACAAGAAGAAGATATCGCGGCCGAAGCTGCCGCAGAAACCAATGGTCCGACGCATTCGGGCTTCGTCGCGTTGATCGGACCGACCAATGCCGGCAAGTCGACCCTGGTGAACCGCCTCGTCGGCGCCAAGGTCTCGATCGTCAGCCATAAGGTGCAGACGACGCGGGCCATCGTCCGCGGTATTGCGATCCACGACAATGCCCAGATCGTCTTCATGGATACGCCTGGTATCTTCAAGCCGCGGCGCCGGCTTGACCGCGCCATGGTGACCTCGGCCTGGGGCGGTGCGAGGGATGCCGATCTGATCGTACTGCTGATCGACAGCGAGCGCGGCCTGCGCGGCGATGCCGAAGCCATCCTCGAAGGCCTCAAGGAAGTCCGGCAGCCGAAGATCCTGCTGCTCAACAAGATCGACCGCGTCAACCGCGAGGATCTGCTGGCACTGGCCGCTGCCGCTAATGAGAAGATCGCTTTCGAGCGCACCTTCATGATATCAGCCGAAAACGGCTCCGGCTGCGACGACCTCATGGACTATCTGGCGAAAACGCTCCCGGAGGGGCCGTGGTACTATCCGGAAGACCAGATCTCCGATCTGCCGATGCGCCAACTCGCCGCCGAGATCACCCGCGAGAAACTGTTTCTGCGCCTGCACCAGGAGCTTCCCTATGCCTCGCATGTCGAAACAGAGACGTGGGAAGAGCGCAAGGACGGCTCGGTGCGGATCGAGCAGGTGATCTATCTCGAGCGCGACAGCCAGAAGAAGATCGCGCTCGGCAAGGGTGGTGAAACCATCAAGGCGATCTCGACTGCGTCGCGCAAGGAATTGTCGCAGATCCTCGAACAGCCGGTCCATCTCTTCCTGTTCGTCAAGGTTCGCGAGAATTGGGGGGATGATCCCGAGCGGTTCCGCGAAATGGGTCTCGATTTCCCGAAATAAGCATGGCAAGGATTTCGTCGGGTTGGCGCCAGCCCTTTGTTTCCGCACAAAAAATTTGCCTCGCTCATGGAACAAATCCATGCCTTGTGCATTCCTTAATGAACGGCGCGCCACTGTTGGCGCGCCGATTTTGCGACGGCAAGGGCAAACATGGCGACGCCGAGACCCATCAATTCTTTCAAGACCCCTTGCGAGCAATGTCCCTTGCGGCCTCTGCCGCATTTCAGGGAGTTCAGCCGTGACGAGCTGGAGTTCGTCTCGAGCTTCAAGAGGGGTGAGCTTGCCGTCGATGCCGGCTCGACGATCCTCGTCGAGGGCGCACATAGCGCTCATCTCTTCACGGTGCTCGCCGGCTGGGGCTTCCGCTACAAGATGCTGGAGGACGGGCGCCGTCAGATTCTGAATTATATCATGCCGGGCGACCTGGTCGGCCTGCAGGGAACGATTGCCGGTGAGATGCAGCATTCAGTCGAAGCGCTTTCGCCCGTGTCCCTTTGTGTCTTCGAGCGCGACAGGCTGATGACGCTCTACAACAAGCACGCCTCGCTCGCCTTCGACATCACCTGGATCGCCGCGCGCGAGGAGCGCATCCTGGATGAGCATCTCTTGAGCATCGGCCGCCGCACGGCGCTGGAACGAGCAGCCTACCTGATCGCTTTCCTGTTCGAGCGCGGCCGGAAGCTCAATATCTTCAACGGCCGCAAATTCATCCCCATCACCCAGCAGCACATTGCCGACACGCTCGGTCTTTCCATCGTTCATACCAACAAGACTTTGAAAAAGCTCAGCGAACGTGGATTGATCCGCTGGCAGGAGCGCGGCTGCGAGGTGCTGAACGGCGAGGAATTGATGGCGATATCAGGCTGGGAAGGGCTCGGAGAGGGCAAACGCCCCTTCATCTAAAGCGCGTCGCGATCTTTCAGATTCGCTCCTCGCGCTTTAGGTCTTTGTTTTAAGCATGTCGTTGTCGCAACACCGCTGCGCACTTTTGCGCGACATGCTTAGCCAAGCAGCCCGGCTATGTCTTTTTTAAATGCAGATTAGCAGCAAGGAAAATAAGGTCAGCCGACGTCGTTCCTCCGATTTTGATTCTTATCGACCGGGCAGAAAAATGGTTTATTCACAAAAGGTGGCGGAATTCACCGATAGCGTGCCATGCGGGGCACCGGAGGGCAATGATGTTGGCGAAACGGCCGGGGCGCTGCGACAGGCGCCCGACGAGGGGCATCGAATCATGAGCGCAATCCGTGTTCTGGTTCTTGAAGACAGTTTGATCATCGCGATGGAGGCGGAGGATATTCTGCGCCTGGCCGGCGTCGAGAGCATCGATATCGTCGGCAGTTTGGAACAGGCGAGGGCTGCCATCGCTGCGGAGAGATATGATTTCGCCCTTCTCGACGTCAATCTTGGCGAGGGCATGAGTTTCGGATTTGCCCGCCATCTTCTCGATATCGGCATCCCTTTCGGCTTCGTCAGCGGCTATTCCGATACCGGCGATTTCCCGCCCGACCTGCAGCACATACCGCTTCTGGTGAAGCCGTTCGACGAAACGGCGATGGGGGAATTCCTGCAGAGGCTTTTCCCGGCTGTCGCCTGAAGGGGTCCATGACGGAAGCCAGACCTTGCATTGCAGCGCGGTTTTCAGGCGCGTAAAGGACGCTGTAACGCGTTGAATTATGCAGTAGGATGGATGATTCGTCAGCCGTAAGGACTTCTTTCGATGCAGTGGCAGGACCATGCGATCATCCTGGGCGTCAAGCGCCACGGGGAGACGAGCGTCATCGTCGAGGTGATGACGCGTGATCGCGGCCGCCATCTCGGCCTGGTGCGCTCTGGACGCTCGCGCGCCATGCAGCCGGTGTTGCAGGCGGGCAATGCCGTGGAAGTCATCTGGCGTGCCCGGCTCGATGAGCATCTCGGCGAATTCCGCGTCGAGCCGCTGACGCTGCGCGCTGCCCGGCTGATGGAAACGGCGACCGCCGTCTACGGTGTCCAGGCGATGGGGGCGCTGCTGCGGCTACTGCCGGAGCGTGACCCGCATCCGCACCTCTTCGATGCGCTTGAGGTCATCCTCGATCACCTGCACAACCCGGCCGATGCCGGCGAACTCTTCGTGCGTTTCGAGCTTGCGGTGCTGAATGATCTCGGCTTCGGCCTCGATCTTGCCGAATGCGCCGCGACCGGCACCCGTTCCGATCTCGTCTATGTCTCGCCGAAATCCGGCCGCGCCGTCAGCCGCGCCGCTGGTGCGCCCTGGGCGGACAAGATGCTGCTCCTGCCGCCGTTCCTCAGCATCGAAGGCAATCATGCGGCCGACTTCGAAAGTCTCTCAGCCGCATTCCGTCTGACAGGGTTCTTTCTGCATCGCCATGTCTACGAGCCGCGCGGCATCGAATCTGTAGCTGCCCGCGACGGCTTCGTTCAGGCGGCACTCAAGGCGCTTAATCCAACTCCACGGACGCTTTCAGGTCCGAACAGTGTTTCCGCCTGACCTCCGTTTTTTACCGGTGCAAAACATCCTCCGGATTTGGCGGTTTACCCGCTCATGAGCGCCTCCTATGTCTTCACAGGACTGCCAATCAAGGAGGATCTCATGCTGACCAAGCCCGCATCATCGACAACGATGACGCTCTGGAACGGCCGCGAAATTCCGCGTCTCGGCATGGGATGCTGGGCGATCGGTGGTCCCTTCTTCGCCGGCGACACGCCGCTAGGCTGGGGTGATGTCGACGACGATGAATCCGTGGAAGCGATCCACCGTGCCATCGAACTCGGCATCCGCTTCTTCGACACGGCCTCGAACTACGGCGCTGGCCACTCGGAGGAAGTGCTCGGTCGGGCGATCGGCAATCGTGACGATATCATCATCGCCACCAAGTTCGGCTTCGCCACCGATCCGGAAACCAAGCAGGCAACCGGCGCCTTTGCCGATGAGGCCTTTATTCGCCGTTCGGTCGAGACCTCGCTGCGCCGCCTCAAGCGCGATCGCCTCGATCTCCTGCAGTTCCACCTCAATGATTTTCCGCTGGAACAGTCTGATGCCGTCTTCGATACGCTGGAGGCGCTGCGCGCCGAAGGCAAGATCGATGCGTTCGGCTGGAGTACCGATTTTCCCGATCGTGCCGCCCGCCATGCCGGCCGCCAGGGCTACGTCTCGATCCAGCATACGATGAACGTTTTCGAACCGGTGCCGGAGATGATCTCGGTGATCGAGGGGAAGGGCCTGATGTCAATCAATCGTGGTCCGCTGGCGATGGGGCTGCTGACCGGCAAGTTCACCGCCGACAAGGCAGTGGGCGCCAAGGATGTCCGTGGGGCGGCCCTCGACTGGATGGTCTATTTCAAGGACGGGCGTATTGCCCCGGAATTCGCCGCACGGCTCGATGCCGTCCGCGATCTGCTGACATCAGGCGGCCGCACGCTGACGCAGGGCGCGCTTGCGTGGCTCTGGGCACGCTCGCCGCGCACTCTTCCCATTCCGGGCTTCCGTACCGTTGCCCAGGTCGAGGAAAATGCCGGCGCGCTGGAGAAGGGACCACTGCCCACCGATGTCATGGCAGGCATCGATGCCGCACTCGCGCGCACGTGACGCTCTAACTGTTTGTTTTCACGCTATTCCGGACGGAACCGCTTCGCACTTTTCCTGGAATTGCTTTATGCTGCGGCGCGACGCTTGAGCGCCCAGCCTTCCGGCCTCTCTTCAACGATGTTGACGGTGTCACCGATCGTGATCCTGCCGCTGCCGCGCGGCGTGACGTTCCAACCGAAGAGCGGGCCTGGCACGCGCCGGTCGGCCGACATGCGGATGCGGCCCATGGCCGGCATCGGGTTTGGTCCCTCGCGTGACCCGGTCAACTGGTCCTGAGTCGTCATGATGCAGCGGGAGCAGGGTTTGACGAGATCGAAGCGGATGCCGGCGATCTCGATCGCCGCCCAGCGGTCCTCCGGCCAGGCCTCGTCGGTATCGACGACGATGTTCGGACGAAAGCGTTCCATGCCGACACTGCCTTCGCCATGGGCGGCGAGATCGGCATTCAACGCCTTCAGCGAGCCTGTCGTCGTTACTAGGATCTGATAGCCGTCGGTAAAGGTCACGGGCGTAGCTTCGCCAGCCCATTCGGCATTTGCCGTCCGCCGTGCCTGCCCGTCGAAAAAGACCAGGCGCACCTCGCGGCCGAGCCATTCGGAAAGCTGCCGGTTGCTCTCCGGATCGGCGACGGCGGCGCTGACGACAGATTTCCATACGGTCACATCGATGCGGGTTTCAGGCCGAGGCGGCGCTACCGATATGTCCGTTTTCCCCTGCATCAGCAGCCGAAAGGCGCTCGCTTCCGGTCGCACTTCGATGCGCGCGAGGTCGGGCAACTCGCGCTGGGTGATGAAGTGTCCTTGCGCATCGGTGATCATTGCCCGCCTGTCGCCGGGAAGCCCATAGGCGTCGATGTCGGCGGCCGGCAGCGCAATGCCGCGGGCGCTCTTGAGCGGGTAGATGAAGAGGTCGCTGACACGCACGTTGTACTCCTAGATTTCGTCCATGAAGGCCGAGAGGAAGTCGCGCAGGCTTTTATCGCGCGCGGCCGCCAGCCTGCGGCCGGTCTCGGTCTGGAACCCTTCCGCCAGTTTGAACAGCTTCGTCTGGAAATGGTCAATGGCATAACGCTTGTCATCGAGCGGGCGGTCCGCCGCCGCCGGGTCGAACGGATCGTAGAGCCCGGATCCCAGTCGCCCGGCGATATAGAAGCAGCGGGCGACGCCGACCATGCCGATCGCATCCAGCCGGTCGGCATCCTGCAGGATCTTCGCTTCCAGCGTCTGCGGCGTCACCCCGGCCGAGAAACTATGCGCGGTGATTGCGTGGGCTGCTGCTTCAATATCCGCCTCGCTCCAGCCGAGTTCTGCCAGAATCGCCGATGCTTTCTCCGCCGCCAAAGCCGATGCTCTTGCCCGCAGCGGCGAATTCTTCTCGACGGCGACGCAGTCATGCAGCAGCACGGAAGCGGCAAGAACCCGCGCGTCGCCGCCTTCTTCCGCATGGATGCGCATGGCATTCCTGAAGACGCGCAGAATATGGGCAAGGTCGTGCGAGCCGTCGTCGCCGTCGGCCGCATGCGCAATCAGCGCCGCGGCAAGCGTTTCGTGTGGGGAGAAGACTTCAGCCGCGAACATAGCGCCACCTGTCATGATGAAGATCGTTTTCCGCCGATAGGGCATCGGCGCGGAATTGAATGCGGGCGGTAAAAGGATGCGACAACGAAGATCTCAGGAATCGCAGCCGATTTTGTAGCGGCTTGCCGTGCGAGTCGCAATCGAGGGGTCTCTCAGTGCTTGGCTTCAGGAAGATGCGTCACGCCGCCGTTCGGCGGCAGGGAGAGAAGATGGGGCACGTCACGCGCCGGTCGCGGCGGACTGATGTGATAGCCTTGGATCTCGTCGCATTCCTCGCATTCGAGCAGCGCCAGCTGCGCGGCCGTCTCGACGCCCTCGACGGTGACGCGCATGCCGAGCGCATCGCCGAGCAGGATGATCGCGTGCATGATGGCATGCGCTTCCTTGTTGTCGACGATGTCGTTGACGAAGGACTTGTCGATCTTGATCTTGTCGAAGGGGAAGCTCGAGAGATAGCTCAGTGAGGAATAGCCGGTTCCGAAATCGTCCATCGAGATACGGATGCCGCGCTCCTTCAGCGCATGCAGGATCGGCAGCACGTCGCTGAGATTTTCCATCAGCACGCTCTCGGTGATTTCGAGTTCAAGCCGCGACGGCGACAGCGCCGCGGCGGCAAGCGCCTCGCTGACATCTCGCGTCAGGTCGCTGCTGCTGAATTGGATTGCCGAAACGTTGACGGCGATCTTGATGCCCTCCGGCCATTGCGCTGCATCGTTGCAGGCCCGGTGCAAAACCCAACGGCCGATATCGACGACAAGGCCGACCTCTTCGGCAAGCGGAATAAAATCCATCGGCGGAACGCGGCCTCGAACCGGGTGGTTCCAACGGATCAACGCTTCGAAGCCACAGATGCGCCGCTGCACGAGGTCATAAAGCGGCTGGTAGTGCAGCTCGAATTCTTCATTCTCAACGGCTGCTCTGAGGTCCGCCTCCAGTGCGTGGCGCAGCTGGATCTGCGCTTCCATCTCGCTGGCGAAGAAACGTTCGCGTTTGCGGCCGTCCGCCTTGGCATGTGACAGCGCCACGCCGGCATTTTTCAACAGGATATCGGTTTCCTCGCCATCCTCAGGGGCGATTGCGATGCCCATGGAGACGCTGAGTTCCACCTGTTTTTCGCCGTGGGGGAATGGTTTTGAAAGCTCCCGGCGGATCCGCTCGGCAAGCGCCGTCACGTTCCGGGGCTGCTGCTTGCCCGTCTGCAGGATGGCGAATTCGTCCGAGCCGAGGCGCGCCAGGGTGTTTTCCGAACCGGCCGAGGCTCGGATGCGCTCGGCGACCTGCAGCAGGATCTTGTCGCCGGCCGAAACGCCCATCGTGTTGTTGATCGATTTGAACCGGTCGAGATTGAGGTGAACGAGGGCAATCTGCTGATCTGGCCTGCGCTCTGTGAGCGTCGCATCCACCTGCTCGCGGAAATGGATGCGATTCGGAAGGCCGGTCAGCGGGTCGTGGTGGGCGAGATAGGTGATGCGCTCGGCCGCCCTTCGATCCTCGGTAATATCGGCATGAATGGAAATGTTGCTGCCGTCGAAAAGGATGGTCACCATGCTCTGGATGATGCGGCCATCGTCCATCAACCATTCGCGCCGACGGAGACTACTGCTCCTTGCGGTTGCGGAGGAATGTCGCCCGGTCCGCCGGCCGGGCTTGGCGCTGGCGCTCTCCGTGCCGCGCATTTTGGCCGTGAGATCGGCGATTGTCGCGCCGGCAATGACATCTTCGTCCGTCAGGTCGAAGAGCTGGCGGAAGCGGGTGTTGGAAAGCGTCAGCCGCTGGTCGGAGTCGAAGACGCTGAGACCGAGCGGCAGGTTGTTGAGGATGATTTCGAAGAGTTTTTTCTGTCCGTCGAACGCTTGGCTGAGGGCGGAAATATTGCCTCTCAGCGCATGGTTTTCCCTTAGCAGCGTTTCCGCGCTTCTCTCGATTTCGTCATAGTCGATTTCATGGACGCGATAGGTCGCGATCACAAGATCCATCAAGCGCTGCGCATCGATCGATCCGTCGGCGGTGACGGCCTCGGTGCACTGACGCCAGAAGAGCGCTTCAGCTTTCATGTGCATGCGTCTCGCGGGACGACAGCGGAGGGAAGCGTCGTCGTTTGATGAACGTGCCTCATTTCGCCGGACATGAAAGACCTTTCTAAGATGAATACAGAGATTGATTTTGATAAGCTGGACGCCTGCTGGATGCGTGAATGCCCATTTTGTATGGGCCGGATTAATATTCGGTTGCAGTGCAGCAGAGACCTCGCTGCGTTAGACGTTTGTTTTATATGTGAAAAATAACTGAAATACGGAGAAAAGCGGCCCTCTGATGCCGGCAGAGGCCCGCGCTCAGGCATTCCGTTAACTTTTGTCAATCATCGTTAATGAGAAGTTAACAACTTATTGACGCACTGCGCAAATCAGTTTAACCACCGAGTCAACAATGATTTTCCACGTTCGTATTGCGTACAAACACCACCGGCAAAAGGCGGTGAATGGAGGTTTGTATGACCAGCACCACATCCGTTTCTGACACCTCATATGCATATCTGGCGACGCTTTCGCGTCTCGATGCCAATGGCGATGGCGTCCTCAGCCGCGGCGAACGGGCGGCCGATGAGAAGCCCGGCATCATCAAGGAGCTCCTGGACGAGGACAAGAACAGCGACACGCAGCCGAAATTTTCCGGCAGCCTAATCGCGCTGATGATGGACACGCGTGACAGTGCCACGGCAAGCAGCATCGCCGTTTCCTATCCATTGCAGCAGACCGCGCCGGCGACAGGCGATCAGCCCGAGGATCTCTACCGCAAGACCTACGGCCAGTTCGATTTCGACGCGGTCGCCTGAACGGCGTCCCGATTCGGGCGATCAAGCCGGCCGTTTGGCCGGCTTTTCTCGTTCCGTCTTCTTCGTTCGATCTTCCTCGGTCAGGAACACCTTCCGGTTTGACACGTTCAGAAGGACAACCGGACGGAAGGAGATCCCCATGAAAGCCATGCGCATTATCGCCGCCCTGAGCCTGCTTGCGGTTGCATTGCCGGCGGGCGCTCAGGACAAGCAGACGGCGGTCGCCAATTTCGTCGGCAAGGACGGCAAGGAGGACGGTCGCGCGCAACTGACGGCTGCCGCCACTGGTGGCGTCCTTATCGAAGTCGAGATATCGGGACTGCCTGTGAATAAATGGGTCGCCTTCCATGTTCATGAGACCGGCCGCTGCGACGCCGCGACCCATCACGAATCGGCGGGCGGTCATTTCAATCCTGAGAAGGCGGAGCACGGCATTCTTGCCGCCAAGGGGCCGCACGCCGGCGATATGCCCAATCAATATGTCGGGCAGGACGGCATATTGCGGGCACAGGTCTTCGACAGCATGGTCACGCTCGACGGCAAGACCGACGGCATTCGCGGCCGTGCATTGATGGTGCACGCCAATTCGGATGATTATCGCAGCCAGCCTTCGGGTGATGCCGGCGAAAGACTCTCTTGCGGCGTCATTCAATAGGCTATGGCGCAATTCTCAGATCGGCATCGAATAAGAACAAAATTAGGAATTTAAAGTGCACAGCGCCGCGGGTCTTAAAACGACCTCCGACGCTGCAATGTCTTACTGCCGCGTCGACGTCGGTTTTTCGGCCGTCGCCTTGCCGTTGGACGTTTTTGCCGGCGCGGCATCTGAAGCATCCGGCGCAGCGTCAGGATTGTCGTCGAAGGCGAGTTTCACGCGCTTCACCATGTCACGGCTGACCAGCCACCAGTCACCGGTCTTTGCCCAGTAGCGCAGCGCTACGGAGATCGTGCCGTCACCAAGGCTGTCGATGAAGACGCTGGGTGCTGGTGACGTCAGCACCCTCGGATCGGCTTTGGCAAGGTTCATGAGCCTCTCCATCGCCAGATCGATGTCATCCTCATAGGCGACGCTGATTTTCAGCTCGTTCCGCCGCGTGGGTTCGCGGCTGAAATTGGTAATCGGCGTGTTCCAGAGCGTCGAATTCGGCGCCAGCCGGTAAAGCCCGTCGCCGGTTTTGAGTTCGGTTGCAAACAATCCGATTTCGCGCACCGTGCCGGCCACGCTGCTGGTCTCTATATATTCGCCGACGCGGAACGGCCTGAGGATCAGCAGCATGATGCCGGCGGCGATATTCTGCAGCGTGCCTTGCAGCGCCAGTCCGATCGCCAGGCCTGCCGCGCCGAGGGTGGCGATGATCGAGGCGGTCTGGACGCCGAATTGACCGAGCACGGTGATGAACACCAGGATGAGCAGGGCATAGCGCAGTACATTGGTGAAGAAACGCGCTAGCGTCTCGTCGATGCCATGAACGCGCGACAGGCCTTCATAGGCCCAACTACTGGTAAAACCGGCCAGCGCCCAGCCAAGAACGAGCAGGATCACCGCCCCGAGGACAGAGAAGGAATATTGCACGGCAAGCGCGCTTGCCTGGCTGAGCGCCGTTTGCGTGGCGAGGAGGACATCGGCTGCCTGTTGTTCCATGATCGGGCCCTGTCGATTGTGCATGATCGGGGCCTAGATGGAGCGGCTAGCGGTAGCGTCAACCGCAAGCGGCGTCCCGGATCGCAAGCACGAAGGGCGCGTTGCCGTCGGCATCGGCGCCACGTCCGATTGCCCGCACCGCCGCAACCAGCCGACCGCTGCGGCCGAGCAGCGCGTCACCGATCTCGATCAGCCGGGCGTTCGGTGTGGCGAAAGGTGAGGCGGCCCGTAGCCGGCGGGCAAGCGTTTCCTCGCTTTGATCGGGTGCCAGCGACAGCGCGGCGATGAGGGCTGCGGCCGGCGATCGCGACACGCCCATCCAGCAATGGATGAGCAGCGGCGTCTCCTGCCGCCACGAAGCGGCAAAGTCGACAATCCCGCGTACATGCGTCTCGTCAGGCGCCACGAGATCACCGGTGCCCTTGAAGACAATGTCGTTCATAGCAAGTGTCAGATGACGTTCGGCCGCGATCACGCCCGGCCGGTGAAAGGCCTGCTCCTTGGCGATCAGGCTGATCATGTCACGCGCCTTGTGGCGCACCGCCATTTCCGCGATGCGCGACAGCGGCGAGACGACGATGAAGGTCACGATACCATCTCCCGCTCGACCTCAATCGCGGCGAAGCGCTCGCAGAACAACCGCTGTGCTTCGATCGCCGGCAAGGGCTCGATCATCAGCATGTCCTTGCTGATGCCGCGCGGCTGGCCGAAGAATTTCTGTGCCTCGGCAGGTGTGAAACCGGCAAGCACGGTCGCTTCGAAATAGGCGGCGATCGTATCGGCCTTTTTGATTCGGTCCTTGAGGTCGCGCGAGGGATGCGGCGGCAGGCCGAAGCGCAGGTGCACGGCGGCCTCCAGCCGCTTTTCCACCGTCTTGTAGCCGCCGCCGACCACCGATTTGAACGGCGAGATCATGTCGCCGATCACATATTCGGGCGCATCGTGCAGTAGCGCCATCAGGCACTCCTGCGGCCGCGCGTCGTTGAAGCGACGGAAGATATCCTCGACGACGAGACTGTGCTGGGCCACCGAGAAAGCATGATCTCCGGAGGTCTGGCCGTTCCAGCGGGCCACACGCGCAAGCCCATGAGCGATGTCGATCAGTTCGACATCGAGCGGCGAGGGGTCGAGCAGGTCGAGCCTGCGCCCGGACAGCATGCGCTGCCAGGCACGCGGAGCTTTCGGTGTTGTCACGCGCTGGCCTCGTCGGCGCTGGCGGGAAAGACGAGACCGGACCATGCCGGCAGGACGAGGGAAACAGGCGTGTCGCCGGCCAGCAGCGGCGTGCCTGCCGCCATCGCCGCGCCGGCACGGTCGATGCGCACGATCGCAAGCCCGTGGTCGCCGTCGACCGAACCGAGGGTGCCGACCGGCTTGCCGGCGGCGGTGATCTCCGTCCCTGTCTCCGGCAGCGCCGTGCCGGCGGACACAGTCACGACGCGCCGGCGCGCAGTGCCGCGATGCTGCATGCGCGAGACGACCTCCTGGCCGACATAACAGCCTTTCCTGAAGGAGAGGCCGCCGTTGAAATCCATCAGCACGTCATGCGGGAAGGCGTCCTGCAGGGCAAAGTCAGATCCTGATGTGACGATGCCGTGGCTGATGCGTAGCGCGTCGTAGAGCGCTTCTGCACCATCGCCGTGTCTTCCTGCCCGACGGGTGAGCGTGACGCCCGCCTTGGCGAAGCGGCTATCCCGGGCGCCATGGCTGCCCCGGGCGCCCTGCTTATCCCCGACGTCCTCGGCATCCCCGCCCCAGGAAACGGTAACGCCCTCTTCGGTGCTTGGAGAAAGTGTGACGGCGGCGCGCAGCTTGTACATCGTCAGCCGCTTCAACAGGCCATCGCGTTGGCCGGCATCGGTTTCGATCATGTAGCCGTCGCCGTCCTGCCAGATCATGAAGTCGAACAGGATCTTGCCTTGCGGCGTCAGCAATGCCCCGGGCCGCGCCTCATCAGGCCCAAGCGCGGTGATATCGGTGGTGATCAGGTTCTGCAGGAAGGATTGGGCTTCCGCGCCGCTGACGAAGAGCAATGAGCGGTCTTTCAGGAATACGGCTGGCATGGCGGAACCTGTCGCGTTGGTCATCGCTCAGAGGTATGTCTTCATGAGGTGGATCGCAAGCGCCATGCGAACGTGAAAAGCGCAGCCAAGACGGGCATCAATCGCCCGCTGTGAAGAATTTCCATTTACCCTGAGGCGTAATGCCGAGGCGGTAGAAATTATATCCGCCGAATTCCTGCATGTCGGAGAGATCGCCGGCGGTGACGATGCGCAGCAGTTCGACACGCTCCGGCGGCGTCAGCGTCTTCAGGTCCTTCTCGGCAAAATAGGGCCAGACATACATGTCCTCTGCTGTACCCTGGCCGACATGTACGAAGCCGGTCGAGACGATGTCGAGCATGATGGCAAGGATCTCGTCACCGTCAGGATCGCCCGACAGATCCTTCAGCGTGCCGATCGGATCGTCGGTCGGTTCGCCCACAGTCACCTGCGTCTGGTCGGCACCAGTGCCCATCAGCGGCCGCAACCGCTCGAGATCGCCAGAGGCGGCCGCCTCGACGATCTGCTCGCGCATCTTGCGAACCGGCTCTGGCACTTTGCTGATGTCGTAGATCACCTCGACGGGCTTTGAATTGTCCTGAGCGCCCGGCGTCTTGTCGACACCCTGATTGTTCTGGCTGTTGACCAGCGGCTCGGCCATGGGAACGCCGGGAGTGGTCTGCGGCTGGCTCTGTCCTTGAGCGCTTCCCTGTGCGGGTGGCGTCTCGTTGGCCGCTTGGCCGGGGATCTTGTGCAGTTCGGAAAGCGCGTAGGCTGCCGGCGCAAGGAAAACATTGCCGGCGGCGAGGCTGAACGCAAGTAGCACCGGCGCGAGGGAAATTCGCGAAACTTTCTCTTTACCGGTGTGCATCAAACTCTCTGATAACAATTATTGCAGGGTGCGGTTCGCGGAGAATTCGCCGGCAAGCATGCGCTCACGCAGCGAATCCAGCAGGGCTTCGGCGCTCTTTTCCCCATGCAATCTGATCGTCTCGCGCAGCGCATGTGCAATGGCGGCATCAGCGATGATTTCAGGCTCGATCCCGTCGGCCATGCCGTCGGCCCAAGCTTCGTTCTGGTACTCCAGAGCTGCCTGCATCTTTTCGTGGACGATCATGTCGTCGATGTCGTTGAGGCTTGCTTCCATTGTCTTTTCCTCAGAACTTCTCATGTCTTACTGCACAGTTAACAACACTAACAGCCTTTTCCCAAAACGACACGTCCGCTTGCGAAAACAGGTTAATTAAACGTCAATTTCCAAAGCGCGAGGTAATTTCTGTGGCAAGTGTTGCACCTTCGTTACGGTAGCGCTCTTCTGCCACGATGGCCGCCGGGGTGCAATCCGTATAGACCGAGGCGAAGGCGCGATAGCCGCGATTGAAGGCTGCTGTCAGCTTTTCCTTGCGCTGCGGCTCGTTGCCGGTCTCCGAATCGAGCAGCTGCTGCATGCTGTTTCGCCACTCGTCGCCGCCAGGCGCCTTGCAGAGCGTTCTCAGATAATGCACCGAACCCAGCACCTCGGCGAATCGCGTCAGCTTGTCGTCATAGGGCACGATCACAGCAGGTGGCGGTGCAATTTCCTCCTGCCGTGGAGGCGGTGTATTCTTGCCCTGCGCCATCGTGGGGCCGGCGAGCACGAGCAGGGACAGGAAAACGCGTCGAACGGGAATCATGCTCCCAGTTGATACGTTGAGCGTGACGGCAACAAGGCGTGCCTGAAAGTTTCCACGTCTATTCGCCGCCCCCCAGCCGCTCCGCGCATTCGAGCACGCTCTGCGGCACGGGCAATCGCCGGATTTCCTCCACCGTGTACCAGCCGAGCGCTGCCGCATCGTCGGCGGCTTCCGCCACCGCATCCCCATCCGCATCGACGCGAAAGACCGACAGGAAGAAGTGGCTGCTGACACTGCCGTCGGCCGCATGCGTCTTTAGGTCGTAGGTCGAAAACAGCCGCGGATTACGGGCTGAAATGCCGGTCTCTTCGCGGAATTCGCGCAATGCCGTTTGCTCCGGCGTTTCTCCCGGCTCGGCTCGCCCGCCGGGAAAGGCATACATATCGGCGGAAGGCGGGTTGCGGCGCAACACCAGAAGGAATCGTCCGTCGCGTTCGAGAATGGCGGAGGAGGCGGCTTTGGCGGTGGAGGTCATCGGGACTGCTCTTGCTGTGATGGCCCATCTTATCGAATGAATAGTGCGACGGGGATTCGAAAGGTGCTTCCGTGACCTACATCATTTTTGCGTTTGCTGCCCTCTTCGAGATCGCCGGCTGCTTTGCCTTCTGGGCATGGCTGAAGCTCGAAAAACCCATCTGGTGGCTGGCGCCGGGCATGGTCTCTTTGGCGCTTTTCGCCTGGCTTCTGACGCTGGTGCCGAGCGAGGCCGCCGGCCGCACCTTCGCAGCCTATGGCGGCATCTACATCCTCGCTTCGCTGCTCTGGCTGTGGCTGGTCGAAGCCCGCGTGCCTGATCGTTACGATATCGGCGGTGCGCTGATCTGCCTTGCCGGCGCCAGCCTCATCCTCTTCGCGCCAAGAGGCTGAGGCGTCTTGACGGAGCACCAGCCGGGTGCAAAGACAAGCCGATGTGTGGACGTTTCGCCCTGACAGTCTCCAGCGTCGACCTGCGCGACGTCTTCTCCGGTCTCGATTTCGACGATTTTCCGGCGCGCTACAACATCGCGCCGACGCAACCGATCCTCGTCGTCATATCAGGCGAGGGCAGGGAGCAGGGCAGCAACTTGACCGACCGGCGCGCCGTGCTCGTGCGCTGGGGCCTGACGCCGGGCTGGGTCAAGGATCCGAAGGATTTCCCACTGCTGATCAACGCGCGCTCCGAAACCGCGATCGGCAAGGCTTCCTTCCGCGCCGCCATGCGTCATCGCCGTGTGCTCATTCCGGCCTCCGGTTTCTATGAATGGCATCGCCCGTCCAAGGAAAGCGGCGAGCGGCCGCAGGCCTATTGGATCAGGCCGCGCCGGGGGGGCGTCATCGCCTTTGCCGGGTTGATGGAGACATGGTCCTCGGCCGACGGCTCTGAGGTCGATACCGGCGCGATCCTGACGACATCAGCCACTTCAGCCATATCATCGATCCACGATCGCATGCCCGTCGTCATCAAACCCGAGGATTTCACGCGCTGGCTGGATTGCAAGACGCAGGAACCGCGCGAAGTGGTCGACTTGATGCAGCCGGTTCAGGATGATTTCTTCGAAGCCGTACCGGTCTCCGACAAGGTAAACAAGGTTGCCAATATGGGTCCCGACCTGCAGCAGCCGGTCGCCATCGAAAAGCCGTTGAAGGCGCCCGACAAGCAAAAGCCTGACGACGGCCAGCTCAGCTTCTTCTGAACACTATCCGCCATACCTACAGGCCCGTCGGCGACCTATCGGCGCCGACGTCTCACATAAGCGGCGGCGATGCATCGCTTCGTCCATCAGGTTTTTCGGGTTGTGCTTAGTCGCCAGAGCGTTGTCAGGAGATTTCCGACGATCGCCTCGTCATTCACTTCGTCAGCGGTGCCTAACGCATGCAACCCGAAAGCACACATGGTTCCAATTTGAAGCCTTCCGCTTCAAGCGGATTTTTTGACGCTGGTTGGCTTATGCTTCGCCATCAGCGATGCTGCGGCAACAGCCTTCAGGCCGACGGGGCGATAGTTGGCGGCGAGGTCTGGCTTGGCCGCTTGCTGTTCGCCGGTACTGCTCTTCTTCGAAGTCACGATACTCTCCTTGCGTGGTTCTTCCCTGGGTATTTTATGGTTTGATGTTTCATCACGAATAGCGACAAAACGGGGGCGTCGGTTATCAGGATTTGTAAACGCGCACCATAATTCGCGAGGCTTAACTGAAGCCTACGTTGGTTAATACTTACTGAAGAGAGCCGTTCCAATAAAAGTCCGAAAGCGGTTTTCCGGGGAAACGCGCAGAACGGTTTCCACCCGGATAAAGCGCATGCTTTTCCCGGGGATACGTCAGAACGAAGGGAGAGAAGCATTTCCGTCATTCGAAGAGATCCGGAAATGCTAGGAGATCAGATGTGCCGGCCGATATCGTCGTCGCCGATGCCCGGCTCCTCGATCGTCAGCGTCCCGTATTTCCGCCGCCATTTCCGCGCGCCGAAGGGAAGCGAGATGAGGTAGGCGGCCACGGTGAAGACCATCACCTCCCAGGTGTAGCTCATCAGCAGAGCCACATAGAGCACGACGCCGAGCATCATCGGCAACACGAGGTCGCGCCGCAAGCGGTTGCCTTCCGATTTGCCCGACCAGACCGGCAGCCGGCTGATCAGCAGGAAGGCGATGAGCACGGTGTAGATCGACGAGATATAGGCGAAGGTCCGATCCGTCGCCAGCCCGAGGAAGCCGAGATAGACCGGCAGCAGCACCAGCATGGCGCCGGCCGGCGCCGGCACGCCGACGAAATATTCCGATTGCCAGCTCGCCTTGTTCTCACGTTCGGCCATGACATTGAAGCGGGCAAGGCGAAGCCCGGCGGCGATGGCATAGATCAGGGCGGCGATCCAGCCGAGCGAGCGCGCCTGGTCGAGCGCGAAGACATAGACGACGAGGGCGGGTGCGACGCCGAAATTGACGATGTCGGCAAGCGAATCCATCTGCGCGCCGAACTTCGAGGTCGCCTTCATCAGCCGTGCTACGCGCCCGTCGATACCGTCGAGGAAGGCGGCGAGCAGCACCATGGAGACGGCGAGCTCGTAACGATTCTCGAAAGCCAGCCGGATGCCGGTCAGCCCGGCGCAGATCGCCAGAATGGTGATGAGGTTCGGAAAGACGAGCCGGAGCGGGATTTCGCGCAGACGCGGGCCGCGGGCGGAATCATCCGGCCCATTGGGCTCGAAAGGCGGAAAAGGCGTTTCCATATCGCGTTCCAATCGTTCCTAAGGCAATTCCAGCAACAGTGCGTAGCGCTTCTGCACTTCCGTGAAAAGCTCACCCGCTCTAGCTGCGGCGGCTGATGACGGGACCCTTGGCGGAGGCGAATTCGGCGATGACGGTTTCTCCCGCAACCGCCGTCTGGCCGAGCGAGACGCGCGGCGCAGCGCCGGCGGGCAGGAATACGTCGAGCCGCGAGCCGAAACGGATCAGCCCGAAGCGCTCGCCCGCATCCACCGGCTCGTTGGGGTTTGCCCAGCAGAGGATGCGCCGCGCCACAAGGCCGGCGATTTGCACGACGCCGATCTGACCGTGGCGGGTTTCGATCACCAGCCCGTTGCGCTCATTGTCCTCGCTCGCCTTGTCGAGCTCGGCGTTGACGAAGCTGCCGGAGCGGTAGTTGATGCTGACGATGCGGCCGCGCATCGGCGCCCGGTTCACATGGCAATTGAAGACGTTCATGAAGACCGAGATGCGCAGCATCGGCTCGGATCCGAGGTTAAGCTCTGCCGGAGGGGTCACCATTTGGATCGCCGAGACCTTGCCGTCGGCGGGAGAGATCACCAGGTCGTCGTCCTGCGGGGTCACGCGCTCGGGATCGCGGAAGAAATAGGCGCACCAGAGCGTGAAGATCATGCCGATCCAGAAGAGTGGCTTGAAGATCCATCCCAAGACCAGCGATGCGACGAAGAAGGCGGCAACGAAGGGATAACCCTCCTTGTGCACGGGGACGATCGTGTTGCGAACCGTGTTGAACAGGCTCATGGCTGCCGGTCTCCTTGCGTTTTCATTTTTGCTGGTTAGCGAAAAACCGTCTCCGGGGCAATGCTGCGGCATCGGCCCTGGTTCCCGCGCCGGGTTTCTGAACAACAAAAGCCGGCCGGCGTCGATTCCCTTGTCAGCTTGCCGGAGCAAGCCGCGTTATCACACCGAGGTCGTCGCTTTCGCGCACCTGCTTCAGATGTTCCTCCGCCTGTGTCGCCTCGCGCTGGCGGTTCCACATCGAGGCATAAAGGCCGTTCCTTTCGAGCAGGGCGGCATGTGTTCCGCGCTCGGCGATCTCGCCGCTTTTGAGCACGATGATTTCGTCGGCGCTGATGACAGTCGAAAGCCGGTGGGCGATAACCAGCGTCGTGCGGTTCTTCGAAACCAGGTCGAGTGCTTCCTGGATTTCTCGTTCCGTCGTCGTGTCGAGCGCCGACGTAGCCTCGTCGAGGATCAGGATTGGTGGCGCCTTGAGGATGGTGCGGGCGATCGCCACCCGCTGCTTCTCGCCGCCCGAAAGCTTCAGCCCGCGCTCGCCGACCTTGGTTTCGAAACCCTCGGGCAGCGTTTCGATGAAATGTGCGATCTGCGCCACCTCGGCCGCTGCAAAGACCTCGCCGTCGCTGGCCGATGTGCGGCCGTAGCGGATGTTGTAGGCGACCGTGTCGTTGAAGAGCACGGTATCCTGCGGCACCATGCCGATTGCCGTACGCAGGCTCTTCTGCGTCACCGTGCGGATATCCTGGCCGTCGACGCTGATCGCGCCGCTCTGGATATCGTAAAAACGATAGAGCAGGCGCGACAGCGTCGATTTGCCGGCACCCGACGGACCGACGACGGCGACCGTCTTGCCGGCCGGCACCTCGAAGGAAATGCCCTTCAGGATCGGACGGGCCGCGTCGTAGGCGAAATGCACATCCTTGAAGGAGATCGCGCCCTGGCCGATCCGAAGTTCGGTCGCATCGGGCGCGTCTTTGACTTCGGTCTGCACCTCAAGCAAATCGAACATCTGCTCGATATCGGTCAGCCCCTGGCGGATTTCGCGGTAGACGAAGCCGATGAAGTTGAGCGGTACGGAAAGCTGCAGCAGCATCGAATTGACGAAAACGAAATCGCCGACCGTCTGCTCGCCGCGCTGCACGGCCAGCGCCGACAGCACCAGCATGATGGTCGTGCCGATGCCGAAGATGACGCCCTGGCCGAAGTTCAGCCAGCCGAGCGAGGTCCAGACATCGGTCGCCGCCTTCTCGTAGCGTTCCATCGATTTGTCGAAACGCTTTGCCTCCATCTCCTCATTGCCGAAATATTTGACGGTCTCGAAATTGAGGAGAGAGTCGATCGCCTTGGTATTGGCGTCGGTATCGCTGTCGTTCATCGACCGGCGGATGGCGATGCGCCAGTCGGATGCGCGGATCGTGAACCAGATATAGGCCCAGACGGTGAAGGCGGTAACGGCGAGATAGGAGAAGCCATAGCCCCACCAGAAGATCACCGCCGTCAGCAGGAATTCGATGACGGTCGGGACTGAATTGAGGATCGTGAAGCGCACGATCGTCTCGATGCCCTTGGTGCCGCGCTCGATGATGCGCGACAGCCCGCCGGTCTTGCGCTCCAGATGGAAGCGCAGCGACAGCTCGTGCATGTGCACGAAGGTCCTGTAGGCGAGCTGGCGCACCGCATGTTGTCCGACGCTGGCAAAGAGCGCGTCGCGCAGCTGGTTGAGGCCAAGCTGGATCAGCCGAGTGATGTTATAGGCGATGACCAGCGCGATGGCGCCGGCCAGCAGCGGCGGCACTGAGCCGGCAAGATCCATCCTGCCGTTCAGCGCATCGGTCGACCATTTGAAGAAATAGGGAACGAGCAGCAATACGAATTTGGAGATTAGCAGAAAGACAGAGGCCCAGACGACGCGCATCTTGAGGTCGGGCCGGCCGGCCGGCCACATATAGGGCCAGAGGTTGAGAAGCGTCTGCGGGAGGTTGGATTCCGAGACTGTCTTGCCGTTTGCCATGATTGTCTCCAGCCCGGATGGGCTTGCCGCGATTCGATGCCGGCAAGCGAGCGGAACCGGGACGTGCCTGAAAGCGCGTCCCACAACCCGCAGCCGCCATCGCCAGATAGGGTGCCGGCGGACGAATACAACAATTGCTGGGGTAAGGAAACGACGAGGCCGGGCGCTTATCCCGCCCGGCCTCGTAGTGTTGTTTTGCAGCTTAGAGGTGCTGGCCGGACATGCGCTTGCGATGCAGCTCTTCGGCATTCGGCAACACATCCTTCGGCAGGCCGAAAATCTGGCCAGGGCGGATGCGATCGGGATTGATGATCTTGTCCTCGTTGGCGATGTAGATTGTCGTGTAGCGAACGCCGAGGCCATAGGTGCGGCGCGAGATCTGCCACAGCGTGTCGCCGCGGCGAATGATGACCGCCGCGTTGTTCGCCGTCAGCGGCGCCTGTTCGATCGTCTTCGGCTGGTTGCTTCCGACCTCGTTTGCATACGGCGTTGCCGGCGCGGGTGCGGCGGTGAGCTCGGCAATCATCCCGCCCAGCTTGTCGAGTGCGGCGCCGACGGACTTCGCATCCCCGGGCAGGCCCTGCAGCAGCTTCAGCGCATTGCCGGCGACCTGCGAGGAGGAACCTGACGCTTGCTTGAAGACATCAGGCGCATCGGCGGCCGGGCGGAAGTCGGCGACGGAGCGCAGCGCAAACTCCGTTGCCGAGCGTGCTGCCGCAAGCTGTTCGGCGCCGGGCAACTTGCCATCGGCAAAAAGCCCCTTCAGCAGGCCGAAAGCCTTGCCGACTTCGGCTTTGAGTTTGCGGAGCTCGCCTTCGTCAAGCGGAACCATCGAGGAAGCACCGTTCGCATCTGCGGGGGCCGATTGCGCGGCGACCCTCACCTGATCGCCGGCCGGGCGATTGAAATTCACCGACGCACGCACGATCACCTTGCCTGCGGGATCGACGACATCGACGCGGATCTTGTGGTCGCCGACCGAAAGCGCCACCACACCGTCGATGATGAAATGGCCGTCGGAGCCGGCGGTATCCTGGCCGACGAGGCTGTCGTCGGCATAACCGATGACCTTGGCATTGGAGCGGGTCGTGCCGGCAATGAAGATCTTGTTGCCTTCGATCTCGACGGCATTGACCATCACGTCGGGTACATTCGTCTTATCCGGTGCGGCAGTGCCGGGAATGGCCGGTGTCGTATCAGCGCCGCCGGAGGGTGTGTCGGTGAGGTTCGGCGTCTGCAGCGCCAGCTCGCCGGTTGGTGCAGCCGAGCTTTCACCGGTTGCCGGCTTGTCCGCAGGCGGTGCCATCGGATTGGAGGCATCGGCAACTTCGGTTCCGGCCTTCGGCGCGGTGATGATTCGGCTCGCCGCGCCGGGTTTGGAAACCATGGCGAGCAGATTGGCGCCATTGCCATCCTTGGGCACGGAAATGGTCGCGACTTCTTCGGAAAGCGTGCTTTTGCCGTCCTTGCCCGTGAATTTCAGCACCAGCTGGTGGTCGCCGGCCGGAAGCGGATCGTCGAGAACGGCAGCAAAATCGCCACTCGCATCGACATTGGCCGTCGTCACCACCTTGTCGCCGTCGAGCACCTCGAGCTTGCCGTTCGGTTCGGCGGAACCGGCAATCACCGTCGATCCGTCGGGCTCGACGCGCAATACGTCGAAGGCCGGAAGCTTCGGGCCGGTATTTTCCGCTGCCGTATTCGCCCCAGGGGCGGTCTCCGGCGCACCGGTCAGCGCAACCTCGGCCTTGGCGATCGCGGCAAGCGCATCGGCGATGTTCTCGGGCAGCGACTGGACGATGGCGAGTGCCTTCGCGCCGCCGTCCTTGGCCTTGGCGGCAAGGGTCTGGGTCGCGGGATCGAGGCCCTCGGGAATAGTGAAGCCGGCAAGTGCGGTCAGCGCGTTGACGGCCTTGGTCTTGGCGGCAGTGAAAACATCGATGGTCGGGCCTTTGCCGTCGGCAAACAGCGCCTTGAGCTCGCTGAGCGACACGCCGGCATCGGCCGAAAGGCGACCGACCTGATCGGCGACCGCAGCCGCATCGCCCACAGCGGAGCGCGATGTCTTTGACGCCTCGTTAACCGTGTTCTTGAGCTCCGTGCTCGCCTGGTTGATGGCGTCGCCGACCTTGGTTGCATCGCCGCCGATACGCGGCATGACGACAAACACCATCAGTAGGATTGCGATTGCGAGGACTGCAAGAGCCAGCAAGCCGGCACGGTTCTTCATCATTATGTCTCCCAGAGCGGCAATTTGCCGTAATACCCAAAATTGCTAGCGATTCCCGTTGCTTTCCACAAGCATTCAAAGCAATTAGGCAAGCTAGGCACGCTGCTTTTCAGTCAATTTTCTTGACTGCATTGAAATGGAATAGTTGTTTTGCCCTCATGACCGAACAATCTGTATCGATTCGATCCATCTGCGTTTACTGCGGCTCCAGGCCGGGACGCGATCCTTCCCACATGGCGGCCGGGCGTGCTCTCGGAAGAGAGATCGCCGAATACGGCCTGCGCCTCGTCTATGGCGGGGGTACCAAAGGCATCATGGGCGCGGTTGCCAGCGGCGTGCTTTCAGGCGGCGGTCAGGTCACGGGCATCATTCCCGAATTCCTGATCGATATGGAAGCGACTCGCCACTCGCTCGGTCAGCTGAACGAACTCATTGTAACCCCTGACATGCATGCGCGCAAACACACCATGTTCGAGCGCTCCGATGCCTTCGTCGCGCTGCCCGGCGGCATCGGTACGCTGGAGGAGATCGTCGAGATCATGACCTGGGCGCAGCTCGGCCGCCACGAAAAGCCGATGGTCTTTGCCAACGTCAACGGTTTCTGGGATCCGATGATGGAACTGATGCGTCATATGACCGAAGAAGGCTTCCTGCACACCGCTCATCGGGTGCAGCCGCTCGTCGTCGACGAGATCTCCGGCATCATTCCGGCGATCATGGCCCAGGCAGTCCAGCTCGCCGCCGATCGTGACGGCGAGGACGAAGTGATTTCGAAGATGTAGGCGGGCGCGCCTTTGGAGCGGTTCGGCTTTTCACTGAAGCGCAGAACCGCTCCAAGCTTTTGTTTACGCAATCCCGGACGCAAAACCGCTGCGCACTTTTGCAGGAAAGGCTCTAGCGCCCGCGGCTTCCCTTCAGCATCGACCAGCTATAGAGGAACAGCCCCGCCCAGATCAGCGGGAAGGCGATCATCCGCGCCATGCCGAATGGCTCATGGAAGATGAAGACCGCGATCAGGAAGATCATCGTCGGCGCGATATACTGCATGATGCCGATCGTCGAGAGTTTCAGCAGCTTGGCGCCGTTTGCATAGATCATCAGCGGCACGGCGGTGATGACGCCGCAGCCGAGCAACAGGGTCGTGTCGGCAAGACCGGTGCGGTAGAGGTGGCCCTGGCCGCTGCCGAATTCCAGATAGAGGATATAGAGGAGGGCCGGCCCGCTGAGGATCAGCACTTCCAGGAAGAAGCCCTGGTTCGGCCCGAGCGGCAGCGTCTTGCGCAACAGGGCGTAGAACCCCCAGCTGATCGCCAGCGTCAGCGCCACCCACGGGATGCCGCCGCTGTCCAGCGCGAGAATGGCGACGGCAAGCGCCGCAAGCACGATCGCCGCAATCTGCAGTGGTTGGAGCTTTTCCTTGAGGAAAACCGCGCCGAGGAAGATGCTGAACAGCGGATTGATGAAATAGCCAAGTGCTGCATCGAGCGAATGGCCGGCACCGATCGCCCAGACATAGGTACCCCAGTTGACCGTAATCAGCGACGCCGTCAGCGCCGCCATCGCCAGCATGCGCGGCGAGCTGAGTGCTGCGCGGATGTCCTGTGTGCGCCCGAGCACGATCAGCACGATGCCCGCCAACGGCAGCGACCAGACGATACGATGAGCGATCACCTCGGCCGGCGAGATATGCGCCACCGCCTTCATGTAAATCGGCAGAAAGCCCCAGAGCAGATAGGCTGTCAGCGCGAAGGCGAACCCGCGCGGACTGTCTTCGTTCTTGGCCAACGGAACGGATGCATCGGTCGACATCGGTGTTTCCATCTTTGTTCTTCTTCTGATCCGGCCTAGCTTAAGCGCCGTGAATAGGCCAATTCATTTCGTTGAATGAAGGGTGAGAGGATTTGAACCCGGAGACGACGCGATGGACGAGAATATATCCGACGCCCTTCGCTGGAAGACGAAGTCCGAAGGATGCGAATGGGATTCGGGCGAGGGCTGGGGTCTCGTCGCCGGACCGGCGGAATAGGTTTATTCCGCCGCGATCTTGCCCGCCAGCTGCCGGTTCTTCATCAGCTTGTAGATGACGGAATCCATCAACGCCTGGAACGAAGCGTCGATGATGTTCTCCGAGACGCCGACCGTCCACCAGCGCACACCGTCGCTGTCGGTGGATTCGATCAGCACGCGGGTGATCGCCTCCGTGCCGCCATTGAGGATACGCACCTTGAAATCGGCGAGCACCAGATCGTCGATTTCGTGCTGGTACTTGCCGAAATCCTTGCGTAGCGCGAGGTCGAGCGCGTTGACCGGGCCTTCGGCATCGGCAACCGACATCAGCGTCTGGCCGTCGATGGTGATCTTGACCACCGCCTCCGAGACGATCTTCACGCGCCCGAGACTGTCGAAGCGGCGCTCGATCATCACCCGGAAGCCTTCGATGGTGAAGAATTCCGGGATCGTGCCGAGCGTGCGGCGCGCCAGCAGCTCGAAGCTCGCATCCGCGCCCTCATAGGCATAGCCGATGGATTCACGTTCCTTGACGATCGAGATCAGCAGGTCGAGCTTCGGATCGTCCTTGGCGACCTCGATGCCGCGCCGTTTCAGCGCATTGATGAAGTTCGCCTTTCCGCCCTGGTCGGAGACCATGACCTTGCGGAAGTTGCCGACGGTTTCCGGCGGCACGTGTTCATAGGTCCGCGGATCCTTGAGCAGGGCCGATGCATGGATGCCGGCCTTGGTGGCAAAGGCGGAGGCGCCGACATAGGGCATCTGGTGGTCGGGCGAACGGTTGAGCAGTTCGTCGAAGGCATGCGAGAGCCGGGTGAGGTTGAGCAGCCGATCCTCGTCGATCGTCGTTTCGAAACGTGTGTTGTAGGCGCTCTTCAGTGCCAGCGTCGGGATCAGCGTCACCAGATTGGCATTGCCGCAGCGCTCGCCGATGCCGTTCAGCGTGCCCTGGATCTGCCGGACGCCGGCGTCGACGGCTGCAAGCGAATTGGCGACCGCCTGGCCAGTGTCGTTATGCGCATGGATGCCAAGACAGTGCCCGGGAACGCCTGAGGCGATCACCGCCTCGACCATGGCGCGCACCTCCGGCGGCTGCGTGCCGCCATTGGTGTCGCAGAGCACGACCCAGCGCGCGCCGCTCTCATAGGCCGTCTTGGCGCAGGCGACCGCATAGGCCGGATTGGCCTTGAAGCCGTCGAAGAAATGCTCGCAATCGACGATCGCCTCCTTGCCTGCGCCAACCGCCGCCTTGACGCTTTCGGCGATGCATTCGAGGTTTTCCTCGTTGGTGCAGCCAAGCGCCACCGCGACATGATAATCCCAGCTCTTGGCGACGAAACAGATAGCGTCGGATTTCGCCTGCAGCAGCCCGGCAATGCCAGGATCGTTGGAGACCGAAACGCCCGCCCGCTTCGTCATGCCGAAGGCGACGAAGCTGGCCTGGCTGGTGCGCTTCTCGCTGAAGAAGGCCGTATCCGTCGGATTGGCGCCGGGAAATCCGCCCTCGACGTAATCGAGACCGAACTCGTCCAGCATGGCGGCGATCGCAATCTTGTCCTCGACGGAGAAATCGATGCCGGGCGTCTGCTGCCCGTCCCGGAGCGTCGTGTCGAAGAGGTAGATGCGTTCTTTCATGTCGTTTCCTCCCGCCAAGCGGGTGTTGTTTTCTGTTGTGCGGAAGCCCCCCTCATCCGCCCTACGGGCACCTTCTCCCCGAAGGGAGAAGGGTAGCCGCGTCGTTCGCCTTGTCCCCTCTCCCCTCGGGGAGAGGGTTAGGGTGAGGGGGCCTCACGGTACAGCTTATACCTTCCCGGCAAACTTATCCGTCGCCCGGATCAGCCGATCGAGAATCCCCGGCTCCGAATAGGCATGGCCCGCACCCTCGATCAGGTGGAATTCCGCCTTCGGCCAGGCCTTGTGCAGCAGCCAGGCATATTTGGCCGGGCAGGGCATGTCGTAGCGTCCGTGCGCGATGACGCCGGGAATATCCCTGAGCCTGCCGGCATCGCGGATCAGCTGTCCCTCATCCATCCAGCCGGCATGGACGAAGAAATGGTTTTCGATACGCGCAAATGCATAGGCGAATTCCGGCTCTTCGAACTTGCCGCTCGTCGAAGGTTCCGGCAGCAGCGTGATCGTTTCGCCTTCCCAGATGCTCCAGGCCTGCGCCGCTCCGAGGCGGATGTTCCTGTTCTCATGCGTCAGGCGGCGATGATAGGCATGCATCATTTCATGCCGCTCTTCCGGCGGAATGGGGGCGATGAAGCGCTCCCACTTGTCAGGGAACATCTCCGAGACGCCGAATTGATAATACCAGTCGAGTTCGGCCTTGGTCAGCGTATAGATGCCGCGCAGGATGAGCTCGGAGACATGCTCTGGATGCGTCTCGGCATAGGCCAGCGCCAGCGTCGAGCCCCAGGAGCCGCCGAACACCTGCCAGCTGTCGACGCCGGCCATCTCGCGCAGCCGCTCGATATCGGCAACGAGGTGCCAGGTCGTGTTGGCATGGAGTTCCGCATGCGGCGTCGACCTGCCGCAACCGCGCTGGTCAAACAGCATGACGTCGTAGAGAGCAGGATCGAAAAGCCGGCGATGGGCAGGCGAGATGCCGCCGCCGGGGCCGCCATGCAGGAAGACGGCGGGCTTGGCGCCAGGTGTTCCCGAGCGCTCCCAATAGATCACATGGCCGTCGCCGACATCGAGATGGCCGGAGGCATAGGGTTCGATTTCGGGATAGAGCGTGCGCAGTATCTCGGTCATATCTTCACGCCTTTCGCGGGCCAGACTTCTGTGTCGTGATCGGGATGCTGGAAGGAGATGATCGCTTCCTGTCGTGCGTAGAAATCCTGATCCTTCAGCACCGGCGCCTCGAAGATTTCCTCGACCCAGGGCAGGCGGGCCTCGTAGTTGACCTGGATCAGCGGTGCGAGGTCGCTGCGGTCGTCGAAGGTGCCGATCGCAAGCTCCAGCCCGCCCGGATGACGATAGGTCATCGGCGTGCCGCAATTGCTGCAGAAGCCGCGTTCGATATTGACCGAGGACTGAAAGTAGCTCGGCTCGCCGCGCGTCCATTCCATCCCTTCCTCAGGCGCGGTCACGAGCGCCGAGAAGAAGCCGCCGAACTGCTTCTGGCACATGCGGCAATGGCAGATCGAGGGTCGCCCCAGCCTGCCTGAGATGCGGAAGCGCACGGCGCCGCACTGGCATCCGCCTGTCTTTATCGTGTCCGTCATGAGCTTTCTCCGAGGGGCCAATTTTGCGTGTCGTGGTCGGGGTGTTGATGGTTGCTTGCCGCGATCGCATTTTCGCGGTCGGGCGTTTCAGGCTGTGGTTCCAGCGGCAGGCCGTCTAGCGCGTGAAACCAGGACATCTTGCCGCCGGTGTTCGATTGCATCACCGGCTTGACCGCATCGGGATCATCAAGCGAGCCGAGCGTGATGTTGATGAATTCCGCTTCCGGAATGTCGTAGAACAGCGGCGTGCCGCAATCGCCGCAGAAGCCGCGCCGCACCAGATCCGAGGACTGAAACCATTTCGGCGCGCCGCGCGTCAGGGCAAAATCGCTGCGCATCGCGGCGCCAAGCGGCATGAAATAATTGCCGGCCGCCTTCTGGCACATGCGGCAATGGCAAAGATGGGGATAGCCGAGTTCGCCTTTGGCGCGGTAGCGCACCGCCCCGCACTGACACCCGCCGCTTCTGTCTGATTCCGCCGTCATCCGAGCTCCTTCGGTGGCCATGCCTGCGTCTCATGATCGGGGTGCTGGCAGGAGACAAGCTCAAGCAGGAAGGGGGCGGCTTGCGCATCCTCCTCCGTCCGGTGCCCCGGCAATTCGTGCAGATGATCGACGAAACCGATCTTACCCTCGATGCCGAATTGGATCACCGGCGGAAACGCCGAAGGGTCGTCAAACGCGCCGGCGGCAATCGCCATTCCATCCGGCGCCTCGTAGGTCAGTGGCGTGCCGCAATCGCCGCAGAAGCCGCGCTCGACGAAATTGGAAGAGCGGAATCTTTTCCGCTCTCCGCGTGTCCATTCGAAATCGGCGCCGCGCACCGAGACCAGCGGCGCATAATAGGCCCCGAACGCCTTCTGACACATGCGGCAATGACAGATCGACGAATCCTTGACGTCGCCGATAACGCGGAAGCGGATCGCTCCACATTGGCACCCGCCGGTATAGGTGGTCATCTCTTGACCTCCCACGTCGTCACGCGCTCGCCCGTCACCGGATCCTTGCCGTCCTTCAACTGGATGCCCTTCGCCGCCAGTTCGTCGCGGATCTTGTCGGCCTCAGTGAAGTTCTTCGCCTTCAGCATTTCGAGACGCATCGCGACCAGCGCATCGACCGCTGATGCGACGGCTTCGTCGATCTCCATCTTTTTCGGCAGCAGGCCCAGAAGGTCGGCCGTTGCGGCAAAAGTGGCGCCCACGGCGGGATCCGTGTGGGCAGCCTGCGCCAGCGCATGCAATGCCTGCACGGCCGCCACCGTATTAAGATCGTCCGAAAGCGCGTTCAGCACGCTTTCATCGGGCGCCGCATCGCCGGCATCTGTTGCCGGCCATTTGGCGAGCAGACGTTCGGCTTCTTCCAGTCGCTTGATCGAGAAATCGATCGGCTCGCGGTAATGCGTCATCAGCATGGCAAGGCGCAGCACCTGGCCCGGCCATCTGCGGCCGCCGAAGGTTTCCGTCTGCAGCAACTCGTTGATGGTGACGAAATTGCCTTCGGATTTCGACATCTTGCGGCCTTCGACCTGCAGGAAGCCGTTATGCATCCAGACATTCGCCATCACCTCGGTGCCGTGGGCGCAGCGCGACTGGGCGATCTCGTTTTCATGATGCGGGAAGATCAGGTCCAGCCCGCCGCCGTGAATGTCGAAGACATCGCCGAGATAACGCTTGCTCATCGCGGAGCATTCGATGTGCCAACCGGGCCGGCCGCGGCCCCATGGGCTCTCCCAGCCGGGCTCGTTATGGCTCGACAGCTTCCAGAGAACGAAATCACCCGGGTTCTTCTTGTGCGCGTCAACAGCGATGCGGGCACCCGCTTGCTGCTCGTCGAGCGGGCGCTTCGAAAGCTGACCGTAATCCGCCATGGATTTGGTGTCGAACAGCACTTCGCCCGATGCAACATAGGCATGGCCGTTGCCGATCAGCTTCTCGATGATCTCGGTCATCTCAACAATGTTGTCGGTGGCGCGCGGCTCGAAGTCCGGCTCCAGGCAACCGAGTTCGGCGACGTCGGCGTGAAATTGCGTCTCGGTCTTTTCGGTGACCGCACGGATCGCGTCGTTGAGCGGCAGACCCGGATGGTCCCGAAGTGCGCGCGCATTGATCTTGTCGTCGACGTCGGTGATGTTGCGGGCATAGGTGACGTGGTCTTTGCCATAGACATGGCGCAGCAGCCGGAACAGCACGTCGAAGACGATGACCGGCCGGGCATTGCCGATATGAGCGAAGTCATAGACGGTCGGGCCGCAGACATACATGCGGACGTTGTCGGGATCGATCGGCGAAAAGACCGATTTTTCCCGTGTCAGCGTGTTGTACAGCTTCAGTTCCGGCGTTGCGTCCATTTCACTCTCCCAAATGCACGATCAGAAAAATATCGCGACCGGCGGACCGGGGCGTTTCGCATCTTGACTATTTGGGAGACGAAAACGGCCGGGCCAGCGCTCGCGCTAGCGAATAATCTTCCGGCAGATAATGCAGATAACCGTTTTCATGGCGGGTTTTATGGCCCGGTTCGCGCTTCCGGTCAAGGGGGCGAAGAGCGAACCAGCGGCAACAAAACCCCACCCCTCCGATGAATCGATTGCAGCAACCAACGTCTTTGAAACCGGTTGCCGCGCCCTTGAAATTCGTTCGCCATTTTCGCGGCACAAATCTCGCATAGCCGGTTGAGAAGCTGTTGTTAATAGGGAGGAAGGGATGCGGAGACTGGCCCGATCGACGATCGGAGCGACTGCAGTTCTGGTGGTCGCATTCGCTACATATTTCGCATACGATTTCGGAATGCTTCGCTTCAACAATCCTTCCTTAAGCAGCTATCCGATCCAAGGCATCGATGTCAGCCATCACCAAGGTGATATCGATTGGAAGGTTGTTGCCTCGCAGCCGAACGTCCGCTTCGCCTTCATGAAGGCGACCGAAGGTGGAGATCATCGGGATTCCAAATTCGCCGACAACTGGCAGCGCGCCGGAGATGCTGGATTGGTCAGGGGCGCTTATCACTTCTTCACCTTCTGCCGACCGGGCAAGGATCAGGCGCAGAATGTCCTGGCGACCGTGCCGAAGGAGCAGGGAACTCTACCGATCGCCGTCGATCTGGAGTTTGTCGGCAATTGCAACAAGATCCCGACGCTCGAGGAAATGGCTGCCGAGGTGAACGCCTTCTTCACCGAGCTGAAGGGCACCTTTCCGGAAAAACCTATTTTCTACGTCACGCAGGAGTTCTTCGATCAATATCTGAAAGGCAATGAATCACGCTTCCCCGAACATTACCTGTGGCTGCGAAGCGTGTTCAGGGAGCCGAAGCAGGCAGAATGCAGCCGTTGGTCAATCTGGCAATTTGCCGATAACGGCACATTGGACGGCATCAAGGGACTGGTTGACCTCAATGCGCTATGCCCGTCGGAAACGGGCCTTGCGCATCTGTTCACCGCCGATGCAGCGAATTGAAACGTCAACCTTATTCCGGCAGCCGGTAATCGACGAGCTTGTTCTCCCGCACGATGAACAGCTTGCCCGTCTCCGTCACACCAGGCCCCAGCAACGGCAGGATTGCCTTTGCGACCTCGGAGGGGTGCGGCAGCGTCTGCGGATCTTCGCCGGGCACCGCCTGCGCCCGCATCGCCGTGCGTGTCGCCCCCGGATCGACGCTGGTGACCCGCAGCGGCGTGCTTTGACTTTCGCCGGCCCAAGTGCGTGCCAGTGCCTCGACCGCAGCCTTGGACGCGGAATAGGCGCCCCAGAAGGGGCGGCACTTGTGGGCAGCACCCGAAGAAATGATCACCGCGCGGCCGGCATCCGAGCGGGCCAGCAGCGGATCGACCGAGCGGATCAGCCGCCATGTCGCGGTGACGTTGATGGTCATCACCTTCTCGAACACTTTCGCTTCGATATGGCCGATCGGCGAAATGACGCCAAGCACGCCGGCATTGGCGACGAGGATGTCGAGTTTGCCCCAGCGCTCGAAGATCGAGCCGCCGAGCGCATCGATCGCATTCATGTCGGCAAGGTCGAAAGGCACGAGCGTCGCCGTGCCGCCGACAGCCTTGATCGCATCGTCCAGGTCCTCGAGCCCGCCAACCGTGCGTGCGCAGGCAATCACGTGGGCGCCGGCTTTGGCAAGTTCCAGCGCCGTGAAATAGCCTATGCCACGCGACGCACCGGTAACGAGTGCGATCTTGCCCTCAAGATTGATATTCATGATGTCGTGTTCCCTCACGAAGGGAGAGGGGTTCGATTGAACCCCTCGGGATGGGACAATGGAAAAACCGGCGCGCCGTGTCAGCCGTTGCTGGCAAGCATCGAAATCTTGTTGCCCATGGACTCGCCGTTCTTGTCGAGCAGGCGGGTCGGATAGTCGCCGGTAAAATAGTGGTCGGTGAATTGCGGCCGAGCCGGGTTGCGATCCTCACCGCCGACAGCGCGATAGAGGCCGTTGATCGACAGGAAGGCGAGCGAATCTGCGCCGATATATTTCGCCATGGCTTCGACATCAGCATACTGGTTTGCCAGCAGCTTTTCGGCATCAGGCGTGTCGATGCCATAGAAATCCGGGAAGAAGATCATCGGGCTTGCGACGCGGACATGGACTTCGCGCGCGCCGGCTTCACGGATCATCTGCACGATCTTGAGAGACGTCGTACCACGCACGATGGAATCATCAACCAGCACCACGCGCTTGCCTTCGATCATCGCCCGGTTGGCCGAATGCTTCAGCTTTACGCCGAAGGCGCGGATCTGCTGCGTCGGCTCGATGAAAGTGCGCCCGACATAATGGTTGCGGATGATGCCGTATTCGAAGGGAATCCCGCTCTGCTGGGCATAGCCGAGTGCCGCCGGCGTGCCGCCATCCGGCACCGGCACGATCACGTCGCCGTCGACGGGCGATTCCTTGGCGAGGTTCATGCCCATGCTCTTGCGCGTCGTATAGACGTTACGGCCGCCGACCACCGAGTCCGGGCGGGCGAAATAGACATATTCGAACAGGCAGAGGCGCTCCGGCTGCGGCTTGCTGGGCTTGCGCGCATCGATGCTGATCGAGCCGTCGGGCTGGATTTCGCAGATGATGACCTCGCCGTTCTCAACGTCACGGATGAACTTGGCGCCGATGATGTCGAGCGCGCAGGTCTCGGAGCAGAAGATCGGCTTGCCGTCGAATTCTCCCATGACGAGTGGGCGGATGCCGGTCGGGTCGCGCGCGGCAATCAGCTTGGTGCGCGTCATGGCGAGCATCGAATAGCCGCCTTCCATCTGGCGAATGGCATCGATGAAGCGGTCGGATGTCGAAGCGTGGCGGGAGCGGGCGATCAGGTGGAGGACGACCTCGGTATCGGAGGTCGACTGACAGATAGCGCCGGTCGCGATGATTTGGCGTCGCAGCGTCAGGCCGTTGGTGAAATTGCCGTTATGGGCAATGGCGATGCCGCCTTCTTCCAGTTCGGCAAAGAGCGGCTGCACGTTGCGCATCGCCACTTCGCCGGTTGTCGAGTAGCGCGTATGACCGATGGACATGCTGCCGGGCAGGCGGGCAAGCGTCATTGGATTGGTATAGTGGTCACCGACGAGGCCCATGTGGCGCTCTTGGTAGAAGCGCTTGCCGTCAAAGGAGACGATGCCGGCCGCTTCCTGTCCGCGGTGCTGCAGCGCATGCAGGCCGAGAGCCGTGAGCGCGGCGGCATCGGGATGTCCCAGAATTCCGAAAACCCCGCATTCTTCATGCAGTGTATCTCCGTCGAGCGGATCGTCGGTCGGGAAGGAATGGGACTGGTTCATTTCTGCGGGCCTCTGCTCTCACAAGAATGGATCGGCATTTCCAGAAATAGCTGAGCCCGGCAGAGCTGGAATGCTCGGCCGGACCCTCATTTCATGTCCCGCTCAAATGGCGATTGCCGGAAGGCGGGTCAAGCTCTTGAACACTGTGTCAATTCGCCGGCTGCTGCGCGCCGCCTGCGGGCGCGGTCGGTGCGTCTTCCGCCGGAGCCTGGTCGCCCGTCGGCGGAGTGGTACCTTCGGCGCCCTGTGCCGGCGGCTGCAGCTTATCACGGATGCTTTCCGGTATCATCTGGGCAAATTGCTCCGGCAGAACCGATTTCAGCTTCACGACCATCGAATCCAGGAAGGGTTTCGACTTCGCTTCGTTGACCCAGGCCGGACGGTGGTCGGCATCGACGAGCCAGTTCCAGAAGGCGACGGCGACGACCAGGAGCAGCACGCCGCGCGCTGCCCCGAACAGGAAGCCGAGCGTGCGGTCGAGTGCGCCGACACGGCTGTCGATGATGAAATCGGCGATCTTCATCGTGATGAAGGAGATGACGATGAGCGCGATCAGGAAGACGACCGCTGCTGAACCGACGATCGCGATACGGTCGTCATCGGTGTATTTCTTCGCGTAGGGCAGCAGGTACGGGTAGAGGTAATAGGCAGCGGCAGCCGAACCGCCCCAGCTCGCGATCGAGAGGATCTCGCGCGAAAAGCCGCGGACCATCGCCAGCACGGCGGAGAAGAGCACGACGCCGATGACAATACCGTCGAAAATCGTAATGGGCATGTAAATTCAACTCCAGGACTGCCGCTTGGCGGCCGTGTCGTGCCTTATCGTGTGCTCCTATATCATCACCACTCTTGGCAATGAAAGGATCAAACGTCGTCTTCCACACGCAGCGCTCCCTTCGATCCGGCGATGCGCGCGACCAGATCCGGCAGGCTTGCGACTTCGCTCCAGCGCCCGCCGGAGCCCTTCGGCAGTTCGGCGGAGGCGGATGGAAGCAGCGCTGCGGAAAAACCCAACTTCTCGGCTTCCTTGAGGCGCTGGGCGGTGTGCGCAACCGGTCGGATGGCGCCCGACAGGCTGACTTCGCCGAAATAGACGCAATCGGCAGGAAGGGCAATACCGGCAAGCGAGGAAACCAGCGCCGAGGCGACGGCAAGATCGGCCGCCGGTTCGGAGATACGGTAACCGCCGGCGACGTTGAGATAGACGTCGTGCTGGCCGAGCCTGACGCCGCAATGGGCCTCAAGCACCGCAAGGATCATCGACAGCCGCGCCGAATCCCAGCCGACGACGGCGCGCCGAGGTGTGCCGAGCGAGGTTGGGGCCACCAGCGCCTGCACCTCGACAAGAATGGGGCGGGTGCCCTCCATACCGGCAAAGACCGCAGCACCCGGCGATTTTTCGTTGCGCTCGCCGAGGAAGAGTTCCGAGGGGTTGGCGACTTCGCGCAAGCCTTTGTCCGACATTTCGAAGACGCCGATCTCGTCGGTCGGGCCGAAGCGGTTCTTGACCGTGCGCAGGATGCGATAGTGATGGCCGCGATCGCCTTCGAAATAGAGCACCGCATCAACCATGTGCTCGACGACGCGGGGCCCGGCAATCTGCCCATCCTTGGTCACATGCCCGACGAGCACCATGGCGGCACCTGTCTGCTTGGCGAAACGGATCATTGCCTGAACGCCGGTGCGCACCTGCGTCACCGTTCCCGGCGCCGATTCGGCAAGTTCGCTCCACAGCGTCTGGATGGAATCGATGATGACGAGGTCCGGCCGCTTGCCCTCGGCGAGCGTCGCCAGAATATCCTCGACATTGGTTTCGGCTGCCAGCATCACGTCGGTATCGGCCGCCGCAAGGCGTTGCGCCCGCAGCCGGACCTGGGCCACGGCTTCTTCGCCGGAGACGTAGACGATCTTGTGGCCGCGCCGCGCAAGGGCGGCGGCTGCCTGCATCAGCAGCGTCGATTTGCCGATGCCGGGATCGCCGCCAATCAGCACCGCCGAACCGCGCACGAAGCCGCCGCCGAGCGCCCGGTCGAGCTCCGACATGGCGGTATGGATACGCGGCGCCTCTTCGATCTCGCCGGAGAGTGCCGTCAGCGCCACTGGTCGGCCCTTCTTCGGCGTCTTGCCGGGACCGGAACCGATCCCGCCCATCGGGTCTTCCTCGACGATGGTGTTCCACTCGCCGCAATTCTCGCATTTGCCGGCCCAGCGGTTATGAACCGTGCCGCAACTCTGGCAGATGAATTGTGTTCTGGCCTTCGCCATCAAATACTCTTTCAGTCCGGGTTCGCGAGTGAAGCGACGCGCCGCTTCATCGAATCATCGTCGTGCTTGAGATAATGGCTATCGCAACGGATCAAAACTAATGATTTCCCCATCAGCGCACCCATGCCTATCCTTTGCCTCTGCTTATCTGGAATGGTGAAGATGTTCGATTATTCGTTTGCGCACTGGCTTGCATTTCTGTCGGCTGCGGTTCTGCTCAATCTCTCGCCCGGTCCCGACATCGCTTTCATCCTCGGTCATACGATGAGAAGCGGAAAACGTGCCGGTTTTTTCGCACTGTTCGGCGTCTGGTCCGGTGCCTGCCTGCACGTGTTGATGGCCGCACTCGGCCTCTCGGCCATACTCGCCGCTTCCGCCGTCGCCTTCTCGACGGTCAAATGGATCGGTGCGGCCTATCTCGTCTGGCTCGGCATTCAGGCATTGCGCTCCGGTGGCGGCAATGGCCTGATAAAGGCTGCCGGTGAAAAATTGCCGGTTGCAAGAATCTATCGGCAGGGAATTCTGGTGTCGTTGCTCAATCCGAAAGTGGCGATATTCTTCCTGGCCTTCCTGCCGCAATTCGTCCTCGAAGGGGCAGGGCCGGCATGGGCCCAGCTCATGCTGCATGGCGGGCTTATTATCGTTGTCGCCGCCTTCATCGAACCGCCGCTCATCCTTCTCGGCGGGCGCCTTGCGGATGCAATCAGGCATAATCAAAAAATCGGCCTCTGGCTCGATCGCGGCCTCGGTGCGCTTTTCGTGGCGCTCGGTGTCCGTCTCGCCATCGGCAGCCGCTAGAGCATGATGCCGAAAAGTGTGCGCGGTTTTCGGACGACATCATGCTCTAACTATATAATGTAGGAAGGCTATTCTTCGGCGACGTAGCGCCGCTCGTGGCGGAGCCCCATGCTGGTCAGGATCTCGTATCCGATCGTGCCGGATGCCCTGGCCACGTCGTCCACCGGCATGTTCTTCCCGAACAGTTCGACATAATCCCCGGCGCGCACGGCATTGTCAGGCAGGTCGGTGATATCGAAGATCGTCAGGTCCATGGTGATCCGGCCGGCAACCGGAACCTTGTGTCCGGCGATGAAACCTTGCCCGCCTTGCGGCACCACCTGTCGCAGTGGCACGCCGCCGCTCGACTGGCTGCGCATGTAGCCGTCGGCATAGCCGGCCGAGGCGATCGCCAGCCGGCTTTCGCGGCGAAGCTGCAGCGCCCGCCCATAGCTGACGGTCTCGCCGGCTTCGACGCTGCGCACCTGGATGATGCGCGCTTCCGCCGTCGCCACCGGCCGCATCGGGTTCGTCATGCCGCTGACCGCTTCGCCGCCATAGAGCGCGATGCCGGGGCGGGTCAGGTCGAAGTGATAATCCTCACCGAGAAAGATGCCGGCCGAGGCCGCAAGACTTGAATCGATGCCTTCATAAGCGGCGCTAACCCTGTGGAATGATTCAAGCTGCTGCCGGTTCATCGCATGGGTGGGATCGTCGGCGCAGGCGAGGTGGCTCATGACAAGCACAGGCGCGAAGCTCGCAGGCCGTGAGACGTCGTCGGCGAGCGCGATCGCATCGTCGATATGCAGTCCGAGCCGATTGAAGCCGGTATCGACATGCAGCGCGCAGGGATAGTCGCCGTAATCGGCAAGCACCGCCATCCAGAAGGCGAGCTGCTCGTCGGAGGAAATCACCGGCACCAGATCATTGTCGAAGAAGCGCCGCTCGGTGCCCGGCCAGATGCCTGAGAGCACGAAGATGCGCGCCTCGGGCGCATAGAGGCGGAGTGTCACGCCCTCGTCGACGGTCGCGACGAAGAAGTCGCGGGCGCCGGCCATATAGAGCGCTTCGCCGGCATCCTCGATGCCCATGCCATAAGCATCTGCCTTGACGACCGCCGAAGCGCGCGCCGCACCGGAGCGGCGCGCCATGTCGCGCCAGTTCTCCGTCAGAGCGGTCAGGTCGACGGTCAGCCGCAGGCCTGCCGAGGCAAAGTTGTCGTCTTCGGGGGCGTCGAAAAATTCGCTCATGATCCACATCGAAAAGAGGCCGGAGAAGGATTCTCCGGCCAGTTTAAAGATCAACTATGTCAAGGGAAAGCCCGGCGCTGCGTTGCAGCATCCGCACGATCAGTGCTCTTCATATTGGGTGAAGGAGGGATCGGCGAGATCGGCAAAGCGCGTGAATTCCGCCTGGAAGGCGAGCTTCACCGTGCCTGTCGGCCCGTGGCGCTGCTTGGCGATGATCACGTCGGCCGTGCCCTTGACCTTGTCGAACAGCGCTTCCCATTCCGGATATTTCGGATCGTGGATGTCGCGCGGCTCCGAATTCTTGACGTAATATTCCTCGCGGAACACGAAAAGCACGACGTCGGCGTCCTGCTCGATCGAGCCGGATTCGCGAAGGTCGGACAGCTGCGGCCGCTTGTCGTCGCGGCTTTCGACCTGACGCGAGAGCTGCGACAGCGCGATGATCGGAACGTTGAGCTCCTTGCCGAGTGCCTTCAGGCCGGTGGTGATCTGGGTGATTTCCTGCACGCGGTTGTCGCTGGATTTGCCCGAGCCGGTCATCAGCTGAATGTAGTCGACCACCAGCACGTCGAGGCCGCGCTGGCGCTTCAGACGGCGCGCGCGGGCCGAAAGCTGGGCGATCGAGATGCCGCCGGTCTGGTCGATAAAGAGCGGCACCTTCTGCATCATCATCGAGCAGGCGACGAGCTTTTCGAAATCGGCATCGTTGATGTCGCCGCGGCGGATCTTCGAGGAGGAAACTTCCGTCTGCTCGGAGATGATACGGGTGGCGAGCTGTTCGGATGACATTTCGAGCGAGTAGAAACCGACGACGCCGCCGTTCTTTGCCTTCATGCTGCCGTCCGACTGGACTTCGCCTTCGTAGGAGGCGGCGATATTGTAGGCGATGTTGGTGGCAAGCGAAGTCTTGCCCATGCCGGGGCGTCCGGCAAGGACGATCAAGTCCGACCGCTGCAGGCCGCCCATCTTGGAATCCAGTGAATGGATGCCGGTGGAAATGCCGGAAAGTCCGCCGTCACGTTCCTTGGCGACGGCCGCCATGTCGATCGCCAGCGCGACCGCATCGTTGAAGGCCTGGAAACCGCCGTCGTAGCGGCCGTTTTCCGCCAGTTCGAAGAGGCGGCGTTCGGTATCCTCGATCTGCGACTGCGGCGGCATGTCGAGCGGCGCGTCATAGGCGATGTTGACGACGTCCTCGCCGATGGTGATCAGCGCCCGGCGCAGCGCCAGGTCGTAGATCGCCCGACCGTAATCCTCGGCATTGATGACGGTGACGGCATTGCTGACCAGGCTCGCCAGATATTGCGAAACCGTCATGTCGCCGACTTTCTCGTCGGCTTTCAGGAAGGTCTTGATCGTCACCGGATTGGCGATCTTGCCCATGCGGATGATATCGCCGGCAACCTCGAAGATCTTCCGATGCAGCGGTTCATAGAGATGAATCGGCTTCAGGAAGTCCGACACCCGGTAATAGGCATCGTTGTTCATCAGGATCGCACCGAGAAGCGCTTGCTCGGCTTCGATATTGTTGGGTGCTTCGCGATAATGCTGCTCCGACGGGGCAACAGCTGCAATCTTTCGAGCGGCGTCGTTCATCATCATCCGTTCTGTCTTTTTCCAGCTCCGGATTTGCAATTCCGGACGCGAAAATCAAGAGGCTACGAAAGGAGCGGGGGCTCGCTTCGCCTAAATCCTGAACGCTGTGCACGTTGTTCGACTTCTCCACAGTCTTGGGCGACACAAAGGAGAAATACTGGCAGTGTCACCCGCACGACACGGTATGGCGCCGACTCACCAATCCGCTTCGGAGAACGCTACTTTAGCGCGATGTCATAAGGCACGCAGCAAAAACATCCGGAAGATCCCCTTAAAAAAGCGAACCGATCGGCAGCTCACATCGAAGGGGTGGAAACGAAAAAGCCCGGCGCGGTGGCCGGGCTTCCCTCTCGCGGATCGCTCCGACGAAATTATGCTTCGTCTTCGTCGACGCCGTCAGCTTCCGGATCGAAGAAGTCTTCCGGACGCAGCGCGTCTTCGTCGACGCCGTAGATCGCGTCGACCGAGGTGAGTTCTTCGCCCTTCGACTGGCGCTCTGCCTCTTCGGCAGAACGGGCAACGTTCAGCTCGACGTGGATTTCGACTTCGGCATGCAGCTGCAGCTCGACCTTGTGCAGGCCGATCGACTTGATCGGCGTGTTGAGGTGAACCTGGTTGCGGCCGATGTTGAAGCCTTCGGCGCCGAGAATATCGACGACGTCACGGGCAGCAACCGAACCGTAGAGCTGGCCAGTTTCGCCGGCGGAGCGCACGACGATGAAGGACTTGCCGTCGAGAACGTCGGCGACCGTCTGGGCTTCCGACTTGCGCTCAAGGTTGCGGGCTTCGAGCGTCGCGCGCTCGGCTTCGAAGCGGGTCTTGTTGGCGGCGTTGGCGCGCAGCGCCTTGCCGAGCGGCAGCAGGTAGTTGCGGGCAAAGCCGTCGCGAACCTTTACGGTTTCGCCCATCTGGCCGAGCTTGGAGATGCGTTCGAGAAGGATGACTTGCATTTTCTTTTTCCTTTCTTGTGTCTCAGATTTTCGTATCGGATTGTTTGGGGGCATCAGCATCTTTCGTCGGGGTCAGTGCGATCGCCTTGCGCGTATCGCTGAGACCGAGGACGAGGATGAGGAGAGCTGGCAGCAGCATGAGCATCGAGGCCAGATAGCAGAGGATGAGGGCTGGTATGCGCCAGTCCTTGCCGCGCGTGCGGAAATGCAGCGAGGCGAAACCGGCAAGCATGAAGCCGGCGCCGAAGGCGCCGATCACGGTCGCACCGACCAGCGCCGGAACGCCGCCGAAAAAGCAGGCGGCAAGCCCGGCCAGGAAGATGAAGATCGAGTTGCGGTTCATCCGCAGCGACGAGGGAATGTCCTCGCGCGGACGAAGGCCCTTGCCGGAGGCTGCAACGATGCGCACGGCGAAATAATAGGCGGCAAACAGCATGCTGACCCACATGCCGCCCTGCAAAGCCGGCAGCATCAGCAGGATCAGCGACTTGGTCTGCGCGGTCGCTGCCGGATCGGGCATGAATTCCGGCTGCTGCTGCTTGAGCGAGGTGATCAGCAGATCGACGATCGGATCGGTAATCTCAGGCCCGTAGCCGATGATCACACCGATGACGATGACGGCGAGCGTCACCAGACCGCAAAGATGCAGCAGGATATCGGAGAGCGGATACCAGGCAAGCAGATGGTCGGGGCCACCGAGTTCGGCGGCCGGACGCGCCAGATTGGCGAGATGGCTGAGCCAACCGGCCGGCAGCAGCGTCACCATCGTCATGATCAGCGCGAAGGAAGGCGAGATCAAGATCGCGCCGAGTGCCGCGGCGGTGACGACGGCCGAGACTGCGGCTGCATTGCCCCAGCCGAGCCCGACGATCAGGATCGGCAGAGCCGAGGCCGTATAAAGAAGCGCGCTGAAAAACGACGGCTGCATGCTCGCGCCCAGCACCAGCAAGGCGGCGGTCAATCCGGCGAGTGCGCCGATCAGCAGCGTTTTAATGTTCGGTCGTTTCAAGGTCGCTGTCCTGCTTCATCAAGCAGTTAGAGGATGTTGCTGAATCAAATTCAGAAACGTCTCAACATGGGTTTTAATAGTTCCGATCCGCGCCCATCGCAGAAGGGATAAGGGAAGGCACGAATGCCTTCCCTCAAGAGTGTGTGCGTCGGCCGATGACTAGGCGACGACGTAGGGCAGCAGGCCGAGGAAACGGGCGCGCTTGATCGCCTGGGCGAGTTCGCGCTGCTTCTTCTGGGAAACGGCCGTGATGCGGGACGGAACGATTTTGCCGCGCTCAGAAATGTAGCGCTGCAGCAGGCGTACGTCCTTGTAGTCGATCCGCGGTGCGTTGGCGCCGGAGAACGGGCAGGTCTTGCGGCGGCGATGGAACGGGCGGCGGACCGGAGCGGAGGAAGTTTCAGACATATCTCAGATCTCCCTTATACACGGTCTTCGCGCGGACGGCGCGGACGGTCGTCACGGTCGCCGAAGCCACCTTCACGCGGCGGACGCGGGCCGCGGTCGCGATCGCCGAAGCCGCCTTCACGCGGGCCACGGCCGCCTTCGCGCGGTCGGTCGTCACGGTCGCGCTTCTGCATCATGGCAGACGGACCTTCTTCATGCTTTTCGACGGCGATCGTCATGTAGCGAAGAACGTCTTCGCTGATGCGCATCTGACGTTCCATTTCCTGGACGGCAGCAGCCGGTGCATCGATGTCCATCAGGGCGTAGTGCGCCTTGCGGTTCTTCTTGATGCGGTAGGTGAGGGACTTGAGGCCCCAGTTCTCGATACGCCCGACCTTACCGCCATTCGCTTCGATCACACCCTTGTACTGTTCTACGAGGGCATCGACCTGCTGAGCGGAAATATCCTGCCGGGCAAGGAATACATGTTCATAAAGAGCCATGACAGCTTTGCCTTTCTTGCGTTTGGTTCAACCCGATATTCGGCGGCTAAGCCTCAACGACTGCTCCTGATTGGGCGGACCCAGGCAAGAAAGCGTTCCGAGACGGTCGAGAGCGGAGACACGGGAGGCTGGAACGCTTCCGTTCCGAACGATTTCCCTGAGGAAACCGGCCCTCCGTTCAGCCACCAGCCAGAAGACCGGGTTAACGAACAGGGCGGCTTATACGGATTTTTTAGGCAAAGGCAAGCGCAATCGGACACCCGAACCCGATGCAGGGCAATGGTCGGCATCGGGCAGGCGCGAAACAAATAGGATCAGAGCGTCAGCGGATACTGCCGGTGCACTTTGGCGATCTCCGTGAGCACCTCGTTCGAAAGCGTAATGTCTGCCGCGCCGATATCGATTTTCAACTGTTCCATCGAGGTCGCGCCGATGATGGCCGAGGCCATGAAGGGCCTGGACAGGCAGAAGGCGAGCGCCATTGCTGCCGGGTCGAGGCCGTAGGTTGCGGCGATCTGCAGATAGGCTTTGGTCGCCGGTTCCTGCAGCGGCTGCAGGCGGCCGCCGATATCGTGGTTGATCGAACCGCGCGAACCTTTCGGCCTGCCGCCATCGATATATTTGCCGGAGAGGATGCCGCCGGCGAGCGGCGAATAGGCGAGCAGCCCGACATCCTCATGATGCGAGAGTTCGGCGAGATCGAGGTCGAAATGGCGGTAGAGCAAGTTGTATTCGTTCTGGACGCAGGCGACCCGCGGCAGGCTCTTTTGTTCGGAGAGCGTCAGGTATTTCTGTATGCCCCAGGTGGTTTCGTTGGAAAGGCCGATCGCGCGGATCTTGCCTTCCTTCACCAGCGCGCCGAGCGTTTCCAGAATGTCGAGCATATTGGCGACGGCCTCGTCGCGGTCCTGGTTGAAGGGATTGTAGCTCCAGTTCTGACGGAAATGGAAATGGCCGCGGTTCGGCCAGTGGATCTGGTAGAGGTCGACGTAATCCGTCTTCAGCCGCGCCAGGCTGGCCTCGAGCGCCAGGCGGATATTCTTTGCATCGGCACCTTCGCCGCCGCGTATGTAGTCACGGCCGCGGCCGGCGACCTTGGTGGCGAGCACGATATCGCCGCGCTTGCCGGTCTTCTTGAACCAACTGCCGATGTAATCTTCCGTCCGGCCCTGTGTCGCCGCCGAAACCGGGGTGGTCGGATAAAGTTCGGCCGTATCGAAGAAATTGACGCCCTTTTCGACGGCGTAGTCCATCTGTGCGTGAGCATCGGCTTCGCTGTTCTGCGAACCCCAGGTCATGGTGCCAAGGCAAATCTCTGAAACGGAAATCTCGGTGCGGCCTAGCGAATTGTACTTCATGGAAAAACCTTGGGAGAGAGGTGACAGCCTTGGGAGGGTTCGCGCAAATCTAGGCTGGATTTGGCGGAGCGCAAGAGCAAAAACCGGGCTTTTGCGCCAGTGCGAAAGGCTTTGCGGAGAATGAGCCGCCACTTGACTCTGCCGGAAAGAATGTCAATTGGAGGCAAAACAGCCTTAAGGGGCGCAATCAGGGCATCAGCCAGGGACATGAGAATGACCATTGCTTTCACTTTTCCCGGTCAGGGCAGTCAGGCCGTCGGCATGGGCAAGGATCTCGCCGAGAATTTTGCCGAAGCCCGCGCCGTTTTCCAAGAGGTCGATGAGGCGCTCGGTGAAAAGCTTTCGGACGTCATGTTCAACGGTCCCGAGGATACGTTGACCTTGACGGCTAACGCCCAGCCGGCGCTGATGGCCGTCTCTATCGCCGTTGTCCGCGTTCTGGAGGCCAAGGGGCTGGATCTGAAGTCCAAGGTCGCCTACGTCGCCGGCCACTCGCTCGGCGAATATTCGGCGCTTTGCGCCGCCGGCACCTTTTCGCTTGCCGACACCGCGCGGCTGTTGCGCATCCGCGGCAATGCCATGCAGGCGGCCGTTCCCGTCGGCGTCGGCGCCATGGCCGCGATCATCGGCCTCGAACATGCCGACGTCGTTGCCGTCTGCGAGGCAGCGGCCGCCGTCGGCGCCTGCCAGATCGCCAACGACAATGGCGGCGGCCAGATCGTCATCTCGGGCGAGAAGGCAGCCGTCGAAAAGGCGGCGGGCCTTGCGACCGACAAGGGCGCCAAGCGTGCCATTCTGCTGCCGGTCTCCGCTCCCTTCCATTCCACACTGATGGCGCCTGCCGCCGACGCCATGCGCGAGGCGCTGGCAAAAGTCGCCAAGTCCGATCCCGTCGTGCCTGTCATCGCCAATGTCCGTGCCGCTCCGGTGTCGAGCGCCGACGAAATCGCGAACCTCCTCGTGGAGCAGGTGACCGGCCAGGTCCGCTGGCGCGAGACGGTGGAATGGTTCGCTGGAAATGGCGTCACGACGCTTTACGAACTCGGCTCCGGCAAGGTGCTGACCGGCCTTGCCCGCCGCATCGACAAGACGATCAACGGCATCTCCGTCAACGGTCCGGCGGATATCGACGCGGCCGTCGCCGCCCTCATGGCCTGATTGGTATCCCTGGACACCGGATTTGGTGTCCCTGTTATAAGGAACGTTTCCATGCTCGATCTCTCAGGCCGCAAGGCTCTCGTCACAGGCGCATCGGGCGGTATCGGCGAGGAAATCGCCCGCCTTCTTCATAAGCAGGGCGCCATCGTCGGCCTGCACGGTACCCGCGTCGAGAAACTGGAAGCGCTGGCCGCCGATCTCGGCGAGCGCGTCAAGATCTTCCCGGCCAACCTCTCCGACCGCGATGAGGTCAAGGCGCTTGGTCAGAAGGCCGAAGCCGACCTCGAAGGCGTCGACATCCTCGTCAACAATGCCGGCATCACCCGCGACGGCCTCTTCGTGCGCATGAGCGACGAGGACTGGGACAGCGTCCTCGAGGTAAACCTGACATCGACCTTCCGCCTGACGCGCGAATTGACGCATCCGATGATGCGCCGCCGCTATGGCCGCATCATCAACATCACTTCCGTCGTCGGCGTCACCGGCAATCCGGGCCAGGCCAATTACTGCGCCTCCAAGGCCGGCATGATCGGCTTCACCAAGTCCTTGGCGCAGGAAATCGCCACCCGCAACGTGACGGTCAATTGCGTGGCGCCCGGTTTTATCGAGAGCGCCATGACCGGCAAGCTGAACGACAAGCAGAAGGAAGCGATCATGGGGGCGATCCCGATGAAGCGCATGGGCACGGGTGGCGAAGTCGCTTCGGCGGTTGCTTACCTTGCGTCCTCCGAGGCTGCCTATATGACGGGCCAGACGCTGCATGTAAACGGCGGCATGGCGATGATCTGAAACGACAAACCGCTGGCATGGGAATATTTCCGCCAATAGCATGTTGAGCAATCACGAACCGTTGATTTTCTGGCTTTGCGGCAGACATAAAGCATGTTAAGCGGGCCATGACTGTGAACAGTCGTCCCGAGAAAGCAGACGGACCGGCGGGCTTTTTGCAAGCCTGGGACATCTCTGAAGCCGGGTAAACGAGTTTGCCGAGGATGTCTGAAAACATCGCAGGCTGAAACAGGGTAGGGGTGCCGCGATGGCATTCCGATCAGGACATAAGGTCGAGGAAACCGACATGAGCGATATCGCAGAACGCGTAAAGAAAATTGTTATTGATCATCTTGGCGTTGATGCCGACAAGGTCGTCGAGAGCGCCAGCTTTATCGACGATCTGGGCGCTGACTCGCTCGACACGGTCGAACTTGTCATGGCTTTCGAAGAAGAATTCGGCGTTGAAATTCCTGACGACGCTGCCGACTCGATCCTGACGGTCGGCGATGCAGTGAAGTTCATTGAGAAGGCCCAGGCCTGATCCTGTGAATTTGAGAAAGGGCGGGCCTGGAGTCCGCCCTTTTCTTTTCGGCATATTTCTCCATAGAACATAACAGACGGGGGGAAGCACGCGATGAGACGTGTCGTCATCACCGGTACCGGCATGGTATCACCCTTGGGATGCGGAACCGAGGTGACGTGGTCCCGGCTGCTTGCCGGTCAGAACGGCGCCCGCCTCGTCACCGAATTCGAGGTCGACGACCTTCCCGCCAAGATCGCCTGTCGTATTCCTATCGGTGATGGCACCGACGGCACCTTCAATGTCGATCAGTGGATGGAGCCAAAGGAGCAGCGCAAGGTCGATCCCTTCATCATCTACGGCATGGCCGCCGCCGACATGGCGCTTGCCGATGCCGGCTGGCATCCTGAAACCGATGAGGACCAGATCGCCACCGGCGTGCTGATCGGCTCCGGCATCGGCGGAATCGAAGGCATCGTCGAGGCGGGTTACACCCTGCGCGACAAGGGCCCGCGCCGTATTTCCCCCTTCTTCATTCCCGGCCGCCTGATCAACCTCGTCTCCGGCCAGGTCTCGATCCGCCACAAGCTGCGCGGACCCAATCATTCGGTCGTCACCGCCTGCTCGACGGGTGCGCATGCGATCGGAGATGCCGCGCGGCTGATTGCGCTGGGTGATGCCGACGTCATGGTCGCCGGCGGCACGGAATCCCCTGTCAGCCGCATTTCGCTTGCAGGTTTTGCCGCCTGCAAGGCGCTGTCGACCCAGCACAATGACGACCCGAAGAAAGCGTCGCGCCCCTATGATCGCGACCGTGACGGCTTCGTCATGGGCGAGGGCGCCGGCATCGTTGTGCTCGAAGAACTGGAACATGCCAAGGCGCGCGGCGCCAGGATCTATGCCGAAATCGTCGGGTACGGCCTGTCGGGCGATGCCTATCACATCACCGCGCCGTCCGAAGACGGCGAGGGCGCCGGCCGCTGCATGGCGATGGCGCTGAAGCGCGCCGGGCTGACACCGGCCGATATCGACTACATCAATGCCCACGGTACCTCGACCATGGCCGACACGATCGAACTCGGCGCCGTCGAGCGGCTGGTCGGCACTGCGGCGTCGAAGATCTCCATGTCTTCGACCAAGTCGGCGACAGGACACCTTCTCGGTGCTGCCGGCGCCATCGAGGCGATCTTCACCACGCTCGCCATTCGCGACAATATTGCGCCGCCGACGCTCAATCTCGACAATCCCGAACGTGAGACGGCGATCGATCTTGTCCCGCACAAGGCGCGTGAGCGGGAAATCAATGTGGCGCTGTCCAACTCGTTCGGATTCGGCGGCACGAACGCGTCGCTCGTACTGCGCCGTTACGCGCAATAAGAGTCCTGCAAGCGGTGTATTGGGTCTCCCTTACACCGCTTGCCTGCCGTCCTCTACGTTGCGTAGCAGGGCGTGCGAAAGCATAACGACCGGCAGCGGCGTCGTTGAACGGCGGCAGAACCTGCTTTTGCCGCATTGCTTCGCGAAATAGCGAAGTGAGGGTCAAGTTTTAGAGGATTGCCGGTGAGCGATACGACGAACCAGAGCAACGATACCCAGGCGCAGAAGGGACCGATCATCCCGAAGTCGCCGAGCGAAGCCCTGCGTCCGGAACGCGTTCCGGAGCCGCCGAAGCGGTCCAAGAAAGCCCGCGGCCAGGTCGTTCTTTTCCTGAACTTCATCATGACGATGGCGGTTCTGGTCTGCGTCGTCGCCATCATCGGCTTCTACTACGCCACATCGACCTATCGGAACCCCGGTCCGCTGCAGACCAACACCAATTTCATCGTCCGCAACGGCGCTGGTCTGACCGAAATCGCCTCGAACCTCGAGCGCAACGCGATCATCAGCGATGCCCGCATCTTCCGCTATCTCACGGCAACGCATCTTTCTGCCGGTGAGAGCCTGAAGGCGGGTGAATACGAGATCAAGGCGAGGGCCTCCATGAGGGATATCATGGAGCTTCTGAAATCGGGCAAGTCCATTCTCTATTCCGTTTCCTTCCCTGAGGGCCTGACGGTCCGCCAGATGTTCGACCGCATGCTGCAGGATACCGTGCTGGAAGGCGACTTGCCGGCAGCATTGCCGACCGAGGGCAGCCTGCGTCCAGATACCTACAAATTCTCGCGCGGCACCAAGCGCTCGGAAATCATCGAACAGATGGCGGCTGCGCAGCAGAAGCTCGTCGATCAGATCTGGGACAAGCGCGACTCCTCGCTGCCGCTGCGATCCAAGGAGGAGTTCGTGACACTCGCCTCGATCGTCGAAAAGGAAACCGGTGTTCCCGACGAGCGAGCCCACGTCGCCTCCGTTTTCCTGAACCGGCTCGGCAAGGGCATGCGCCTGCAGTCCGACCCGACGATCATCTACGGCCTCTTCGGCGGCGAAGGCAAACCGGCCGACCGGCCGATCTACCAGTCGGACCTGAAGCGGGATACACCTTACAACACCTATGTCATCAAGGGTCTGCCGCCGACGCCAATCGCCAATCCCGGTAAGGATGCGCTGGAAGCCGTCGCCAATCCCTGGAAGACGCAGGACCTCTATTTCGTCGCCGACGGCTCCGGCGGCCATGTTTTCGCTGCGACGCTCGAGGAGCACAATGCCAACGTCAAGCGCTGGCGCAAGCTCGAAGCCGACAAGGGTTCGGACCCGAACATCGCAGTCGACGGCCAGCCGGAAGAGCAGCCGGCGGATAGTGGCGCGACCGTCGCGCCGCCGAAGAAAAAGAAGATCAACTGAGACTTTCGGGAGGCACGCATGGCTTTGCAGTCCATGACCGGTTTTGCGCGGCGCGAGGGAACGAGCGGCCGCTGGCGCTGGGCATGGGAATTGCGCTCGGTCAACGGCAAGGGCCTCGACCTGCGCCTGCGCCTGCCGCCCGGCCTCGAACGCATGGAGGCAGACGTCCGCCGCCTCGCCGGCGAAAGCTTCAGCCGCGGCAACCTGCAGGCATCGCTATCCGTCACCGCCGACGAGAACCGTTTCGAGGCGGTGCTGAACAGGCAAGCGCTCGCCGCCGTGCTGGCCATGCGCGAGCAGTTGGACGGTGTCATCGATCCGGCGCCGCTGAAGCTCGATACGCTGCTTCTGGTGCGCGGCATCGTCGAGTTCCGCGAAAGCGAGGATGGCGAGGAGGCGCTTGCCGCCCGTGACGCCGATATCGCTGCCGGCCTGCTGGCCGCGCTTGCCGATTTGAGAGCAATGCGCCAACAGGAAGGGGCGGCGCTGGCCCGCATTCTTCACGACCATGTCACGACGATCGAAGGTCTGACACGGATGATCGATGCCGATCCCTCGCGTTCGCCGCAGGAGATCGCTGCGCGGCTTACCGCGCAGGTCACCTTGTTGATGGACGGCATGGCCGCGCTCGACCGCGACAGGCTGCATGCCGAAGCCGCGCTGCTGGCGACCAAGGCGGATCTGCGCGAGGAGATCGATCGTCTGAAGGCTCATATCGCCGCAGCGCGCGATCTCCTGGTGAAAGGTGGCCCCGCCGGGCGCCGGCTGGACTTCCTTGCACAGGAATTTAACCGCGAATCGAATACCATCTGCTCGAAGTCGAATGCCTCGGCGGTCACCGCTGCCGGCATCGAGCTGAAAGTCGTGATCGACCAGTTCCGCGAGCAGGTCCAGAATTTGGAGTAAGACATGAAACCGGCGAAATCCTCGCCCGTGCAGATCGCCCGCCGCGGTTTGATGCTTGTCATCTCGTCGCCGTCAGGCGCCGGCAAGTCCACCATCGCGCGCACGCTGCTGGAGACCGACAGGCAAATCGGCCTTTCCGTCAGCGTCACCACGCGCCAGCGCCGCCCGAGCGAAGTCGAGGATGTGCACTACCACTTCAAGAGTGTGCGCGAGTTCGAGCGGCTGCGCGATAGCGACGCGCTGCTCGAATGGGCCGAGGTGCATGGCAATTTCTACGGCACGCCGCGCGAGCCGGTCGAGCAGGCCATGGGCGAAGGCCGCGACATGCTCTTCGACATCGATTGGCAGGGCGCCCAGCAATTGCAGGAGAAGATGTCGGCCGACGTCGTCTCGATCTTCGTGCTGCCGCCGACCATGACGGAACTGCAGTCACGGCTGCATCGCCGTGCCGAGGATTCCGAGGAGGTCATCCAGACGCGCCTCGCCAACAGCCGCGCCGAGATCGCCCACTGGCGCGAATACGACTACGTCATCGTCAATGACGATCTCAACGCCGCCCTTGACGCCGTCCAGTCGATCGTCAAGGCCGAACGCCTGCGCCGCGACCGCCGCCACGGCATGTTCGACTTCGTCCGCGAGTTGCTGGAAGAGACGCCGTCGCTTTAGAGTAAACTCCTAGGAAAACCGCTTCGCACCTCGCTGGAGTTGCCCTACAGGCTGTTTGCGAGAAGGCAGAATTCCTCGACGGACAAGGTTTCAGCCCGCCGCGCCGGATCGATTCCGGCCTTGACGAGCAGGCTCTCGCCGCCGAGCGGTTTCAGGCTTTGTCGCAGCATCTTGCGGCGCTGGCCGAAAGCCGCCTGCGTCACCTTTTCCAGGTTGGCGACGGTGCAGGGGATGGGGTTTTCGCGGGGTGTGAGATGCACGACCGTCGACGTCACTTTCGGCGGTGGCGTGAAGGCTTGCGGCGGCACGTCGAAGGCCATGCGTGCCTCCGTCCGCCAGCCGCAGAGCACGCCGAGGCGGCCGTAATGGTCATCGTCTTCGTTGGCGACGATACGCTCGCCGACTTCCTTCTGAAACATCAGCGTCAGCGACTGCCAGAACGGCGGCCAGGCTTTCGGCAGTAGCCAATTGACCAGCAACTGCGTGCCGACATTGTAGGGCAGGTTGGCGATGATCTTGACCGGGCCTTCCGGGACCAAGGTCTCGAAATCAATCTTCAGCGCATCGCCTTCGATCACCTCCAGCCGGCCGGGATAATGATCGGCGATCTCGGCGAGTGCCGGCAGGCAGCGGGGATCCCGCTCGATGGCGATGACCTTTCTGGCGCCGAGCGCCAGGATCGCCCGCGTCAATCCGCCAGGGCCGGGGCCGACCTCAACGATGGTCGCCTCTTCGAGTGTGCCCGCCGTGCGGGCGATTTTCTGCGTGAGGTTGAGGTCGAGCAGGAAATTCTGCCCGAGCGCCTTGCGCGCATCGAGGCCGTGACGCTGGATGACGTCGCGAAGCGGCGGCAGGCCATCGAGTGCTGCCATCAGCGGCGGCTTTCCACACTGCGGCCGAGCTGGGCGGCGAGCTTCAGCGCTGCAACGAGGCTGTGCTCGCGCGCCAGCCCCTTGCCGGCAATGCCGAAAGCGGTGCCGTGATCCGGCGAGGTGCGCACGAAGGGAAGCCCGAGCGTCACGTTGACGCTGTCGTCGAAACCAAGTGCCTTGGCCGGGATCAGCGCCTGATCGTGATACATGCAGATGGCGACGTCGTATCGCGCCCGCGCCTCGTCATGGAACATCGTATCGGCGGGCAGGGGGCCGATCGCATCGATGCCCTCGTCGCGCAGGCGCTCGATCGCCGGACGGATGATGTCCTCGTCCTCCGTGCCGATCGCCCCGCCTTCGCCCGCATGCGGGTTGAGGCCGGCAACGGCGAGCCGCGGTGCCTCGATGCCGAAGCGCTGCTTCAGGTCTGCATGGGCGATCCGGCAGGTTTCCATGATCAGTTCGCCCGTCAGCGCCGCCGGCACGTCGCGGACCGGAATATGGATGGTGACGGGAATGGCCCTGAGCTTCGGTCCGGACAGCATCATGACAGGTGTCACCGGCCGGCCGGTCGCCCTGGCGGCGAGTTCGGCGAGAAATTCGGTATGGCCGGGAAACCGGAAACCTGCCTCGTAAAGCACGGCCTTGGCGATCGGATTGGTGACGACCGCGAGCGCCTCGCCGCTGATGACAAGCGACACGGCTTTCTCGATCGACGCAATCGTGCCTTTCGCCGTTGCCGCATGCGGTTCGCCGGCCACGACCTCGATACCAACAGGTATGGTCATGACGGGCAGCGCGTCGGCAAACATCCCGGCGGCTTCGCTGGCTTTATCGGTCTCGCGGATCGAAACCGCCAGATTGAGTTGGCGGGCTCTCAACGCCAGAACATCGGGATCGCCGATCAGGAAGAAAGGCGGCAGCCCGAGTTCACGCCGCCTCAGCCAGGCCATCAAAGTAATATCCGGCCCGATGCCGGCGGGGTCGCCCTGGCTCAGTGCAAGCGGTCGCGAAAACGGTATCGCCATTGTCGGTCAGCGATAGGCGATCTGCGCCTTTTTGCGCAGTTCATCCAGGTATTTCTTGCTGTTTTCGTTTTCCGGGCTGGCGTCCTTGCCACCCTTGGACTTGTCGAGATCTTCCTGGCGGAAGACCATCTCGGCGGCCTGGTCGTCGGAGACCTGCCGCTGGCTGCAGATTGCCAGATATTCGACGCCCTTGTCGGTGACGCGGGTCCCTGTCGTGTTGCCCTTGGCCTGCTCGACCAGCGGCTTCCAATCCGGCGGGATCTCGGGGGCGAGCATGCGGCCGAGATCGCGCACGGAAACGTCGCGCATCGTCGCGGCAAACACCTTTGCCTGATCGCAGCCCGGAAATTTGGAGCGCGACGCCTCGGCCTCGCCCTTGCGCTTGCCAGTGATGGCGCCGCGCTTGGCTTGCGGAATGACGAAGATGACCTGCTGCAGCATATATTCCGTCGTCACCGGCTTCTGCTTGTTGTTCTGCATCATGCGCGAGACGAGATCATAGTTCGATAGCCGCGAGGTCGAGCCGTATCGGGCGTTGACGACACGCGGCCAGCTCATCTGCACGGCGATGAAACCCTTGAAATGATCGACGCCGACGCCGGCGCGATCGAGGATCTGCGACATCTGCTCAGGGGAAAGCTTGTTGCCGCTCGAAAAGCGCGCGAAAGACGCATCGACGTCCTGCTGCGAAACCGACATATGGACGCGGGTGACTTCCTGCCGCTTGAGCGCCTCGTCGATCAATTGCTCCTCGGCGGTCTTGGCATCGGCCTTCGTATGCTGCAGGCGCAGGAAGGCCTGGCGCTTGGCGACATCGCCGCTGGTGATGGCCGTGCCGTTCACCACGGCCTTGACTTCACTGGCCGCAAGCGCTGAACCGGCAAAGCCTGTCAGCAATGCAAGCGCTGCCCCGGCGAGGAATTTGGTTATGGCTTTTTTCGCGTCAATCATCTGTTGACCTCCCGATAGCGTCGCGAGCCGTTGTTCGCGGCGTTCTTACCACAGTGCGAGACACGCGGAAATCGCTTCCGTCACGGCGCGAAACCCCTATGCCTCAGATATAGACTGGCGGCAATGTCCTGCACAGGCTTACGGCGAAAGAATGGCTTCAGCCCATCTTTGCGCCGTCCGCCCGTCATTCCAGGGTGTCGGAGCCGATCTTGATGTCGCCGAGCGTGCGGAAGGTCAGCCGTGCGCCGATCGTCCAGTCGCTTGCCGTCGCGTCGTCGGAATCCCTGCTGTCCGTATAGGCGATCGTGAAGATCGTACATTCGTCGTCATAGGAGAGACCAAGCGTCCGGCGGCTGATCACATCATTGTTCAGATCCCAGGCGATGCCGCCGAAGATCGACCAGTAATCCTTGAATTTGACCCTGCTACTGGTCTGGATCTCGTCGTTATCGTCGGCGAAGCCATATGCCGGCTGGGCGCTGAGATGGGTGAAGGTCACCTGCGTAGAGAAGGTGTCGTTCTGGTAGGCCGTGGTCAGGTCACCGCGGCGGAACTCGAAATCCTTCTCGTCGAGGCGGTAGGAGGCCGTCACCGAAACGCCATACGGCGTCTCGACGCCGCCGAGACCGACATAGTCGGAGCGAGTGGTTTCAAGGCCGGAATCGGCGCCGACATTGACGAGATCATCGGTCGCAAACGAGTTCTGGCCGGCGATCTGATAGGACTGGCCGAAGATGCCGTGCAGCTTGTAGCCGCTGTCGAATGTACCGGTGTACTGGATACCGACATTGGCGCGTGTACCGCCTTCGACCCGGTCGTAGCCCGAGAACTTGTCGCGGTCGAACAGCGAGGTGGCGTCGAAGACGAAGCTTTGCGCATCCTCGTTCGGCAGGCGGCCTGCCAGCTGCTCGTCGGGGCGGGCATAGATCTGTGCGATCGGCTCGAGGATATGTGTGCTATTGTCAGTCGTCATCAGGATCGGATAACGCATCTCCAGCCCGGCCGTGAACATGGAGCGGGTGGCGGAATTGCCGTCGATGTAGTTGCCGGTGTAGCCGGTGGGGTCATCCATGTTCAGCGCGAAGGCATCGCCGCGCGCGGCCAGCAACGGCGTGATTACCAGGCCGGTCGGCGTGACATAGGTGCGCTTCCACTGCAGCTCGGCAGTCAGCCGCGAGGTCTGGCCTTTCAGGCCGCGGAAGCGGTCGAAGCCGTCGACGGTATAGAAGTCGTCATGGGTGCGCGAAATATTCGTCAGATTGACGTCCGCCGAAAGCTCGCCGCCTGCAAGCGGCTGCGGCGCCACGTAATGATAGTCAAGCGACGGATAGACGATCGCCTGCTGCTTTTCGGCGGTGTTCTTCCGGTCGGCATCCTGGATGTCGAAATAGAACGCCCGCATGTCGAAATAATTGCGTTTCCCGAGCCCTGTCAGGTAGATCTGGTTGGTACGATCCGTGCCGGTCAGGCCCCGCAGCTTGTAAGTTTTCGAGAAATTGTTGTCGCTCTGCATCATGACGTCCCAGCCGAACGTCCAGCGCGGATTGATGCGGAATTCGGCCTTCGATGCCACCATGCCGCGCTGGCCGGCTTCGGCATCGCTGGTGCCGGAGCTGAAATTGCCCGGCTTTGCCTGATCGATGCCGGCAACGCGCAGGATATGCGTGCCATTTTCGAAGCGCTGGCGGAATTCGCCTTCGACGAGGAAGCCCTGGGCCGTGTAGCCCGTGGCGGTGACCGTCGCGTCCATGCTCGGCGAGATCACATAATAGTAAGGAACGGAAAGACCGAAGCCGAGATTCTGCGACAGGCTCATCGTCGGGAAGAGAAAGCCCGACTTGCGCTTCACCGTATTGTCGGGAACTTCGATGAACGGCAGGAAGGCGATCGGATGGCCAAGCAGCTCGAAGCGCGCTCTCTCAAGACGGATCGTATGCGTCTCGCCGTTCTGGATCACCCGCTGGGCCTTGACCTGCCAGAAAGGGGCGCGCTTCGGATCTTCGGCGCAGGGAAGGCAGGCCGTGTAAACGCCCTTGTTGAGAATCATCTTCGTGCCGCCGACGCGCTCGCCGCTTTCGGCGACGATGCGGGTATTGTCGGCGGTCTCGATGCGCAACGAGTTCAGGAACCCGTCGGCAAAATTGTCGGTCACATCAAGGTTGTCGGCATAGATACGGTTGCCGTCCGGGCTGACCAACTCGACATTGCCAAGCGCCATCATCCGGCCGGTCTTCTGATTGTACTCGACCTTCTGCGCGACCATTTTATAGCCGCCATAGTTGATCTGCACGCCGCCGACCGCCGACACCAGATCGGCGTCACGGTTATAGACCAGTTCATTGGCCGAAAGCAGAAGCTTGGCCCCTTCGGGGATCTTCGTCTCGATATTTTGTTCAGGCGCGCTGGCCTGGCCGTAAGAGGCCGGGACGCTGCCGAAATAGGAACATAGAGTCGCACCGACAAGCAGGGCAACCAGCTGTTTACTAATAAAATACTTGCGGTCGCCTGCCGCCACTAGCCGTCCTCCTGATGAAGCAGAATAGTCGCACCCAAGGCCAGCGCGACGACCACCGGTATCCACGTCGCCACGAAGGGGGGCACAACTCCACTGCTTCCGAATGCCTTTACAAGCACGGTGATGACATAAAGCATGAAGCCCGAAAGGATGCCACCCAGAATCACGGAGCGGGATTGGTTGAACCGGCTAAATTTCAGGGACACAGTTGCGGCTATGAAAGTCATGGCCACCAGCAGCAATGGCTGGGACAACAGGGAGTTGAATTGCGTCTCCAGCGCCTTGGTAGAGATGCCGAAGGATTTGGCCGCCGCAATCCGGTTGGAAAGGTCAAAGAAACCAATTGTTTCCGGCGCTGTCAGCCGCTCCTGGACGAAGTCCTGTTTCAGATTGGTGCGAAGTTGAACCGAAGCTTTACGCACGGGGATTTCGCCAGGCTTACGCTCGACAACGTTGTTAAGTTGCCAGTAACCATCTTCCAATTTTGCCGTGGCGGCGTCCTGTCTCAGAATGACCTGACCGCTCGAATCGAAATGGATCAGCACCGCGTCGATCAGCTTGGTTCCGTTCTCCTGGACCGTCTGGGCGCCGATGATGACATCGTCCCGGCCGCTGATCTGGCGCAGCCACGGAATCTGCGGCGCCTTGCGAAGAACTGCGTTCTCGCCGCGCCAGTCGGATTCGACCAGCAGCGCCTGGCGCTGTCCCCAGGCGGCAAGCGGGTTCAGCGCCGCCATCGTCAACAGGCCGAGCACCAGCGAGCCGGCGATGAAGGGGAACATGAACTGCCAGACCGAAATGCCGGCTGCGCGCGTGACGACGAGTTCATATTTGCGGTTGAGGCCGATCAGCACCGTCATGCCGACGAAGAGAGCGATGAACGGCACGGTCTGCTGAAGGATGAGCGGCAGGCGCACGGCGGTCATCAGGACGCCGCCGCCGATCGTGTAGCCGGGAAGGCCGGACATGCGGCCCGCCGTCTCGCTGAAATCGAGGAGGAAAGAAATCGCCGAGACGCCGATCAGGAACCAGCCCGTCGTCACTAGATAGCGGCGAAAGAAATAACGCGACAATGTCCCGAACATCATTGGGCAGCGCCCCCGCCGGTCCTGCCGGTCACGGCAAGCAGCCTTTCCTGCATCCCTCTCCAGAACGACGAAACCCGATCCCGGATGAACGACGGCATGACCAGTCGTTTGTGCAGGCCGAGGAAGATGATCGAGACGATGCTGCTGACGATCGGGATGGCGTAGAGGACGGCGATATATTCAGGGTCGGTGTCGATCTGATTGGCTGCGTAGAAGGCCGCCCATCGCATCGCGAAGGCATAGGCGAGAGCGCTCACCATCGGATGCAGCCGCGCTTCGCGGTGCGAGCGCGCGTCGCCCGCGATCGCCAGCGAAAACAGTGCAAAGACGACGGGCAGGATCCAGTCCGTCAGCCGCCGATGCAGTTCGGCGCGGTAGCTCTGCGGCCGGATCGTATAGTCCTTGTCGGCCGGATCCGGATTGAACAGGAACCACAGGTCACGGTCGCTGGCGCGCAGCGTCGCCTGACCGCGATTCTCCGTCATGTCCGAGAGGTCGAAGGAATAGGAATCGAAATTGATGACCGAGACGTTGCCATCGGGCGTTTTGCGGTGCACTTCGCCCTCATGCATGATCAGCGTCGTGCCCGTATCGTCGACGGCGCCTTCCTTCGCATAATAGATCAGTTCGTAGGCCGGGTCGCGCTCGTCGGCGACGAAAAGGCCCTTCAGCATGCGGCCGGCCATCCGCTTCGAGATCTGCACATACAGGCCTTCATCGAGCTTGCGGAAGGTCTTTTCCTCGATCACCGAAGAGAGGAGGTCAGCATAGGTCTCGGCGATCATCTGGCGCACGACGGTCTTTGCGCGCGGCTCGACGACGTTGTCGACGAAAAAGGAAAAGACGCTGATGACGGCGGCAAGCAGCAGGATCGGGCGGATCAGTACGCTGCGCCGCGCCCCCGCCGCATCGATGACGGTCAGCTCGGAATCATTGTTCATCGTCGTCAGCGTCTGGGTGATCGCGATAACGAGGGCGAAGGGCAGCACGACGGGAATGATCGACGGCAGGATCATCGTCGCCAGCTTGGCGAACGAGCCGATCGACTGGCCGCTGTCGGTGACCAGATTGATGCGCTGCAGAACCTGAGTCGTCCAAATGATCGCCAAAACGGGCAGGAGCGCCACGAGAAACATCTGGCCGACGCGCCGCAATATGTATGTCTCGAGTAGTTTCATGCCTGCCCTTGAAAGCACCTGCACGCCCAAACGGCTTTGCAGGAGAATCCCTCTACGCTCTTTGTCGCGCTTTTGCGACAAGCTGGTGTCAAAAATTCATTCAAATTTCAGAATTTTTTTGATGCTGTTGCGACTCAGTTAACGCCAGCAATGCGGCGAAGACGACAAGCGAGGAAAGCCATCCGAGAACGACGTCGGAAAGGTAGTGCGCGCCGAAGGATAGCCGCATCGCCGGCGTGAGGATCGAGATCGCCACCACGGGCGGCGCCAGCACATAACGCAGGGATTTCGGAACGAAGAGCAGAAGGCAAAAGAGCCAGCCGGCACTCGCCGCCTCGCCTGAGATGAACGAGCAGTTCGAAACGCATTTTCCGGCAAGCGAACCTGCCTCGGCGAAATGCAGCGCACCGCCGAAAATGTCCGTCTGTATCGGCCGCGGCCGGCCCCAATGTTCCTTCAGGACGACATTGACGAGCAGCACCGGCCCGATCAGCAGCGTTCCGAGCGCGACTTTGAGCTTTTGCGCCCGCTCGGCGTTGAAGGTCGCGCCATGCTGCCGGTAGCACTCGACGAGTTTCCACACCATCACGATCGCCACCACATAGGGCAGGCGGAAGAAGACGGTGCGTAGCAGGTCGAAGGTCGCGACGTCGCGATAGGGAAAGCCGCCGCAGATGCTCCCGGCAGCAGCAGTCGCGTCGCAATCTGCGCCCACGAAAAAAAGCTCGGAAAAATAAATGTCTATTTCGGGGAATGCGCGGAAGACGGCAAGCAGCGCCCACCACGTCCAAAACAACAGCATGAATGCACCGAAAGTCGTTTTCGGCAGGCGGATTGCGAGGTCCCGCCATCGATTTTTCGAAAAAACTGTCAACGCGAATATCTACGAAACTGACGAAAGCATGAGAGCCCTGATGGCTGCGGGCGACCATAACAATTGTCGCAAGCCATTGACAGACCCGCCAAAGGCGAAATTATCCGCGAGGGACGGATTTCAAAGAATCCTAGCGGAGAAGACATGTCAGCAAAGTTGGAAATTTCATTCTCGAAGTCGGCAAAGCCCAATGGCGGCCTGGCGATCCTGTTGAAGACTGCGGAGGCCGACAGCGCTGCCGGCGCTGATACGGTCGACCCGGCAGGCGTGATCGCCAAGGCTGCCAGGATCGCCCGATTCTCCGCGAAATCCATGGGGGGGCTCGATATTGTCGCCCCCGAAGGCGCGCCCGTCGACCGCATCGTCGTCATCGGGCTCGGCAAGGCCGCCGAACTCACCGCCCATGACTGGTTGAAGGCCGGCGGTGCTGCGGCATCGAGAATCAAGAACACCGACAAGACCGCCGTGTTCATCGACGTGCCTGGCCTTGAGACCAGCGCGCGGGCAGCCGCCGATTTCGCGCTCGGCATGCTGCTGCGCGCCTATAGCTTCGATACCTACAAGACGAAGAAGGGCGACGACGAGGAAAAACCGGCGAAGTCCGTCAAGGTGACGATTGTCACCGCCGATCCGGCTGGTGCCAAGAAGGCGTTTTCCGCTTCCGAAGCGATCGCCGGCGGCGTCAATCTGGCCCGTGACCTCGTCAACGAACCGCCGAACGTGCTCGGCCCCGTCGAGTTCGCCGCCAAGGCGAAGGAGCTGGAAAAGCTCGGCGTCGAAGTGGAAATCCTGACGGAGCGAGAGATGCGCCGTTTTGGGATGGGCGCCCTTCTCGGCGTCGCCCAGGGCTCCGTGCGCCCGCCACGCCTGGCGGTCATGCAGTGGAAGGGCGGCAAGGGCAAGGATCGTCCCGTTGCCTTTGTCGGCAAGGGTGTCGTCTTCGATACCGGCGGCATTTCGATCAAGCCGGCGGCCGGCATGGAGGACATGAAGGGCGATATGGGCGGTGCCGCAGCCGTCACCGGCCTCATGCATGTGCTCGCCTCCCGCAAGGCCGCCGTCAACGCGGTCGGCATCATCGGCCTGGTCGAGAACATGCCTGACGGCAACGCCCAGCGTCCTGGTGATATCGTCACGTCGATGTCCGGCCAAACGATCGAGGTGATCAACACCGATGCCGAAGGCCGCCTCGTGCTCTGCGATGCGCTCTGGTACTGCAACGACCGCTTCAAGCCGCAGTTCATGATCAATCTCGCCACGCTGACCGGGGCGATCGTCGTGGCGCTCGGCAATGTGCATGCCGGCCTGTTCTCCAATGACGACCAGCTTTCCGCCCAACTGACGGCAGCCGGCCTGTCGAGCAACGAAAAACTCTGGCGCATGCCGCTCGGCAGGGAATACGACAAGCTGATCGACAGCAAGTTCGCCGATATGAAGAACACCGGCGGCCGACAGGCCGGCTCGATCACCGCCGCGCATTTCCTCAAGCGCTTCGTGCAGGACACACCGTGGGCGCATCTCGATATTGCCGGCACGGCGATGGGTTCGCCGCAGGACGAGATCAACCAGTCCTGGGGTTCCGGCTTCGGCGTGCGCCTGCTCGACGAGCTTGTTCGCGCCCATTATGAATCCTGATGACAGACGTTCTCTTCTACCATCTGACCGAAACCAGGCTGGAGGACGCGCTTCCGCCGCTCATCGACAAAAGCGTCGAGCGCGGCTGGCGCGTTGCCGTCCAGACGCGCGAGCCGGCGCGGCGTGATGCTCTCGATCAGCATCTTTGGACTTTCCGCGAGGAGAGCTTCCTGCCGCACGGCACCGACGAGGCGGATTTCGCCGAAAGCCAGCCGGTGCTTTTGACGGTGACGTCGGACAACGCCAATGCGGCGACCGTGCGTTTCATCGTCGACGGCGCCGAGCCGCCGCCGGCCGATGCCTATGAGCGCATCGTCTTCATGTTCGACGGTCACGACCAGGAGCAACTGGAGGCCGCCCGTGCGCAGTGGAAGAAGCTGAAAGGCGAGGGGCACAACCTCACCTATTGGCAGCAGACGTCAGAGGGGCGTTGGGAGAAGAAGGCCTGAGCGTTTTACCGACACCAGAGCCTGGCGCGTCTTTTTAGACGCGCCAGGACACTGTAACACTTTGAATTGCTGCATGAAGCCGTCCAGCTTCGCTCTCACCGGCTGGCGGTAGCCGTTATCCTTTCGAGCCTTCGGCCTCGTCGAGGTTCGTCAGGATGTTGAGGGGGACGATCCCGCCAGCACTTTCCGACGCGTCGAGCGCCTCGACTGCCAAAACATGCTTTCCATTCGGACTGACAAAAGCGAATGCCCACGCCTTGTCGGCAAAGGTGCTGACCGGCATCTCCGCCCAGCCGGCTTGATGGACAAGGCGTTCGGCATAATAGGCCTTGATGGTCTGCGGGTCGGTGGTGCTGGCGAGATTGCGCGCCAGGATACGCATGGACTTCTCTCCGAACCGCCCTTCCAGTTGGCCCAACACCTTGCGGGTGGCCTGCCAATCCTGAGCCTGGGTAGCCGATCCGAAGGAATATTCCTCGGATCGGGAAACGCCCGGTGCATCCGGCGGCATGGCGACCTGTTCGCTCCAACATGCCGCAAGGCCGAGAAACGGCACCACAAGGATGCCAATCTTCAACCCGCGGAAAAATCGGCCCTTGAGGCCAATTTTGTTGCTCATGAGCGGCTGCCCCCGAACACTATTGCCATAGGCCGGCAAATCTTGCCGGTTTCTATGACGTTATTGCGGCGCTCAGTCGTGGAAGGCGTCGACGAATTTCCGCTTGCCGAGCATGAAGGCATCGGCGACGTGGCGCAGCGGCGCGAGGTCGACATCCGATTTGCCGGCCTTGATGATTTCGGCGAAGCGACGGTAGAGCGAGGGATATTCCTGCTCCGGCTCGGCGAACGTCAGCGCGCCGTCGATCAAAAGCTTGGCGCCGCCCTCGGCGAGCACCATCTGGCCGGCTGCCGTCTCCGCGACGATGTCCCAGCTTTGCTTGCCCGTCTGGCGCCAGTCGAATTCGGCGTGAACCGGCAGGCCGTCGGCATTGCGGAAGCGAATGTCGGCCGCGATCGGCGCATCGCGATTCTCGGGAAATTCGAGCACGGCCTCGGTGATGAAGATCGGCCGCGGCAGGATATGGGTGACGATCGACAGCGCGTTGATGCCGGGATCGAAAACGCCGAGGCCGCCAGCCTGCCAGATCCAGTCCTGGTTCGGATGCCAGTGGCGGACATCTTCCTTCCAGATTACATGCACGCTTTTGATTGTCGTCGAGGCAAGAAACGCCTTGGCGGCCTCGACGCCCGGCGCATAGCGCGAATGCCAGCTGGCAAAGAGCGACGCCCCCTGCTTGTTCGCCAGCGCTTCGAGATCGGCCACCTCGCTCAGCGTCGCGCCGGGCGGCTTTTCCAGGAAGACATGCTTGCCGGCGACGAGCGCCTTATAGGCTGCCTCGTAGCGATATTGCGGCGGCATGCAGAGCGAAACGGCATCGATCGACGGCTCGGCGTCGAGCATCGCTTCGATCGTCTTATAACTCTTGACGCCTTCGACCGTGCCGTGGCGGCTTGCCGTGGCGACGAGCTCGAAATCCGGGTTCTTGGCGACGGAGGGAAGGTGCTGGTCGCGGACAATTTTGCCGACGCCAACGATGGCGAGGTTGATGGGGGACATGATGTTTCGCTCCAGCCTATGAAAAGTATGACTTATTGGGTTCGTTTTTTAGCAGAAAGAAGAACGCCGACAAGCTCTCCCGCTTCATTCTTTGCACGATGGCATTCTACCGCATGATAGTTTGGCGAAGGAAGCTGTAACCCATCGCCGCGCGGGCGGCGCGCTCTTCGGAACTGCCGTCGCCGCCATGCCCGCCGGAGCCGAATTCATGGAAGAGCGGCCGGTGTCCTTCTTCCTCCAGCCGCGCGGCAAAGCGGCGCGCATGCGAGGGATGCACACGGTCGTCATTGGCCGAGCTTTCGATGTAGATCGGCGGATAGCTGACCTTGGTCGCCGGCCCGACATTGTGAAGCGGCGAATAACCGAGCATGAAATCCCGGTCCACCGGCGTCTCCGGATCGCCATATTCGTCCATCCAGGCTTGCCCTGCGCTGAACAGGTGGAAGCGTGTCATGTCAAGGACCGGCACCTGGCACCAGACGGCGCCGAAATCATCGGGATAGCGCGTCAGCATCACGCCGGTCAGCAGGCCGCCATTGCTGCCGCCCTGGCAGGCGATCCGCGACGGCACGGTATAGCCGCGGGCGACGAGGTCGCGGGCGATGGCGACGAAATCGGCAAACGCCCGGTCTCGCCCCTGCCGCTTGGCGCTGCGATACCAGTCGGGCCCGAATTCGCCGCCGCCGCGGATATAGGCCTGCACATAGGCGCCCCCTTGCTCCAGCCAGCGTCCTGTCACGCCGGAATAGTTCGGCGATAGCGAAACATCGAAGCCGCCATAGCCGTAAAGCAGTACCGGCAGCGCGCCCTTGGTCCACTGCTTCGGCAGGACCAGCCGGTAGGCAACCTTCGTTCCGTCCTCGGAAACAGCCTCCAGCAGTTCGGATGACATATCTGTCGCATCGAAATAGCTCGGCGCTGCGGCGACGAAAATCGGCTCGGCGTGCTTGCTGCGATCCGACAGCTCGAGGCGATAGCAGGCCGGAGGCTGCAGGAAGCCCTGGCCGACGATGTAGAGCGTATCGTCGCCAAGATGCAGATCCGCGTGGAGCGGCCTGAAATGAGCGGTCTGCATGTCTGCCGGCAGTGCGATCTCGCGCTGCTCGGCATCGGGCTTTGTCAGGTCCAGCACCATGAGACGCGGGCGCAGCCGATCGGAGATGATGAAGACGCACCACTCGCGCATCAGCATCATCTGCGAGATGGACTGGCCCTCGCCAGGCTGAAACAGGATCCGCTCCGGCCCGAGCGGAACCGTCTCCGATCTGGGATCGAAGCGCTGCAGCACGAGGCTGCCGGTCGCAACGCGCTCATCGGTCTTTGCCCGCCAAAGGCAATGATCGCGATTGAACTGGAAATCGGCATCGGCTGGCAGATCGATGCGCCGCTGTGTGCCGTCGTTGGCGATCAGGAAAGCGCTGGCGACGCCGATCTCATGGGCGGCGACGAAAATGTCGATCAATCCATCATCCGCCGAAGCGCCTGACAGGGCAGGGTCGATGACGAGATTGAAGCCGTAGACGTCCTCGTCTGCTGCTTCGAACATGACGGCGGCGTCTTCCGGTCGCTGTCCGCGCTTCAATCGCCGCCCGACCCGCGGCCACCCGGAACGGGTCGCCGAAAATCGGTCGATGGAACCGAAATAGCAGATTTCGTCGCGGCTCAGCCAGGTGGCATGCGATCGTGCGGCCGGGGTATCGAAGCCGCCCTCGACCACCTGTTTCCGTTCGGCGTCGAATTCGAGCAGCCGAAGAAGGTCGGAGCCGCCGTCCGAAAGCGTGAGCAGCACCCGCGTCGGTTCCCATGGGCAGGTGACGGCGCCGCGCCAGTTCCAGCGCTTGCCCTCCCTGACGCAGAAGGCATCGAGATCGAAGGTCGGCTCCCAGGCGGCGTCGGGCAGCGGCTCCTGGTTCGCCGGCAGGCGGAGCCAGACGCCGAGAGGGTTGTCCTTGCTCTGCCGGAAATCGAACAGCCACTCGCCTCGGCGCATCGGAACGATCAGCCTGTCCTGCCGCTCGATCAGCGCCTTGATCGCGTCGCGATCTTCAGCAAACTGCGGTGTTCTCAGTGCCGCGTCGGAAAGCGCGTTGTGCTCGTCGATGAACTGGCGGGTGCGCGGATCGTCGTCCGTTTCGAGATGAAGGTTCATATCCGACTTGCCTGCTTCCATTGACGTCGGACAGATCTAGGCAGCCGGTCCCAACTTGGCAACCCGCTGCCTTAACGGATCGTCACGAGATCGGCCGAGGCGACGACGGTGTTCGGCACCTCGGTCTTCTTGAATTTCAGCGTCACCACCTTGTAGCCTTCGGCTTCGAGTTTCGAGAGCAGGGTCGGCAGCATCGTCGCCGTGCGTTTGTGGATGTCGTGCATCAGAATGATGCCGCGGCCGCGCTTGTGCAAGAGGTTCATCGTCCGCTGGGTTATAGAGACTGGCGTCGTGGTGAAATAGTCCTTGCTGTCGATATCGACATCCATGACCACCATGTCGCGCATGGCGACCGCGGCGCGCAGCCTGTGGCTCTCGGCAAGATAGGGGAAGCGGAAGAAGGAGACTTCGGTTCCGGTCGCCTTGGTCACCGCCAATTCGCCCTTGGTCACCTCGGCCATCGCCGCGTCGAAACTCAGCGAAGCGAGGTTGGCGTGGTCATAAGTGTGGCTGCCGATCGTGTTGCCGTCCTGGGCGACCTTGCGGGCGAGCGCCTGATGCATCTCGGCCATTTCGCCGACCATCATGAAGGCGCCCTTGACGCCGAACTGGTCGAGGATTGCCAGCACCTTGTCGGTCCGGCCGGGGATCGGGCCATCGTCGAAACTCAGGATCACTTCCTTGTCCTGCAGCTTGAGATCGGCGAGCGAGGAGACCTCCAGCGTCCGTCCGGCCAGATGATGCGGGCCGGCAAGGCGCGGCGCCGCATCGTAGCCGGTATAGGCAAGCGCCCGTCCCTCGGGCGCGATCACCGAGGAGGTCTTGATCGAGGTATCGGGAGCGGCTTGTCTGGTGGTGCTACAGGCGGAGAGGGCGGCCGTGAGGGCCATGCAGGACAGAACGAAAAAACGATACATGGAAAGGGCTCAACAAATCGGTAACGAATGTTGAGACAACCTTTCGGATTATGGTTAACGATCGGTTGATAATGACCGCAATTGCGTTGATGCGCGGCATTTCGCCACGCTTTCGATAGAGCATGATGCCGAAAAGTGTGAGCGGTTTTCGGGCGACATCATGCTCCAACTCTATAATTTAGAATAGGATTCAGATTTTAGGCCGATCCGGCCTAAAATCATCCTATTCTAAGACCTGTGGCTATCCCGCCATCGCTTCTTCGTATTCGGCAGACAGCATCAGCCAGTCTTCCTCGGCAGCAGCGAGTCTTGCCGCAGCCTCGCCGCGTTGCTTCACCTTTTCGGCGGCCTTGGCGGGCGTCTTTTCGTAAAGGGCCGGATCCGCAAGTTCCGCATCAAACGCCTGAATCTGTTTCTCCAGCTTCGCCGTCAAGGATTCGATTTCGTTGATCTTTTTCCTGAGCGGCGTCAGCGAGGCGCGGCGTTCGGCATTGAGCTTGCGCTGGTCGGCCTTCGACGTCGCATCTTCAGTCAGCTGCGGCTTTTCTTCTTTTTTTTTACCGGAACTGACGATGAGGTCGCGATACTCGTCCATGTCGCCTTCGAAGGTCGTCACCGTGCCGCCGTTGACCAGCCACAGCCGATCGACCGTCGCCTCGATCAGGTGACGATCATGCGAGATCAGGATGACGGCGCCTTCGTAATCGTTCAGCGCCTCGATCAGCGCGCGGCGGCTGTCGATGTCGAGGTGGTTGGTCGGCTCGTCGAGGATCAGCAGATTGGGCGCATTGAAGGCGGCAAGCCCCATCAGCAGGCGGGCTTTTTCGCCGCCGGAAAGATCCTTGGCGGCCGTTGCCATCTTCTCGGTCGCAAGCCCCATATGGGCGACACGGGCGCGCACCTTGGCTTCCGGCGCGCCGGGCATCAACCGGCGCACATGCTCCACCGGCGATTGCTCGGGAATGAGGTCGTCGAGCTGGTGCTGCGCGAAGAAGCCGATCTTCAGGCTCGGTGCGATCTTTACCTCACCGCTTTCCGGCGCGAGCCGGCCGGAGATGAATTTGGCGAAGGTCGATTTGCCGTTGCCGTTCGAGCCGAGCAGGGCGATGCGGTCGTCATTGTCGATGCGCAGATTGAGGTTCTTCAGGATCGGATTGCCGGGCTCGTAGCCGACGGCGCCGCTCTGGATCGCGACGATCGGCGAAGCCGGCTGCTTTTCCGGCTCGGGAAAAGTGATCGGCTGTACGTGGGCCTCGATCACCGCAGCAACCGTTCCCATGCGTTCCAGCGCCTTGACGCGCGATTGTGCCTGCCGAGCCTTGGAAGCCTTGGCCTTGAAGCGGTCGATGAAGCCCTGCAGATGTTTGCGCGCCGCGTCGTTCTTGGCCTTGGCCTTCGTCTGCAGCTCGTCGGCTTCCGCCTTCTGTCGCTCGAACTGGTCGTAACCGCCGCGATAGAAGGTGAGCTTCTTCTGGTCGAGATGGACGATCGCATTGACCGCATTGTTCAACAGGTCGCGATCGTGGCTGATGATGATGACAGTGTGCGGATAGCGCCTGACATAATCTTCCAGCCACAGCGTGCCTTCGAGGTCGAGATAGTTGGTCGGCTCGTCGAGCAGAAGCAGATCCGGCTCGGAAAACAGCACGGCGGCAAGCGCGACGCGCATGCGCCAGCCGCCGGAGAAGGAGGAGGCGGGGCGGGCTTGCGCCGCCTTGTCGAAGCCGAGGCCGGCAAGAATGCTCGCCGCGCGCGCTTCGGCCGAATGCGCGTCGATATCGACAAGGCGCATCTGAATTTCGGCGATGCGGTGCGGATCGGTTGCGGTTTCCGCCTCGGCAACGAGGGCGGTGCGTTCCTTGTCCGCGGCAAGCACGATCTCGATCAGCGCGTCTTCGGTCGCCGGCGCTTCCTGCGCCACTTGGCCGATGCGTGCGGCCTTCGGGATCGAGACCGATCCGGTTTCCGCACCGAGATCGCCGGTGATGACGCGAAAAAGCGTGGACTTGCCGGCGCCGTTGCGGCCGACGAGCCCTGCCTTCGTGCCTGAAGGCAGCGAAACGCTGGCATTGTCGAGAAGCAGGCGCCCGGCGATGCGGGCGGAAATATCGGTGAGCGTGATCATGGCCGGCGTTTTGGCCGAAAGCGCTCGCCAAGGCAAGAGCGCTTATCCCCGCGGCAAGCTTGCTTGTCCGCCGCAAGCCTGCTTTTCCCGCGCCAAGCTTGCTTGTGCGCTGACAAGCCTGCTTATCCCCGGGACAAGCCTGCTTGTCCCCCTCAAGCGCGCTTATCCCGCCGCACGCTTGCTTGTCCGCCGCCTCAGCGGCCGAAAGCCTGCACCGGCAGTCGGGGGTTCGACTGCGCGGCGAGAAGCGCCACCCGGGCATTGGCCTGCAATTGTCCAGGTGTTGCGGCATCGGTGCTGAGCGCCACGCCGATCGAGATAGTGAGCCTGCCGGGACCGGCCTTGTCGGATGTCGCGAAGACCAGATTGTCCTCGACGGAGGCGCGCAGGCGTTCAGCGATCGTCATTGCATCCTGCATGCCGACATTGGAAAACAACAGGGCGAATTCGTCACCCTCGGTGCGGGCAATGAAATCGTTTTTCTTGATCGACTTTTGGAGGAGTCCGGCGAGCTTCTTCAGGAGCTTGTTGCCTGCCTGCGTGCCATATTTGTCGTTGAGATCGGTGAAATTGTCGATATCGACCATGATCAGCGCGCTGCCGGCGGCACCTTCTTCCCGCTCGTAGAGGTCGGCGATCGTCCGGTTCAGCGCAATGCGGTTCGGAAGTCCGGTGATCCTGTCGGCGATCGCAGCCGATTGCATCGCCGAAATACCGCGCTCCAGCGTTTCCAGCGTCTTGATATCGTCCTGCAGCTTCGCGCCGATTTCCATCTCCGCTGCAAGAACGGTCGAAAGCGAAGCCGTGAGGTAGTCGACCTCGCTGAGGAAGGCGGCAAGGCTCTGGTCGTCTTGGCCGGAAACGGATTTCAGGATCGTGCCGCAGGCGCGCGCAAAGGCGTTCCTGTGCTTCAGCCCTTCGGCAAGCCTTTCCGCCACGTCGCGCAGCATCCGGCTCGCCTCGTTTCGTGATGTCTCGCCCGCCAGCCCGCAATGGCCGACGAGGCGGTATTTCAGGCCGAGTTCGTCGAGCATCGGCTGCTGCGGCTGAGGGCCGAGTGCCGCAATATCCTGCGCAAGGCCGGCATTCAGCCCGACGATCGCCTCATGAAAGAGTTCGTAATTGCGCGGCAACGCGGCGACGTTGAGGCGCGCCATGTGCTGGGCGATTTTCTGAATATCCGCCATCGGCGCTGGGCGCGCAGCCTCGCGCGACACCAATGCGTTTGCGCTTGCATTCTGCATGACGATCCCTCGCGACCCGGCCTCATCTCTCACATCACGCTATGCCCGCAAGCTTTTAAGAGAGGCTGAATTTTCAACGGGGAAGCCCTGGATCGGCGGCAGAACCGGCAAAGGCGGTTAATTCAGTCTTGATGGCCAGAACATGATGCCGAAAAGTGTGAGCGGTTTTCCGGATGACATCATGTTCCAACTTTCTAATTCGGATCGGGCCTCACATCCACTCGCGGCCCTCGTTGCGCAGGAAGTAGATGAGATCAAGCATGAGGCTCGGCTTGCCGAGCGCCGTCAGCGTCATGTGGCACTGGCCGCGATGATGGGTCTGGTGGTTGAAGAAATGCGCGAGCGCCGCCGACAGAGGCTGGGTGATCTCGGCCGGCTGTACCACTGTTACATAGGTGAAGTTGGCGGCGAGGGTTCTCTCGTCCAGCATGCCTGTCCAGGCAATGATCCGCTCGTCCTCTGCTTTGCGGGCAGCGGCAAGCGCATCCCGATCTTCGAAGAGCACGGCATCAAGTGTCGTCGGCGCTTCGCCGGTGCCGGTGAAGCGCTTCATCCATATCCGGTCGGCGACAAGCAGATGATTGAGCGTGCGATGCAGCGAGCCGAAGAAGGCGCCGCAATCATTGCGGAACTCTGTATCGCTGAGTTCGGCCGCAGCCGCATAGACTTGCGTGTTGGCCCAGCGATTATAGGCGGCGAACATCCTGTAATGTCTGAGCATCCTGTCCCCTCCCGTGTCGTATCGGCAGTCTAGCCCGTTTCCCCAGAAAGCCGAGTGATGACGCCATGAAATTTCCTGATTTGATCGCAGCCGCTTTCTGTCGTCGAATGCATGGAGCTGCGATCTCGAAAGGACCGTTATGACCAGAGCCCTCTATTCCCTCTGCGGCGCCGACGAGCGGCGCTTCTTTTCGCCCCATTGCTGGAAGGCGGTGATGGCACTTGCGCACAAGGGGCTCGATTTCGAGGAGATTCCGACGACCTACGCCCGCATCCGCGCGATCGGCGGCGGCGTCTCGTCGATCGTGCCCGTTCTCGACGATAATGGCCAGCTGATCCCAGATAGCTTCGACATCGCCCTCTATCTGGAGGAGGCCTATCCCGAGCGGCCGTCACTGTTCAACGGCGAGGGCGGCAAGGCGCTGTCGCGGATGGTGGAAGGCTATTCGCAGATGATCATCCATCCGGCGATCATGCGCATCGCCCTTCTCGACATCCATGCGAACCTCGATGAGGACGACAAAGCCTATTTCCGCGAAAGCCGCGAAGCTCGGCTCGGCAAGCCGCTGGAAGTGGTTGCCGCCGACAGCGAGGCGGAGAAAGCCGCCTTCGGCGTCAAGCTGGAGCCGCTCCGGCACATGCTGAAGTTCCAGCCCTTCATCGGCGGGCAAACGCCGCTCTTTGCCGACTATATCGTCTTCGGCGCGCTGCAATGGCTGCGTGTCTCAGCGGGCCTTACTATGCTTGCTGCCGCCGATCCCGTCATGGCCTGGTTCGAACGCTGCCTCGATCTTCACCAAAGCCGCGGCAGGACTGTGACAGCGGCGTGAAATTGCCGTCTACCTCTTGTTTTCGGCCGTTGGGGCGGGTAAAGACCGCCCACTTTTCCCGAGAAAACAGAGGATTTGACTATGGCGATTGAACGCACCTTCTCGATGATCAAGCCGGACGCAACGAAGCGCAACCTGACGGGCGCCATCACCAAGATGCTCGAAGATGCCGGCCTGCGTGTCGTCGCTTCCAAGCGCGTCTGGATGAGCCGTCGCGAAGCCGAAGGCTTCTACGCCGTTCACAAGGATCGTCCCTTCTTCGGCGAACTGGTCGAAGGCATGACCTCCGGCCCGACCATTGTCCAGGTGCTGGAAGGCGAAGGCGCGATCCTCAAGAACCGCGAGATCATGGGCGCGACCAATCCGGCAAACGCTGACGAAGGCACGATCCGCAAGGTTCACGCTCTGTCGATCGGCGAAAATTCCGTTCACGGCTCGGATGCTCCGGAGACGGCTGCCCAGGAAATCAAGTACTGGTTCTCCGATACCGAAATCGTCGGCTGAGGCCACGCTTCGGCATTCGCCGGCAATGCCTTGAATTGACTCTCGAAAGCCGGGGCCTTGCTCCGGCTTTTTCCATGCATGTCTCTATGCCGGGCATTTGTCGGTATTCGAGAAATCGACGCTGCCGTCAGGCTTGAAGACCTCCGGGTTCTTGTCATAAAGCGCGCCGAGGACGAGCGGCTTGCTCGGCAGGACGGTCTGGTCGAGGTCGGACCGGAACTGCGTCTTCAATTCCTGCAACACCTTGCCGTCCTTGTCGACCAGCCGGACACTCACGGAATAGGGGCGGTCCTTGCGCACGCAGTGCAGTTTTTCGCTCTGCAGCGCGATCTTGTCGTCGATCGGGTAGATTTTCTGGTTCAGCACCAGCGGATCGCCTCCTTCAGGATTTTCAAATTCGGCGATGATGACCGAACCGTCGGGGATAGGCCCGGTCTTCTTCAGCGTCAGCAGATAGGTGGCGCTCGCCACCCGATAGTTGAAGACGAAGAGATGGCCGGTGACCTCGACCAGGTTTTCAGCCTGGCGCTGGCAGGCTGATAGCATCAGCCCGGCCACCAGAGCAATTCCAGCAAAAGTGCGCAGCGGTTTTGCGTCCGGAATTGCGGACAGACAGAAAGATAGAGCATTTCCGTGCCTCGCAGAGAAACGGAAATGCTCTGGCACCATCACGATCCAATGCTTTCTCATGGCGTCTCCTCCTTCTTGCGGCGATAGTGACGGTTCGCCTTGGCGCGGTTGCCGCAGACCGCCATGTCGCACCAGGCCCGGCTTCTGTTCTTGCTGCGGTCGATGAACAGCCAGCCGCAATTGCCGCAGATCTTCATGCGCTCCGGATCGGGCATGGCGATCAGCCGCAGCACCGAATGGGCGGTCGCCGCGGCCAGGCTGTCGGGGCCTGCGTTGCGTAATGTCTTCGCCAGCGCTTCCAGCAGCCTGGCCAGCAATTGGTCGTCGCCGCCATTCAGTATACGCTCGCGGAAATAGAGGTCGATTGTTTCCCGCAGCGCGATGAAATCCACTTCGTTTTCCACCGCCACCGGTGCGATGTCGCCGAAAAGGGCACGCTCGGCGCAGAACTCGGCCGCAGCGCTTGGAAAGCTCCGCATCTGCTCCCTGACCGCGAAGCGGTCGATCCGCCGCGTCGCATCGTGGCGCAGAACGACGCTGTTGACGACATCAAGCGCCAGTGCGCCGCCGGCAAAGCGATGAGGGGTCCAAGAAAAACTCATGATGAAATTATAACTGGTGAAATTGGTTTTACCAGTTATAATTTCGGTGACGCGGAGTGTCTGGAATGGCCTATCTTCTGCAGCAGCTGGCGAATGCGGTTCCGCTGGCGGCTCTTTATGCCGCGCTTGCCTTCGGTTATGCCGTCGCCTTCGGTGTGACGAAGCGGGCCGACATCACCTATGGGGCGATCTTTGCCTTCGCGGGCCAGATCCTGCTGCTCTTCACCGAACTCGCCTATGTCAGGTTTTGGCTGGTGCTGCCGGCCGCACTAGCCGTCGGGGCCTTCGCTTCCATCGTCTATTCGCTGGCGGCGGGCCTGTGGATCGGTCGCTCGATCATGCTGCCGCTGGTCAACAAATCGCCGAATACGGTCATCGTCGCTGCCCTCGGCATCATGATCGTGCTGATGGAGACCGCCCGGCTTGCTGCCAATACCCGCTCTATCTGGCTGCCGCCGTTTCTGAACGAAACGGTCGTCTTCTGGAGCGACGGCCTGTTCAAAGTTACACTCACCCATATCCAGCTGATCAACACGGTACTGATGTGCGCCATTGTCGCTGTGGGTACGCTGATCCTCAGGCGCACGGCGTGGGGCCGCGTCTGGCGCGCCGTCACCGATGATCCGCTGGCAGCCGAACTCTGCGGCACCAGCGCCGACCGCGTCTTTCTCGCTGCCTATGCGGCCGCCGCCCTCGTCGCCACCATCTGCGGCATTCTCGCCACCTTCTATTACGGCTCGATGGATTTCGGCGCCGGCCTGATGTTCGGGCTGAAGGTGCTGCTGATCGCAGCCGTCGGCGGCTATTCCGATCCGCTGCGCTCGGCAGGTGGCGCCGCCGGGCTTGCCGTCGTCGAAACCATGTGGGGCGCTTACGGCCCCTTCGTCTGGCGGGATCTGGTCATCTTTTCGCTGCTCGTCCTGCTCTTGGTCATGAGCCGCCGGGAGCGCGTGGTGCTCTAATTATTTCCACTTGTCGCGCGCCGCATCGTCGGCGTCTTTCGCCGCGACCCAGTCGCCGATGGCGCCATCCCGCGCATGCTCCTTCTTCCAGAAGGGGGCTGCGGTCTTCAGGAAGTCCATGACGAAATTGGCGCCGTCGAACGCCGCCTGCCGGTGCGGCGCGGCTGCGACGACGAGCACGATATTCTCGCCTGCGGCGATCTTTCCGTAGCGGTGGATGGCGGTGACACCGAGCAGCCCGAAACGCTGGATGGCAAGATCGCCGATGCGCCGCATCTCCGCTTCCGCCATGCCGGGATAATGCTCGAGTTCGAGGGCAACAAGCGTCCCGCCTTCATCGCGGCAGAGGCCGGAAAAGGTGACGACGGCGCCGATGCCGGGTTTGCCTTTGGAGAGCAGATCGACCTCGGCCTGCAGGTCGAAATCCTCATGCTGGACGCGGATGGTGGGGGTGATGGTCACGACAAACGCCTGTGCTGCTTTGAGGTCGTAGCGGAGGCTATAGTGAGGGCGTGCCGTGCCACCCCCCCTCTGCCCTGCCGGACATCTCCCCCACAAGGAGGGAGATTACGGGCGGCTTGACCATCGTGCCCATCTACAGTTTTGCCGGGCTGCGACGTTGATTGCTTGGGGAAGTTCGTACTCCCAGCCAATCTCCCTCCTTGTGGGGGAGATGTCCGGCAGGACAGAGGGGGGTAGCGACACGGCACCACCATCACCGCATCATCCCCCCGTCATCGGCGGAAATATACCGATCTCTTTCGCCCCTGATATCGGCTCGTCATGCTCGACATGCTCCATGTCGAGCGCCACGCGAATCACGTCGGGATATTGAAGTGCGGTCTCATATTCTTCGCCCAGCGTCTTCAAATGATTCAGAAGATCGGCGACGGTGACGACGGAAGAGGGGAGATCGATCTCCTCTTCGCCCTTGCCGATGCGCTCGCGCACCCATGCGAAATAGACAAGCCGCGTCATTCCTCGTCATCCACGATATGTTTCACGCCGGCGCGAAAATAGTCGTAGCCGGTATAGATCGTCAGCAGTGCGGCGATCCACAGCAGCGCGATGCCGGTCTGCGTCGTATAGGGGAAAACCTCGTCGCCGGCCGGGCCGGCGAGCAGGAAGGCGATGGCGACGAGCTGCAGCGTCGTCTTCCATTTGGCGATCCGCGTCACCGGTACGCTGACCTTCAGCGCCGCCAGATATTCGCGCAGTCCCGACACCAGGATCTCGCGGCAGAGAATGGTGATCGCCGCCCAGATCGACCAGCCGGCGATCGTTTGATCGGCCGCGACCAGAAGAAGGATCGAAGCAACCAGCAGCTTGTCGGCGATCGGATCGAGCATGCGGCCGATATTCGACGTCTGGTTCCAGATGCGAGCGAGATAGCCGTCGAGGAAATCGGTGAGCGAGGCGATGACGAAGATCCACAGCGCCACCCAGCGCGCCGTGTTGCTGATCGACAGCCTGCCCTCGATGAAGAAGCAGAGAACGATCAGCGGTACGGCGAGGATGCGGCCGTAGGTCAGAAGATTGGGAATGCTGTACGCACGCGATGCCATGGGATCGTTTCTCTGAATTGATGCGCCGCTTCAGCGCCGCGCGTCTTTTCAGGCGCGCAAAGGACGCTGTAACACCTTAGAATATCCGCATCGAGCTTTCCGAAAGTCGATTCCGATTTTCGGGCCGATGCGGTAGATGACGGCTTTGGCCGCGGACCGTCAACATTCTTTCTGTCTTTTCACCGCCTTTGCGTGGAATTTGCGACGGACGCCGGTTATTTCGCGGCGTCGTCATGGAAATGATTATAGACCTGCTTGGCGACGGCTTCCGATATGCCTTCCACCGCCATCAGGTCGGACAGGGCGGCGCGCGAAACCGCCTTTGCCGTGCCGAAATGCTGAAGCAGCGCGCGTTTACGCGACGGGCCGATGCCGCCGATCTCGTCAAGCGGGTTCTTGATCATTTCCTTCTTGCGCCGTGCCCGGTGCGAGCCGATCGCGAAACGGTGCGCCTCGTCGCGCATGCGCTGGACGAAGTAGAGCACCGGATCGCGCGGCGGCAGCGTGAAACTCTCGCGTCCCGGCGGGAAGAAGCGTTCGCGCCCGGCATCGCGGTCGACGCCCTTGGCGATGCCGATCGCCGTCACGCTGTCGGTGATGCCGAGTTCGGCAAGGATGGCGCGCACCGCCGTCATCTGCCCCTGGCCGCCGTCGATGAGGATCACATCGGGCCAGGCGGGGAAGGGCATGTCGGCTGTATCGGGCGTGGCCACCTGCGCCGTCCGGTCAGGAATGCCGTCCTCCTTGATCAGCCGCGAGAACCGCCGCGTCATGACCTCTTTCATCATGCCGAAGTCGTCGCCGGGCGTGATGTCGGTCGATTTGATATTGAACTTGCGGTACTGGTTCTTGACGAAGCCTTCCGGCCCCGCGACCACCATGCCGCCGACCGCATTGGTGCCCATGATATGCGAGTTGTCGTAGATCTCGATGCGCTGCGGTGCATAGGCAAGCCCGAACGTTTCCTTGAAACCTTCGAGCAGCCGCGACTGCGACGCCGTCTCCGCAAGCTTTCGCCCATGCGCCTCGCGTGCATTGCCGACGACATGGTCGACCAGATCCCGCTTCTCGCCGCGCTGCGGTACCAGGATCGAAACCTTGTGGCCGGCCTTTTCGCTGAGTGCGGCGGCGAGCAGCTCCAGCTCCTCGACCGTCTGCGACAGCATGATCTGCTTCGGCACCGGCTTGTCGTCGTAAAACTGCGCCAGGAAGGAATTCAGCACCTCGGCGCTCGAAAGCTGCGGATCGGCCTTCGGGAAATAGGCGCGGTTGCCCCAGTTCTGGCCGGTGCGGAAGAAGAACACCTGGATGCAGGAGATGCCGCCCTCATGATGGATGGCGAAAACGTCAGCCTCCTCGACTCCAACAGGATTGATACCCTGATGGCTCTGCACATGCGACAGTGCGGCCAGGCGATCGCGATAGATCGCCGCCCGCTCGAAGTCGAGGTCCTCGGCCGCCTGGTTCATGGCCTCGGCCATATGCGATTTCACCTTCTGGCTCTTGCCGGACAGGAAGTCCTTCGCCTCCTGGACCAGTTCGCCGTACCCCCCATCGCTGACCTCGTGGGTGCACGGCCCGGAACAGCGCTTGATCTGGTAGAGAAGGCAGGGCCGCGTGCGCGTTTCGAAGACGCTGTCGGTGCAGGTGCGGATCAGGAAGGCGCGCTGCAGCGAGTTGATCGTCCGCCCGACCGCGCCGGCCGAGGCGAAAGGTCCGAAATAATCGCCCTTTCGCGCTCTCGCACCGCGATGCTTGAAGATCGCCGGCGCCCGGTGGTCGCCGGTGATGAGGATATAGGGAAAGGACTTGTCGTCGCGCAAAAGCACGTTAAAGCGCGGCCGCAAGCGCTTGATCAGATTCGCTTCCAAGAGCAGCGCTTCAGTTTCCGTGCGCGTCGTCACGAATTCCATGTTCGCCGTCTGGCGCACCATCTGGGCGATGCGGTTGGAATGCACGCGGCCGACGGCGTAATTGTTGACGCGCTTCTTCAGGCTGCGTGCCTTGCCGACATAGAGCACGTCGCCCTCGGCATTGAACATGCGGTAGACGCCGGGGCTGTTCGGCAGCCGCTTGACGAATTCGCCGATCAGTTCCGCGCCGATAAGCCCGGTTTCATTCAGGCTGCCCGCATTCCAGTCGACCGCAGCCGCAAGCGGCACGGCGACGGAAGCGTCGCCTTCCACCTCGATATCGTCTTCGCTCTCATCCGTCTCGTCGTAGAGAACTCCGCCATCCGGCAGCTTTCGTCCGTTCATTCCGTAATCTCCGCCACATCGGGCGTCTGCCAGGCGAGGTGCTGGCCGCCGTCGAGGGCAATCATCTGGCCGGTGATCGAGGGCGTGTCGTAAAGGAAGCGAATCGTTTGTCCGAATTCCTCCAGCGCCGGCCCTCGCTGCAAGATAAGGGCTGAGACCTGCGCTTGGAAGTCCTCCATCGCCTGCCGCTCGCTCGGCATCGACGGGCCGGGGCCGATGGCATTGACGCGGATGCGTGGCGCCAATGCCTGTGCAAGCGTCTGCGTTGCCGTCCACAGCGCGGATTTGGAGAGGGTATAAGAATAGAAGCTGGGCCTCAGCGCCCAAACCCGCTGGTCGATGATATTGACGATCAGCCCCGCTGCCTCAGCCGGCATCTGCTGCGCGAAGGCCGCCGCAAGGATAGAGGGCGCACGGACATGCAGGTCGAAGTGCAATGCCCATGTGGGGGCATTGAAACTACGCGCGGAATCATGCTGAAAGACAGACGCATTATTGACGAGCAGATCGAGCGGCCCGAGCGCTTCCGACGCCTTCGCGACCAACGCGCCCGTTTCGCCGATATCGGTGAGATCGGCCTGCAGGGCGATCGCTCGATATCCCTTCCGCCGCAATTCCGCCACCAGCTCTTCGGCCTCACCGATGGAGCCGTTCGCGTGGATCGCAACGGAAAAGCCATTTGCAGCAAGGTCTTCGGCGATTGCTCGGCCTATTCTTTTAGCAGCCCCTGTTATAAGGGCCGAGCGAAGTCTTTTGTGGTTCAAAATCGTGCCTTCTGATCCCGCGAGTCTGTCTGCAGACTATATAGGGGCCGACGGAGATTATATAAATAGGCCGTTGCGGTTGCGTCGGGGAGGGGGATATTCTATGTATTATTTAAGAATGCGATTTCTTAAAATAAGTATTTTAAGTTTAACACTTCAGTAGGGTTAATGAAGTGTATGTTGCGCTAAAGCAACATCGAATTTCAGCCATGCGGCAGCCACAATGATATCACAATTTGGCTCTTTCAAATCCGCATTTGAGTTCCAATTTCAGTCTCGATCCGGAAGGGACATCTGGCAATATCCCGCCAATGCTTCACTGATAGACAGATGACAAGCGGCGCGGGACTGAAAGGAGATTAAGTATGCGTGTACTCATTGCTGGCCTCATGGCCTCCGTTTTTGCAATTGCGGGCGTCTCGGCAGCTCAGGCGGCCGATGCCGTCGACCAGATTCCGGAAGCACCGGTCGCCCAGGACGCTCCAGTTAAGCCGGCAGGCAACTGGGAAGGCTTTTATCTCGGCGGCGCCGGCACCTACAACATGGGTGACTTCGGATCTGACCGCCACACCTACGGTTTCGGCGGCCAGGTCTTCACCGGTTACAACTGGCAGCAGGGCCAGATCGTTTACGGCGTTGAATCCGATCTCGGCTACAGCGGCGACGACGTCTCCTCAGGCGGCGTCAAGAACAAGTATGGCTGGAACGGCTCCGTCCGTGGTCGCGTCGGCTACGACATGAATCCCTTCCTGCTCTACGGCACGGCCGGTCTTGCCATCGGCGACGTCAAGGTTTCCGACGGCACCTCGGACGAAAGCAAGACGAACTATGGCTATACGGTCGGCGCCGGCGTCGAAGCCTTCGTGACCAACAACATCACGACGCGCCTGGAATATCGCTACACCGATTACCAGAGCAAGGACTACGACCTCGACTCCGGCAGCTTCTCGCGCGGTTACGACGAGAACAGCGTCAAGCTCGGTATCGGCGTCAAGTTCTAAGCTGGTCGAATATCCGAACATGGAAAAGCCGGGCACGTCGCCCGGCTTTTTGCTGTCCGCATGTTGTTTCCGGGCGCTCAACCCTCAGACTTGAGCTCGCTATGGGCCGGGAATTTCTTGTCGAACTGCCGCTGCCAGTCGATCAGCGGCGCATGATCGGCTTCCCACTGGTCCTTGAAGCGCAGCTTGAGATAATCGAGCGTCGCGGCCAGCGCGAAATGTCCGCCATTGAGCTTCTTGCCTGTTTTCGGCGGATTGGCGCTGAGATGAGCGAGCCCGCTCGTCGCCTTCTTCCACTGCCGGTCTATCCACGGCTGGTGAATTTTTTCCTCGTCGCGGAAGCGCCGCTCATAGACGATCGCCAGCAGGCAGTCGCAGATGCCGTCGCAAAGTGCTTCGAGGATTTCCGCATCCGTGCGCTTGCCGTTCTTCGAAGGGTAGAGCCCGCCCTTCGTCAGCCGGTCGAAATAATGCATGATCGCCACGCTGTCATATATCGAGACCCCGTCATTGGTCAGCAGCGTCGGGATCTTGCCGAGCGGATTGTTGTCCACCAGGATCGCCGGTCCGGTATTGGTGTCGACCCGGATGGCGTTCAGCTCCAGCCCCAGAAAATGCGCGGCCATCCGCACCTTGTTGGAATAGGGCGAGGCGGGCGAGCAAAGGAGCTTCATGGGAAACCTGATCAGATTGTGGAGCTGCGGCGCGGACTATTCCTGAAGCAGCTTAACGGGTCAATCGTCCTTGACCGCCTTGCTCTCGCCGCGCAGCCAGAAGGCGCGGTGCGAGGCAAAACGGTCTTGCGCCAGATGGTCCTTCAATGCGGGCAGCAATTGGTGCAACTCGTCCTTCAGCGTGAAGGGCGGGTTGACGATGACGAGGCCTGAGCCCGTCAGTCCGGTAATGCCGCGGTCGCTGCGGACGGCAAGTTCGGCGCAGAGCATTTTCGGGATGTCGAGCGCCTGCAGCGTCTCGTGGAATTCCTTGATCGGCGCGCCCTTCTTCAGCGGATACCACAGGCAATAGGTGCCACCGGGAAAGCGCCGATAGGCCTTTTCCAGTCCCTCGGCCAGGCGCTGATATTCATCCTCTTCCTCGAAGGGCGGATCGACGAGCACGATGCCGCGCTTCTCCTTTGGCGGTAGATGCGCGCCGAGCGCCAGCCAGCCGTCGAGCTCGGTGATGCGGGCATGGTGATCGCCCTCGAACAGCCGGTGCAGCCTGACATAGTCCTCGGGATGCAGTTCCATCGCCGACAGCCGGTCTTGCGGCCGGAACAGCATGCGCGCAAGTTTCGGCGATCCGGGATAGAAGCGGATGCCGCCCTGCGGGTTGAGTTCGCGGATTGCCGAGAGGTAGGGCTCCAGCAGTTCGGAAACCTGAGAGCCGAGGTCTGCCTCCATCAACTTGCCGATGCCATCGACCCATTCGCCGGTTTTCTGCGCCTCTTCGGAGGAAAGATCGTAGAGCCCGATGCCGGCATGCGTGTCGAGCACGCGGAAGCCGCCATCCTTTTTCTGCATGTAGCGGATCAGCCGAGTGAGCACGGCATGTTTCAGCACATCGGCAAAGTTGCCCGCGTGATAGATGTGGCGGTAGTTCATTTTTGCTGATGTCCGTATGAATTCGCGTCATGGGGAATTTTTGTGGCTTTTGGCCGTGCAAGCCTTGGAATATACAAATGCCATGAACATTGCGACCCCCATCCACGCCAAATCAGAAAAGCCGGACAACAGGGTGGGCCACACGGCCTGTCCGCATGACTGTCCCTCCACCTGCGCGCTGGAGGTCGATATATCAGAGGATGGCCGCATCGGCCGTGTGCGCGGCGCCAATGACCATTCCTACACATCAGGCGTCATCTGCGCCAAGGTCGCCCGTTACGCCGAGCGGCTCTACCATCCCGACCGCCTCATGCATCCGCTGCGCCGCACCGGCGCCAAGGGGGCAGGGCACTGGCAGCAGATTTCCTGGGACGATGCGCTGGATGAGATCGCCGAAGCCTTTGTGAAGGCCGAGGCAAGGGACGGCAGCGAGGCGATCTGGCCCTATTTCTACGCTGGTACCATGGGCTGGGTGCAGCGCGATTCGATCGATCGCCTGCGTCATGCCAAGCGTTACTCCGGCTTCTTCTCCTCGATCTGCACCAACCCCGCCTGGACCGGCTTCACCATGGCGACCGGCACGCTGCGCGGTCCCGATCCGCGCGAGATGGGCCGCACCGATTGCGTCGTCATCTGGGGCACCAACGCGGTGTCGACGCAGGTCAATGTGATGACCCACGCCATCAAGTCGCGCAAGGAGCGCGGCGCGAAGATCGTCGTCATCGACATCTACGACAATCCGACGATGAAGCAGGCCGACATGGCGTTGATCGTCAGGCCGGGCACCGATGCCGCACTCGCTTGCGCCGTCATGCACATCGCCTTCCGCGACGGTTACGCCGACCGCGCATACATGGCGAGATATGCCGATGATCCCGAGGGTCTCGAAGCGCATCTTAAAACCAAGACGCCGCAATGGGCCGCCGCCATCACCGGCCTTTCGGTCGAAGAGATCGAAGCCTTCGCCAGCCTCGTCGGCACGACGAAGAAAACCTTCTTCCGCCTGGGCTACGGCTTCACCCGCCAGCGCAACGGCGCAGTCGCCATGCATGCGGCCGCCTCGATCGCCACCGTTCTCGGCTCCTGGCAATATGAAGGCGGCGGCGCCTTCCATTCGAACAGCGATATCTTTCGCTTGAACAGCGCCGAACTGACCGGCCGGTCGATGAAGGATGCCGATATCCGCATGCTCGATCAGTCGCAGATCGGCCGCGTGCTGACCGGTGATGCCGTGGCGCTGCGCCATCGCGGGCCGGTGACAGCGATGCTGATCCAGAACACCAATCCCGCAAACATCGCCCCCGAGCAGCGCCTCGTCAGACGCGGCTTTGCCCGTGACGATCTTTTCGTTGCCGTCCACGAGCAGTTCATGACCGAAACGGCTGAGATCGCCGATATCGTCATCCCCGCGACGATGTTCGTCGAGCACGACGACATCTACCGCGCCGGCGGCCAGAACCATATCCTGCTGGGGCCGAAGCTGGTCGAGCCACCGCCAACCGTGCGCACCAATCTCTTCGTCATCGAGGAACTGGCCAAACGCCTCGGCGTCGCCGATCGCCCCGGCTTCGGCTTCACCGCCCGCGAGATGGTCGACCGCATCCTCGAATCGAGTGGCCTGCCGGATTACAATCATTTCCTCGAACACAAATGGTTCGATCGCCAGCCTGCTTTCGAGGAAGCGCATTACCTGAACGGTTTTGCCCATCCGGATGGTAAGTTCCACTTTCGCCCGGACTGGATCAATCAGCCGGCGCCGAACAAACCGCCGGCCGCGATCGGCGCACTCGGTCCGCACGCAGCGCTTCCGGCCTTCCCCGATCAGGTCGATGTCATCGAAGTCGCCGATATCGAGCATCCCTTCCGTCTCGCCACGTCGCCGGCCCGCAATTTCCTGAATTCGAGCTTTTCCGAGACCAAGACCTCCCGCCAGAAGGAGGGCCGCCCTGAAGTGATGATCAATCCGGCCGACGCCGAAGCCAAAGGCATCACCCATGGCGATCTTGTCCGCATCGGCAACAGTCGCGGCGATCTGCGCATCCACGCCCGCATCACCACCGAAGTGAAATCGGGCGTGCTGATTGCCGAGGGTCTCTGGCCGAACAAGGCGCATGTCGACGGCGAGGGCATCAACGTCTTGACCGGCGCCGACCCCGTCGCACCCTACGGCGGCGCGGCCGTCCACGACAACAAGGTCTGGCTTCGCAGGGACGCAGCATGACCCAGCCGAAATCCCGGGTGAAGATCGCCGGCGAGGAAACCCTGTCGAATGGGTGGACGCGGCTGAGCAGCTACCTCCTCGACTATATCGACCGCAAGGGCGCAACCCATCGGTTGAAGCGGGAAGTCTACCACCGCACGCCGGCCGCCTGTATCCTGCTTTATGATCCCAGGCGCGATGTCGTGGTTCTCGTCCGCCAGTTCCGCCTCGCCGTTCATCTCAACGGCGATCCCGCCTGGATGATCGAGGTGCCGGCCGGCCTTCTCGACGACGACCATCCGGAAGCGGCGATCCGTCGCGAGGCGATGGAGGAGACCGGCTATCGCCTGCGCGATGCGCGCTTTCTGTTCAAATCCTATACTTCACCGGGTGCAGTCACCGAAGTCGTGCATTTCTTCGCAGCCCTCATCGACATCGCTGATCGCGTGGCTGAAGGCGGTGGCCTGGAAGAGGAACACGAGGATATCGAGGTCCTCGAAATCCCGCTCGACGAGGCTGCGGCGATGATCGAAACCGGCGAAATCTTCGACGCCAAGACGATCATGCTTCTGCAATGGGCGCTGTTGAACAGGGCAAATCTGACGGCGTGAATCTGCGAGGCGGGCGCATCGGGTCATTTCCAAAGCGCAACTTTCCGCTTTAAGATGATACGTCGCGAAATTTCATACGACTGTCACGAAGCAGTTCTATGCGCTGCGGTTTGTCAATCATCGGATGCGGTCAGGAGAAAGCCCATGTGGCTCAGCAATTTCACCCTCGTTCTCCCAAACGAGGTGGTGAGTGAAGGTTCCGTGCGTGTTGAGGGTGGCGTCATCGCGGAGATCCGGCCGGAGCCGGTCGCCGGTGCTGCCATCGATGGCGGCAGACGGCTGCTGATGCCGGGATTCGTCGATCTCCACGGCGACATGATCGAGCGCGAGATCGCCCCGCGGCCGAACGCGACGATGCCGATCGATTTCGGCATCCACGAACTCGACAAGAAGCTTGCCGCCGCGGGTGTCACGACGGCGTTTGCCGCCGTCTCCTTTGCGACCGAAAGCGTCTACGGCCACGTCCGCTCGCTGGAGACGACATCGGCGGTGATCGAAGGCATCAACCGCCTGCGTGATGATCTGCTGATCGACCACCGCGTCCACGCTCGTTACGAGATCACCAATGTCGGCGCAGCGCCTGCACTCGAACGCCTGCTGAATGCCGATCAGATCGACATGGTTTCGCTTACCGACCATACGCCGGGTCAGGGCCAGTACAACAACCTGCAAAGCTACATCCGTAGCATCTCCGAGCGCCGCGCCATCTCCGAGGAAATGGCGGCGGAGATCGTCGCCAAGCGCATCGCCATGCGCAACAATGCTGACATCGAGGCCAAGCTGAAGGAGATCGTCGCGCTGTCGCTGAAGCACAAGCTGTCGCTTGCCTCGCATGACGATGACAGCGTCGAAAAAGTCGCCGAGATGCACGATCTTGGCGTCACCATCAGCGAGTTTCCGGTCACTGCGCCTGCGGCCGAGGAGGCGCGCCGCCGCGGTCTCTGGACGCTGATGGGCGCGCCGAACGCGCTGCGCGGCCAGTCGATGTCGGGCAATCTCAGCGCGCTGGATGCCGCAAGGGCCGGCCTGTTGAGCGTCATCGCTGCCGATTATCATCCGGCTGCCTTCGTGCCCGGCATCTTCAAGCTTGCCGACATGGTGGAAGGCGGCCTGCCGGCAGCCGTTGCCATGGCGACCGGCAATGCGGCCCGCTCCGCCGGCCTGTCGGATCGCGGCGAGATCGCCGTCGGCCAGCGCGCTGATCTTGTCGTGGTCGAGCCCGGCGATGTCCACCGGATCCGCGCGACGTTCCGCGCCGGCCGCTTCGTCTACAGCGACGGCACGCTGCATCCGTTAAGGGCGTTGGCGGCTTAAGCGCGGTCGCCGATCAGCGAAATAAGCTGGGTCTTGGGTGCGGCGGTCGAAGCCTCCGCGCCGACGGCCTTGCCGCCTTCCATCGTCACACGGCCTTCGGCAAAGAGCCGCAAGGCTTGCGGATAGATCTGGTGTTCGATGGTGAGCACACGCGCGGCAAGGCTTTCGGCCGTGTCGCCAGAAAGAACAGGTACGGCTGCCTGGCCGATCACCGGCCCCTCATCCATGCCTTCGGTGACGAAATGCACTGTGCAGCCGGCAATCCGCATGCCGGCGTCGATCGCCCGCTGATGGGTGTGCAGGCCGGGAAATAGCGGCAGCAGGGAAGGGTGGATGTTGAGCATCCGGCCTTCGTAACGCTGGATGAAGGTCGCCGTCAGCAGCCGCATATAGCCTGCCAGGCAGAGAATGTCGGGCGAAAGCTCATCGAGCGCCGAAAAGATCGCCGCCTCATGCGCATCCTTGCTGGCATAGTCCTTACGGGGAAAGGCAAAGGTGGCAATACCTTCGGCGGCGGCCTTGGCAAGCCCGCCGGCATCCGTGTTGTCGGAGATCACCCCGACAATCTCGGCCGGGTAGTCGGCTGCCTTCGCCGCCGCAACCAGCGCCATCATGTTGGAGCCGCTGCCTGATATGAAGACGACGGCGCGTTTGCGCGGCGAGCTCATATGGCAAGCGTGCCCTTGTAGACCGTGCCGGCAGCGCCTTCGTCGCGGGCGATCATGCGGCCGAGCGTGATAACTGTCTCGCCCTCGGCTTCGAGTGCCGCGGAAACCGCCGCGACGTTCTCACCGGCGACGACGGCGATCATGCCGACGCCGCAGTTGAAGGTGCGCAGCATTTCCTTGGATTCGACGCCACCCGTCTTGGCGAGCCATGAAAACACCGGCGGCACCTGGACGGCGGCAAGATCGATCTCTGCCGCCAAATGCTTCGGCAGCACGCGCGGAATATTTTCCGGGAAGCCGCCGCCGGTGATGTGCGCCAGCGCCTTGATGGCACCGGTCTCGCGGATCGCCTTCAGAAGCGGCTTCACATAGATGCGCGTCGGCTCGAGCAGCGCTTCGCCAAGCTTCCTGCCTTCGGCAAACGGTGCGGCGGCACTCCAATCGAGGCCGGACAATTCGACGATCTTGCGCACCAGCGAGAAGCCATTGGAATGGACGCCGGAGGAGGCAAGGCCGAGGATCACGTCACCCTCGGCGATATCGCCTGATGGCAGGAGCTTGCCGCGTTCGGCCGCACCCACGGCAAAACCGGCGAGATCGTAGTCGCCGGAGGAATACATGCCGGGCATTTCGGCCGTCTCGCCGCCGATCAGCGCGCAGCCGGCCTCGCGGCAGCCGGCGGCAATGCCGCCGACGATGGCCGCACCTTGGTCGGGGTCGAGCTTGCCGGTCGCGAAATAATCGAGGAAGAACAGCGGCTCGGCGCCCTGCACTACGAGATCGTTGACGCACATGGCGACCAGGTCGATGCCGACGGTGTCGTGATAGTCGGCATCGATTGCGATCTTCAGCTTGGTGCCGACGCCGTCATTGGCGGCGACGAGAACCGGATCGGTAAAGCCTGCGGCCTTGAGGTCGAAGAGCCCGCCGAAGCCGCCGATCTCGCCGTCGGCGCCGGGACGGCGCGTCGAGCGCACCGCCGGCTTGATCTTCTCGACGAGGAGGTTTCCGGCATCGATGTCGACGCCTGCGTCGCTATATGTCAGGCCGTTTTTCCCAGACTGGCTCATGCTGGTCTCCGATGGCTATTTCAGGCGGCAAACGTGCCGCGTCATCTGCCGGTCGCAATTGCATGACAGGGGCTTTTATGCAAGCGCTGCATGGCAAAAGCCCCCAATTTCCCGCGTCTTCCTCCGGCCTTTCGGGGATTTGGCGCGACAGGGTTGACCATCTTTGCGCCTGCATCCTATGTGCTGAATGGCCGCTTCGGATCGGATGCGGCGTTTGGCGACGGCGAGTGATCAGCGGGGAAGCGATGCCACAGCATGTCAGCGGCAACAGTCTCAAGCGTCAGATTTTCTTCTGGCTGGTAGTGCTCGTCTTCTTCATCGTCTTCCTTTATGTCTTCAGCTCGATCCTGCTGCCCTTCATCGCCGGCATGGCGATTGCCTATTTCCTTGATCCGGTGGCTGACCGGCTTGAACGCCTGGGACTGAGCCGCATGATGGCGACCATCGGCATTCTCGTCGCCTTCGTCATCGTCTTCACGCTTGCGCTGATGATCCTCATTCCGGTGCTCATCAGCCAGTTCAACGATTTTGCTCAGCGTCTGCCGGGTTATATCAGCCAATTACAGCAGTTCATCACGCAGGCGCAGAATTCGCTGCTGCCAGACTGGGTCGAGAACCAGATGGGCGCGATCAAGGACAATCTCTCCGGCATCCTGTCGGAGGGCATGGGCTTCCTCACCGGGCTCTTTGCGCAGATCTGGAATTCCGGCAAGGCGATCGTCGACGTCATATCGCTGCTCGTGGTCACCCCCGTCGTCGCCTTCTACATCCTGCTCGATTGGGACCGCATGGTCGCCAAGGTCGATCAGTGGATCCCGCGCGATTATGTCAGCGATGTTCGCCAGATCGCCAAGGAGATCGACCAGGCGATTGCCGGCTTCATCCGTGGCCAGGGCTCGCTCTGCCTCATCCTCGGCATCTATTATGCTGTTGGTCTTTCTCTCGTCGGGCTGAATTTCGGCCTGCTGATCGGCCTCTTCGCCGGCATGATCAGCTTCATTCCCTATGTCGGCTCGATGGTCGGTCTCGTGCTCGCCATCGGCGTGGCGCTTGTGCAGTTCTGGCCCGATTATCCCTGGATCGGCCTGGTGCTCGTCGTCTTCTTCAGCGGTCAGTTCCTGGAAGGCAACATTCTGCAGCCGAAGCTCGTCGGCTCCAGCGTCGGCCTGCATCCGGTCTGGCTGATGTTTGCGCTGTTTGCCTTCGGCGCGCTCTTCGGTTTCGTAGGGCTTCTGGTCGCCGTGCCGGCGGCGGCGGCCGTCGGCGTCCTTGTTCGTTTCGCGCTTTCACGCTACCTTCAGAGCGATCTTTATTTTGGCGGGTCGCCAAGTGGCCGCGCCCGGAAGACGAAATCAGTTCCCAATGAATGACGTGAAAAACGCTGATCCGAAGCACAAGGCCGGAGAGCAGCTGCCGCTGGTCTTTTCGCACGATGCCGCAAGCGGGCGCGACGACCTGCTCATCTCGGAACGTCTTGCCGCTGCCGTTTCGATCGTCGATGCTTGGCCGGCATGGCCATCGCCGGTCGTCGTGCTCGCCGGTCCCGTCGGTTCGGGAAAATCGCATCTCGCCCGCATCTGGCGGGAATTAAGCGGCGCCGTCGACATCCATCCCGAACTTGGCTCGGACGCCGCGGTTGCCGCCGCTGCCGGCCCGGTGCTGTTCGAGGACGCCGACCGCCTCGGCTTCGACGACAATGCACTCTTCCACGTCATCAACAGCGTGCGCGAAAACGGCACCAGCCTGTTGATCACCAGCCGCCTCTGGCCGATGTCGTGGCCGGTTTTGCTGCCCGATCTGCGCTCGCGCCTGAAAGCGGCAACCGTCGTCGAGATCGGCGAACCCGATGAGACGCTGTTGTCGCAGGTGATCGTCAAGCTCTTTGCCGACCGGCAGCTTTATATAGATGATAAACTCGTGCTCTATATCGTTGTCAGGATGGAGCGGTCGCTGAACGCGGCCCAGACGATCGTCGAAAGGCTTGACCGGCTGGCCCTGTCGCGGGGCACGAAAATCACCCGGTCTCTTGCTGCCGAAGTATTGAATGAATTGGGAAATTCGGAACCGGCCGATTGACTGTCACAGTTCCGTCGTCAAACTGATATAATTGCCTTTGCGGTTGATAACGGGGTAAGCGGACCATGGATAGTGCAGTCGCAGAACAGCAGGAACTTACTCCTGAGATCAACGATAACGTCCCCCCGCTGGAAGAGCTGCTCAAGAGCCCCGAACGCTTCATCAACCGGGAATTCTCCTGGCTGCAGTTCAATCGCCGTGTTCTGGAAGAGACTTTGAATACCGAGCATCCGCTGCTCGAGCGCGTCCGCTTCCTGTCGATCTCCGCCGCCAACCTCGATGAATTCTTCATGGTGCGTGTCGCTGGCCTCGAGGGTCAGGTGCGTCAGAACATCGTCATCCGCAGCCCCGACGGCAAGACGCCGGCCGAGCAGCTCGACTCGATCCTGCAGGAGATCGACCATCTGCAGATGGAGCAGCAGGCCTCGCTCGCCGTGCTGCAGCAATATCTCGCCAAGGAAGACATCTTGATCGTGCGTCCCGGCGCCTTGAGCGATGCCGACCGCCAATGGCTGGCCGCCGAATTCGAACAGGCGATCTTCCCGGTGCTGACGCCGCTATCGATCGATCCCGCCCATCCGTTCCCGTTCATTCCGAATCTCGGCTTCTCGATCGGTCTGCAGCTGGTCAGCAAGAACGGCCGCGAGCCGATGACGGCGCTGCTGCGCCTGCCAGTGGCGCTCGACCGCTTCGTTCGTCTGCCGGATGATGGAAACACCATTCGCTACATCACGCTGGAAGATGTCGCCAACATCTTCATCCATCGGCTCTACCCGGGTTACGAGGTGCAGGGCTCCGGTACGTTCCGCGTCATCCGCGACAGCGATATCGAAGTCGAGGAAGAGGCCGAGGATCTCGTCCGCTTCTTCGAAACAGCGCTGAAGCGGCGCCGTCGCGGCAAGGTCATCCGCATCGAGACCGACTCGGAAATGCCGGCGTCGCTGCGTCAGTTCGTCGTTCAGGCGCTCAATATCCCTGATAATCGCGTCGCCGTTTTGCCAGGCCTTTTGGCATTGAACACCCTGTCCGAGATCACCAAGGCGCCGCGCGAGGATCTCAGGTATGCGCCCTACAATGCGCGATTTCCCGAGCGCGTCCGCGAGCATGCCGGCGACTGCTTCGCCGCCATTCGCGAAAAGGACATGGTCGTCCACCACCCCTACGAATCTTTCGACGTGGTGGTCCAGTTTCTGCTCCAGGCTGCGCGCGATCCTGATGTCCTGGCGATAAAGCAGACGCTTTATCGCACCTCCAACGACAGCCCGATCGTCCGCGCGCTAATCGACGCCGCCGAAGCCGGCAAGTCGGTGACGGCGCTGGTCGAGCTCAAGGCCCGCTTCGACGAAGAGGCGAACATCCGCTGGGCGCGCGATCTCGAGCGTGCCGGCGTGCAGGTCGTCTTCGGCTTCATCGAGCTCAAGACCCACGCCAAGATGTCGATGGTCGTTCGGCGCGAGGAAGGCAAGCTGCGAACCTATTGCCACCTCGGAACGGGCAACTACCACCCGATCACCGCGAAGATCTATACCGATCTTTCCTATTTCACCTGCAATCCGGTCATCGCCCACGACATGGCTAATATCTTCAACTTCATCACCGGCTACGGCGAACCGGAGCAGGGCATGCAGCTTGCGATCTCGCCCTATACGATGCGCCCGCGCATCCTGCGCCACATCGAGGAAGAGATCCAGCACGCCAGGAACGGTGCGCCGGCGGCGATCTGGATGAAGATGAACGCGCTTGTCGACCCCGACATCATCGATGCGCTCTATCGCGCCAGCCATGCCGGCGTCGAGATCGATCTCGTCGTGCGCGGCATCTGCTGCCTGCGCCCGCAGGTGCCCGGCCTTTCGGAAAAGATTCGCGTCAAGTCGATCGTCGGCCGCTTCCTCGAGCACAGCCGCATCTTCTGCTTCGGCAACGGCCACGGCCTGCCGTCCGACAAAGCGCTGGTTTACATCGGCTCGGCCGACATGATGCCGAGAAACCTCGATCGCCGCGTCGAAACCATGGTTCCGCTGACGAATCCGACCGTTCACGAGCAGGTCTTGTCACAGATTATGCTCGGCAACGTGATTGACAATCAACAAAGCTACGAGATATTGCCCGACGGTACGTCGCGACGCATGGAAGTGCGCAGGGGCGAAGAACCGTTCAATGCGCAGCAGTATTTCATGACCAATCCGAGCCTGTCGGGCCGTGGTGAAGCTCTGAAATCCAGTGCGCCGAAGCTGATCGCCGGCCTGCTCGAAGGCCGCAACAACAAGTAATACTGGACCTAAATGGTTGAATCTGAAGCCCAGGGGCGCCTTCCGGGGATCGCCCCGGTCTCCGTCGTCGATATTGGATCGAATTCGATTCGTCTTGTCGTCTACGAAGGCATGTCCCGTTCGCCAACCGTCCTGTTCAACGAAAAGGTCCTCTGCGGCCTCGGCAAGGGCGTCGCTCTCACCGGCAAAATGGACGAAGAGAGCGTCAACCGGGCTCTGGCGGCGCTGCACCGTTTCAAGGCTCTGTCCGACCAGGCGCGCGCTGCCACCATGTATGTGCTGGCGACGGCGGCCGCGCGCGAGGCGAGCAACGGTCCCGATTTCATCCATCAGGCGGAAACCATCCTTAACCGCAAGGTCCGCGTGCTCTCCGGTGAGGAGGAGGCGAAATTCGCATCGCTCGGCATCATCAGCGGTTTCTACAATCCTGACGGCATTGCCGGCGATCTCGGCGGTGGCTCGCTGGAGCTGATCGATATCAAGGGTAAGGAGTTCGGCAAGGGCATCACGCTGCCGCTCGGCGGCCTGCGCCTGTCGGAATATGCCGGCGGGTCGCTCTCCAAGGCCCAGACCTTTGCCCGCAAGCAGTTGAAGACGGCAAAGCTGCTGTCGAAAGGCGAGGGGCGCACCTTCTACGCTGTCGGCGGCACCTGGCGAAACATCGCTAAGCTGCACATGGAAATCACCCATTATCCGCTGCACATGATGCAGGGTTATGAGGTGTCGTTCGAAGCAATGATGCAGTTCCTCGACCAGGTGGTGACCGCGCGCGACTCCAGGGAGCCGGCGCTGCAGGCAGTTTCCAAGCACCGCCGTTCGCTGCTGCCTTTCGGCGCCGTCGCCATGAAGGAAGTGCTGAGTGCGATGAAGCCGTCGCTGATTTCCTTTTCGGCGCAGGGTGTGCGCGAGGGATATCTTTATTCGCTGCTGTCGGAGGCCGAGCGCCGCGCCGATCCGCTGCTTGCCGCCGCCGGCGAACTGGCGATCCTGCGTGCCCGTTCGCCGGAGCATGCCCGCGAGCTGGCGGAATGGACCGGCCGCATGATGCCCCTCTTCGGCATCCAGGAAACCGAAGAGGAAAGCCGCTACCGTCAGGCCGCCTGTCTGCTGGCCGATATCAGCTGGCGCGCCCATCCTGACTATCGCGGTCTGCAGGCGCTGAACGTCATCGCTCACTCTTCCTTCGTCGGCATCAGTCATCCCGGCCGTGCCTTCATCGCGCTTTCCAACTATTACCGTTTCGAAGGCCTGCATGACGACGGCGCCACCGGTCAGCTGGCGCAGATCGCCACGCCGCAGCTCATCGAGCGCGCCAAGCTGCTCGGCGGCATGCTGCGCGTCGTCTACCTCTTCTCAGCCTCGATGCCCGGCATCGTCAAGAACCTGACCTTCCGCAAATCATCGAGCCCGGACCTCGACCTCGAATTCGTCGTGCCTCCCGAGTACCGCGATTTCGCCGGCGAACGCCTGGACGGTCGCCTGCAGCAGCTGTCGAAGCTGACGAACAAGCGGTTGGCGTTTCGGTTCGAATAGGTCTGATTTGCGGCCATTGTGCCGTACACCTCCCCTCTGCCCTGCCGGGCGGCCCGGGGTCGAGCCACGCGTCTCGACCCGTCCTTCGGACCCCCACAGGTGGGGAGATTGGCTGGGCGCAATGGTGTCCCCAATCACTCAGCGGTTCAGCTTGGCTTGACGGTCAAGATGCGCGAAAGCCATGCCACTTGTCATCTCCCCACCTGTGGGGGAGATGCCCGGCAGGGCAGAGGGGGGCACACACGGCACAGCGTCAACGAAAAAGGCGGCGCCTGCGCACCGCTCTCTCTATCTCACATCACGCTCGAATTACTTCGCGTTCAAAAACTCGCCAACCTCAAGCAGGCTGAACTCGTTATTGTCGGCCTTGTCGACGGCGCGGCCGGCCGAGAAGGGCAGGTTGTTGTCGTTGCCGATGATGATGTGCGTGGCGTCGACGCGGTCGACGTTTTCGATCGTCACGAACGGCATGTCGTAGACGCCGTCCTTGCTGCCGGCCTTCTTCTTGTTGTCGGGGTCCTGGATGTTCAGGAGGTCGATATAGCCGATCTTGCGGACGGCCTTGCCGACATTGGCGTCGTTGAACTCGATCTTGTACACGCGCTTCAGCGCGGCCGGGGCCTCGAAGCAATCCGGCTTCGGCTGCTTCGGATCGGCGCAGGCCTTGTCCGTGGTGCCGGCGCCGTTATCGCGCTCGATGACGAGAGCGGTCGTGTCGTCGAGCATGTTGAAGTCGCCGATCGACACACCCTTGTCCTCGAACGGATAGAGCCAGCTGCGGCCGGTCCACTTCTTGGAAGTGACATCGAATTCGATGACCCGGATGGCGGTGTGACCGTCGACCGTTTCCACCGTGCCGTCATCCTTGTAGATGGCGCCTTCGAGCAGGCCGTAGAGCTTGGTGCCGTCCTTCGACATGGCGAGGCCTTCGAAGCCGCCGGAGCGCTTCAGATTGAAGACCGGCATCTTGGCGGCCGGGTTGGCCGGAACCGAGAGAAGCGGATTGTCGGGCGAAAGCACCGGCTTGCCGTCGAGCGTTGTCGGGATGACGTCGATGAGTCGGCCTGACGTGTCGAATTTCAGGATGTAGGGGCCGAATTCGTCGCCGAGCCAGAAGCCGTCGGCAACCGGCTGGATCGATTCGATGTCGAAGTCGGCACCGGTGAGATAACGCGTGTCGGTGCCTTCGAGCACGATCGGGAACGGGGCGATCTTGTTGGGATCGGAGAGGAAGAGGTTCTTGACGACTTCAGCCTTGTTGCCGGCCCAGTCGAACTTCATCTGATGCAGGAAGAGCATGGAGTCCGACGAGTTGGACTTCGATCCAAAGCCGTTGTCTGAGAGCGTCCAGAAGGTTCCGTCGGTCATCGTCTTGACGCCGGAGAAACCCTGGATCGGCTGGCCGTCGAAGGGAAGCTTCAGATCGGTGATGCGGGCGCCGTCCTTACCGGGAACGGTGCCGAGCGCTTCGGTGCGCTTGCGGTCCGGTGTCGTAAACTTGCCGGCGTGCTTGAGGAAATCAGGGGCATCGGCGGGAGCCGGAACCATGGTGTTGGCTGGCAGGATCGCCTGGCCGGCGAGCTTGGCCGGGAACTGCTGCTGGTCGGCCGAAGCGGAGCCGGCGACCAGGATGAAAAGCGATACGGAAGCAAAAAGGACGTTCTTCATAATATCCCCGTGGAACGGATTGCAAAGGCCTTCCGCTTAGCAGGGCTTCCGTGTCAGCGAATTGACGGTTGGGTGAAGCTTTGGTGACGTGAGGTCAGACCGTACTCAGCCGTGCAGAATGACCGCCGGCGTGTTCAACACGGTGACCGCGCGCGAGGAAAGCGCCATGACGCCGAGCGCCTGGCCGCGTCCCTTCACGGCGTGGGTGCCGAGATCCTCGCAGGATATGTCGTCGGGAAAGTTCATGCGCCGGGCAAGCTCGGTGGAGATCAAAACCGATCGGTTCAGACTGCGGCAGAGCGCCTCCAGCCGGGCGGTGGTATTCACCGTATCGCCGAAATAGCTGATCTTATGATGATCGACACCGATTTCGGCGGTGATGATCTCGCCGCCGTGAAGGGCGACGCGGAGCTTCGGCACCTGCCCGTAATTTTTCCGCCAGCCGGCGGCATTGGCTTCGATATCAGCAAGGATATCGAAGATGCAGCGCACGCAGCGCGCATTCTTGACGCCGCGGGCAAGTGGCCAGGTGATGATCGCTGCATCGCCGACATAGTCGTTGATCATACCCTTGTGGCGTCTGACGGGCTCGGCGAAGGTCGCAAACAGCGAGCTCAGCAGCTGTTGCGCTCTGAGGTCGCCGTGCTTTTCGGCAAAAGCCGTCGAATCGACGAGGTCGATGAACAGGAAGACGCGTTCTTCCCTAACCGGATTGCGGTACCGGCTGATGAGCATGCTGAGGAAAACTTCACGACCAAGCAGTTCTCGCACGCGCAAGACGAAGATCAGCATCGTGCAGACCGCTAGCGCATAGAGGAAGACCTCGAACGGCATGATGACGAGGTCGAGGAGCGACGCCGGCTTCAGCATGCCGAGCGACCAGAGCAGCAGGCCGGCGCAGGCAAAGCCGATGCTCATCAGGATTTCGTAAATCAGCAGCTCGGTGATGATGAAGGCGAAAGTCGGCAGCTTCTGGATGCGCCTGTAGAGTGCTCGAAACAGCACCTTGCGCTCGAAGGCGAGAATCGGCATGCCGATGAAGAGTGCGAAGATCGCCCCGATAACCGGCGTCTGATTGGAGTAGAACATCAGATCATAGATGACGCCGCTGGCTGCAAGGACGATCGTGATCAGGATCCAATTCTGTGTCGGAGATATTTCCCGCATGCCGCCTCTGCGCCGTGATGTTTCTTCCCGCCATTGTTTCAGGCCGGAAAAAACCGTCAAGCGAATTCGAAATTACAGCGCCGCGCGTCTTTTCGAGAGCCACAAAGGACGCTGTAGCACTTTGAATGGCTGCATGATCTATCCTTAAATCGTGTCGATTTAAGGCGTGATGCAGTCGCCTCAGAGGCTGACGGTTTCGACCTTCCGGTCGACGAAGCGCAGAGCGATCGCGCCCTGGATCAGTTGCAGTGCCGGCTCGCCGAAAAGATCGCGCCGCCAGCCGTGCAGGGCAGCGACTTCGGCCTTCTCGCCCTCGGCGGCGATCCTGTCGAGATCCTCGCTGTTGGCGATCACCTTCGGCGCCACGCCGTGTTTTTCCGAAATCAGTTTCAGCAGCACCTTCAACAATTCGACGGCAGCAGCGGCCCCCTCGGGCGCTTGCGCCTGGCGTGGCACATGCGGCATATCGGCCTTCGGAAGAGCAAGAGCGGTGTTGACGGCCTCGATGACTGCTGCGCCGGAAGTCGAGCGCTCCCAACCCTTCGGAATGGTGCGCAGACGGCCGAGCGCCTCGGTATCCTTGGGCTGCTGCTGGGCGATCTCGTAGATCGCATCATCCTTCAGCACCCTCGACCGCGGCACGTTGCGGGCCCGCGCCTCGCGTTCGCGCCAGGCGGCGACATATTTCAGGATCGCCAGCTCCTGCGGCTTGCGCAGGCGCATCTTCAGCCGCTGCCAGGCATCGTCGGGATGCATGTCGTAGGTTTCGCGCGACTCGAGAATGTCCATTTCCTCGGAGAGCCAAGAGGTGCGGCCTTCGCGATCGAGTTCCGCCTTCAGCGACAGGTAGACGTCGCGCAGGTGGGTGACGTCGGCCAGGGCATAATCCAGCTGTTTGTCCGAGAGCGGCCGGCGGCTCCAGTCGGTGAAGCGCGACGACTTGTCGATGTGGACGTTCTTGATGCGGCTGACCAACTGGTCATAGGATACGCTGTCGCCGAAGCCGCAGACCATCGCGGCGACCTGCGTGTCGAAGATCGGATGCGGAATGAGATTGCCGCGATTGAAGATGATTTCGATGTCCTGGCGCGCCGCATGAAAGACCTTCAGCACCTTCGTATCGGCCATCAGCTCGAAGAAGGGGGCGAGATCGATGCCCTTGGCCAGCGGATCGACGAGAACTTCCGTCGTCGGGCTTGCCATCTGGATCAGGCAGAGCTCCGGCCAGAAGGTCGTTTCGCGCAGAAATTCGGTGTCGATGGTGATGAAGTCGGACTTGGCCAGCTCTTTGCAGGCGGCCGCCAAATCGGCGGTGGTTTCGATCATATCATTTCATTCGCAAGGAAAAGGTCGGTTAAACCTTCCTTCTCCTTTCGGTTCGATATGTCAATACAACAGCATACGCTTCGAGCATTGCTGGCTAAGAATCACGTCCAAACTGAGGCAAGGCGCGATGCACGGCCGCAATCGCGGTGAAAGTGCAGGCTATCTCAGCTTACCCTGAGATAGCTCGTCATACCCGTCTTCTGGTGCTCGATGATATGGCAATGCAGCAGCCAGTCACCGGGATTGTCGGCGACGAACGCAAGCTGCACCTTCTCGTCCGGCTGGATGAGATAGGTATCGGACACCAGCGGCATCACCTCCCGCGTCGAGGAGGAGATCACCGTGAAGCTCATCCCATGCAGATGGATCGGATGGGCATGCGGCGTGGTATTTTCCAGATTGAAGACATAGCTCTTGCCGAGCTTCAATTCCGCAAGCGGCGCCGTCGGATCGGGCGTATCGCCCGGCCATGGCACCTTGTTGATCGCCCAGAAACTGTAGCCCAGCGTGCCGCAGATGCTTTCGACGGCGGCATTCTCGGCAGTGGCGCTCAGCACCAGCGGGATCTGCTCGGCAGCGGCTAGATCGGCCTTCGGGACGGGGTTGTCGACAAGCGGCCCGAGATCGCCGATATCGCGCTTCAACGATGATCCGACCGCGCGCAGGCTGGCGATCGTCTTCGGCGCCGTGCCGCGGATATCCTCGAGCGTCGCGACCGAACCTTCAGCATCCGCCATGCGCACGGCAAGATCGAGCCGTTGGCCCGGTCCGATCTGCAGCAGTTCGAGGGGAAACCGCGTCGGAACCGGATTGCCGTCGATCGCGATGACGGTGGCATCGGCGCCTTCCATCTTCAGTGAGAAGATCCGCGTCACGTCGGTGACGGCAATGCGCAGCCGCACCAGCCCGCCGGCCGGCGCGTCATATCGTGGTTCCTGATGCCAGTTGGCGGTGCGCACCGTGCCGTAGGTGCCGGTCTTGGCAGCATCCCGCGGCCGGAAGGCGGCGATGAACTGCCCGTCGCCGCCGAGCCGCCAGTCGCGCAGGTTCAGCACCACCTCGGCATCGAATTCCGGATCGGCCGGGTCCTCGACGACGATGACGCCGGTCATGCCGTGGCCCATCTGCGTCAGCGTGTTGCAATGCGGATGATACCAGAAGGTGCCGGCATCGGGCGGCGTGAAGGCATAGTCGAAGCTGTCGCCGGTGTAGACATAAGGCTGCGTCATGAACGGCACACCGTCCATGCGGTTGTCGATGCGAAGCCCGTGCCAGTGGATCGTCGTCGGCTCGTCGAGCCCGTTTTTCAGCCGCGCCGCATAGGGCCGCCCCTTCCTCATCCGCAGGACCGGCGGCATGCCGTCATGGCTCCAGCTCATGATATCCCTGGTCGGTCCCGCCTCGGTCAGCATGGCTTCGGTCTTCACCGCCGTCAGCAGCGTCGGCTCGGGAGCTGCCTCGGCAAGCCCGAATTTACCGGCAACGCCGATGCCGACACCATAGGCGCCCGCAACAGCGGATGCCTTCAAGAGGTTGCGGCGGCTAAGGAGAGGCATGCGGCGGCTCCACGATAAGAATGTCGATCCTTTTAAAGTTGACCAGCATCTTCAGCAATACAGGAAGCGCGGCCAAACTGCCGCAGCATACGGGTCGCAGCCTCGCCATAACGCGTGCCAAACGCCCGGCCGCGTGCGCCAAGCCTTGACAAATCGGAGCGTCCATGCGCTTTTCCGCCCGATTTTCTTGTCGGCGCTTGAGGGTCTTGGAACCCTTGCTGCCGTCTTAAGCCACATCCAGGATTTGAGATCATGCATCGCTATCGCAGCCACACATGTGCCGCCCTCCGCAAGTCGGATGTCGGCTCGACCGTCCGTATTTCCGGCTGGGTTCACCGCGTTCGCGACCATGGCGGCGTTCTCTTCATCGACCTTCGCGACCATTACGGCATCACCCAGGTGGTCGCCGATCCTGATAGCCCGGCCTTCAAGATGGCTGAGACCGTGCGCGGCGAATGGGTCATCCGTATCGATGGCCTCGTCAAGGCGCGCACCGAAGACACCGTCAACAAGACCATGGCGACCGGCGAGATCGAGCTCTACGCGCAGGAGATAGAAGTCCTTTCCGCCGCCAAGGAATTGCCGCTGCCGATCTTCGGCGAGCCGGATTATCCCGAAGACGTCCGCCTGAAGTATCGCTTCCTCGATCTTCGCCGCGAAACGCTGCACAAGAACATCGTCAAGCGCACCCAGGTGATCTCCGCCATGCGCCGCGAAATGGGCAATGTCGGCTTTACCGAATATACGACGCCGATCCTGACGGCCTCCTCGCCGGAAGGCGCGCGCGACTTCCTCGTGCCCTCCCGTATCCATCCCGGCACCTTCTACGCGCTGCCGCAGGCGCCGCAGCAGTACAAGCAGCTGCTGATGGTGGCGGGCTTCGACCGCTATTTCCAGATCGCTCCCTGCTTCCGCGACGAAGACCCGCGCGCCGACCGCCTGCCGGGCGAATTCTACCAGCTCGACCTCGAAATGAGCTTCGTCACCCAGGAAGACGTCTGGGACACGATGGGTCCGCTGATGACGGGCATTTTCGAAGAGTTCGCTGAAGGCAAGCCGGTCACCAAGGAATGGCCGCGCATCCCCTATGACGTGGCGATCCGTAAATATGGTTCGGACAAGCCGGACCTGCGCAACCCCATCGTCATGGAAGCGGTCACCGAACATTTCGCCGGCTCCGGCTTCAAGGTCTTCGCCGGCATGATCGCCTCCAACCCGAAGGTTGAGATCTGGGCGATCCCGGCAAAGACCGGCGGTTCCAGAGCGTTCTGCGATCGCATGAATGCCTGGGCGCAGTCGACCGGTCAGCCTGGCCTCGGCTACATCTTCTGGCGCAAGGAAGGTGACAAGCTCGAGGGCGCTGGCCCGCTTGCAAAGAACATCGGCGAGGAGCGCACCGACGCGATCCGTACCCAGCTCGGCCTCGAGGACGGGGACGCCTGCTTCTTCGTTGCAGGCGATCCGGCGAAGTTCTACAAGTTTGCCGGTGAAGCCCGCACCAAGGCCGGCGAAGAGCTGGACCTTGTCGATCGCGACCGTTTCGAACTCTGCTGGATCGTCGACTTCCCGTTCTTCGAATGGAGCGAGGAAGAAAAGAAGGTCGATTTCGCGCACAACCCGTTCTCGATGCCGCAGGGTGGCCTCGAAGCGCTGCAGAGCCAGGATCCGTTGACGATCAAGGCCTTCCAGTACGACGCGGTCTGCAACGGCTTCGAAATCGCCTCGGGCTCGATCCGTAACCAGTCGCCGGAAACCATGGTCGCCGCGTTCGAGAAGGTCGGCCTCAGCCAGCAGGATGTCGAAGACCGTTTCGGCGGCCTCTACCGCGCCTTCCAGTATGGCGCGCCTCCGCATGGCGGTGCTGCCTTCGGTATCGACCGTATCATCATGCTGCTCGTCGGCGCGAAGAACCTGCGCGAAATCTCGCTCTTCCCGATGAACCAGCAGGCCCAGGACCTGCTGATGGGGGCGCCGAGCCCGGCAAGCCCGACACAGCTGCGTGAGCTCTCGATCCGACCGATCCCGCCGGTCAAGAAGGACTGAGATCGCCTGATCCCGAATGCAAAAGCCCGGCAATCGCCGGGCTTTTCTGCTTGTATCGTTCGTTCACAATGCCGCGTAGATCGCCTCGCGAAGATCGACTGTGAACCTGCCCCACATGCCCTCCAGCGTCGTGTTGGTCAGTGCAACGACGGTCAGCCCATTAACCGGGTCGATGAACCAGCTATGGCCATAGACGCCGCCCCATTTCAGCGTGCCCTTGGGGAAGGGGACGCCTGCCTCGGCCGGATCGGTGATGACTGACCAGCCAAAGCCAAAGCCGGAGCCGGGTTCGTGCTGCTGGCGGTGGCCGTCGGCCTGGTCCGTCGCCATCATCCCTACGGTTTCGATCGAGAGCAGCGGTGCACCACCTCTACGGATGGTTTCGAGTATGGCCAGGATATCGCCCGCCGTTCCCGCCATGCCGGCGCCGCCGGAATGATAGGAGGCGGGATCGAAGATGCGGTTCGGCGCGAAGCGGATGGGGCCCATCAGCGACATCACCAGCGCAGTCTCGCCCATCAGAGCCGGTTCCGGTGAAGCGTCCATATAGGCCGCTGCCAGCCGGCTGCGGTCGCGAACCGAAAACGCGGTATCGGCAAGGCCAAGCGGTTTCGTCACCAGTTCAGCGACGGCCTCGCCCAGCGGCACTCCGGTTTCCGCCTCGATGACGCCGCCGAGAACATCCATGGCAATGGAATATTGCCAGTCGCTGCCCGGCGCGAAGCGCAATGGCGCGCTGGCGATCCGCCGCAGGTTCTCGGCCAGCGGCAGTCCGGGTTCGGCGAGGCCGTCGGAAACGCCGGCGCGGGCATAGGGACCGCCTTCCTCTTCGGAGAAGCTGTAGCCGAGCCCGGATGTATGGGTCAGCAGGTGGCGGATGCGAATGGTTGCTTCGCCACCGTCAGGCAGCCTCGGCCGGAAGTCCGGCAGCCATCTCGTCACCGGGTCGTCGAGCCCGATTCTTCCCTGCTCGACGAGCCGCATCGCGGTGATGGTGACGATCGGCTTGGTGATGGAGGCAAGCCGGAAGATAGTGTTCTCGTGCATTGCCAGACCGTTCTCGCGGTCGGCAAGACCGGCGGCACGGCGATGGACGATCTCTCCGTCGCGGGCGACGAACACCACCGTTCCCACAAGCCGTTTGTCGTCGAGCGCGCTTGCGATGGCCGCATCGACCGCTGCGGCAAGCGATGAATTCCTGTAGGCGTCTGCCATTTCGAGGGGAAGACTCATCAGATTAAACCTTCTATAATCACAATGACCGTTCCTGAATATAGAAGGTCGTTTCGAATTTCTAGAGTGATCATTGTGAAAAATAGACGAGACGTGGAAAATTCTACCGCCCGCCGCCGCGGCCGTCCGCCGGCCTTCGACCGCGAGACCGTTCTCTCGGCGGCGCGCGAGACCTTCTGGGCGCATGGATATGAGGGCGCCTCAATCGCCGATCTCACTGCCGCCATGGGCATCACGCCGCAAAGCCTCTATGCCGCCTTCAACTCGAAGGCCGATCTTTACCGCGCCGCGCTGGAGCAATACCGAGGGCTGGGCTCCGAAACTTTTTCCGCGCTCGGCGAGCCGATCGACACCGTGTCCGCCTTCGAGCGCATATTGCGGGGCTCGGCGGCGATTTTCTCGGCGCCGGAGCATCCGAAAGGCTGCATGATCTCGACGGCCGTGCTGAACTGCGCCAGCGAGAATGCCGTGATCGCCGACCATGTCGCAGCGATGCGCCGTCGGTCGCTGGACGCTTTCACGGCGAGGATCGAGCGTGGCATCCGCGAGGGCGACATGAAGTCCGAGACGAACCCTCGCGCGCTGGCACGGTTCCTCTGTGCCATCATCCAGGGCATGTCGGTGCAGGCGAGGGACGGCGCATCGCTAGAGGAATTGCTTGATCTCTCAGTCCTCGCCATCGCCGAGGTCGCCCGTCATCGCGCCTGAAAACGAAAAGGCCCGACAACACTGGATTGCCGGGCCTTTCGTCGCAAGATCGAAGCGATCAGTCGTTGGCGGTAACCTTGACGCCAAGCACCTGCGGCAGCGTGTTCGGAGCGCCCATGGCGGCGCCCACGATCGTCGGGAACGGCACCGGCTTTTCAGGAGCGGCCTTGACGGTCAGGCTCTTCGGGTCGTCGAGGAAGGTGCTGACGGCGGCCGAAACGGCGTTCTGCAGTTCCGGGATATTGAGCTGCGCCAGCATGATCGGCGTCATCGCCTTCAGCGAATCCGCCATCTGCTTGCCCGACATGTTCTGCTGCGAACCGGCATAATCGAGCGCGCGCTTGGTGATCGAGGCATCTTCGAAGCGCACCTGCGCGGCCTCGAAGGACAGCTGCTGCATCAGGCCGAGCATGGCAAGACCGAGTGCCTGCTGCGATTCTTCCTTGTTCGCACTGGCTTCGGATTGCTTCATCGCATCCTGCAGCGACTTGACGAAGGCCATCGTGTAGCCCGAGATCTTGAAGCCAAGGTTCAGCTTGCCGATGTTGGTGAAGTCGAAGGCGAATTCCGAAATGTCGATCGTGCCGGGTGCAAGTTCCCAAGCGCCCTTCATGGTGATGTCGCCCTGGACGTGCTGCAGTGCCAGCTTCTCGATCGCGTCCTTGCTCTGCGGATCCTCGGCTTTGCTGAGGTCGGCCTTCATGCTTTTGAAGGCGCCGTCGAAATCGAAGCCGGATTCGTCTTCGCGCAGTGTCAGATTGACGTCGGTTTCGAGCAGCGAGAACAGTTCGGCGCCGTCCTTGACCACCTTCAGCGGGCCGGTATGAGCGGTTTCGTAGAGCATCATCGTATCGAGCGTGTCGCCGCCCGCCGTTGCCGGGATCGAGATGCCGCCGAGCGTCAGCTCCTGCGCCGTGACGGTGACGCCGTCTTTTGTGGTGTTGATGTCAGGGAATGCGGCTTCTTCGATGTAATAGCCTCCATCCTCGTCTTCTTCGACGCCGGAAAGGGTGACTTCGCCGACGGCCAAGCTTTCACCGCCGGCCGATTTGACGCTGACATTCTTCAGCGTCGCGGTCGTGCCGTCGATATCGACTGCGTCAGCCGAAATCGTTCCGCCCTGTACGGCATAGGCGGCATTGAGCTTCTTCAGCAGATCGGCGCCGTCGAGGGCGAAAGCCGAACCGGCGAGTGAGAAAAAGGCGGCGCCCGACAGCATCAGCCGCGTTGTCCGGGAAAAGTTCATGGGGTGATTCCTCTGGTGGCGTGGTGGCGGTTGGAAATCTGCAGTTACGCTACTACGGATTAGGCCCGCTTTATATTTGCGGATCTCTAAATTTTTGTTGAGAGGAACGGCAAACGAAGTCCAAATTGCGGCGGAACGTTTGTCTCATCCTTTGATGTCAGTCCCAAGACTTCATCCACAGCTGCAATGGCCCCGATTCCTTGCCCGCCGGCCTCTTCTGAGCTAGTCAGAACCTATGGGACAAGAGATTTTGCCGCCTTCAGGCGGAGACGACGATCACATCCAACCGGTCGACCTCAAGGCGGCGCTCGAGCAGCGTTATCTTGCCTATGCGCTGTCGACCATTATGCACCGCGCCCTGCCTGACGTGCGCGACGGGCTGAAGCCTGTCCATCGCCGCATCGTCTATGCGATGAACGAGATGGGGCTGAGGCCGAACTCGGCCTTCAGAAAATGCGCCAAGATCGTCGGCGAAGTGATGGGTAACTACCATCCGCACGGCGACCAGTCGATCTACGACGCGCTTGCCCGTCTCGCCCAGGATTTCTCGCAGCGCTACACGCTGGTCAACGGCCAGGGCAATTTCGGCAATATCGACGGCGACAGCCCCGCCGCCATGCGTTACACCGAATCGAAGATGACGGCGGTCTCCGAACTGCTGCTCGAAGGCATCGATCAGGATGCCGTCGATTTCCGCGACACTTACGACGAATCGAATTCCGAGCCGGTCGTTCTTCCCGGCGCCTTCCCGAACCTGCTCGCCAACGGCTCCTCCGGCATCGCCGTCGGCATGGCGACCTCGATCCCGTCGCACAATGCCCACGAGCTTTGCGACGCCGCCCTGCATCTGATCAAACATCCCGATGCGACCGTCGAAAAGCTGGTCGAATTCATTCCCGGCCCGGATTTCCCCACCGGCGGCATCATCATCGACAGCCGCGACAGCATCATCGAGAGCTACCGCACCGGCCGCGGCGGTTTCCGCGTGCGGGCGAAATGGCAGACGGAAGATCTCGGCCGCGGCGGCTATCAGATCGTCATCACCGAAATTCCCTTCCAGGTGCAGAAATCGCGGCTGATCGAGAAGATCGCCGAGCTGCTGATCGCCCGCAAGCTGCCGCTGCTGGAAGATATCCGCGACGAATCGGCCGAAGACATCCGTGTCGTCCTGGTGCCGAAGACCCGCAGCGTCGATCCGACGATCCTGATGGAATCGATGTTCAAGCTGACGGAGCTCGAAAGCCGATTCCCGCTCAACATGAACGTGCTCTCCATGGGCCGCATCCCGCGGGTCATGGCGCTGAACGAGGTGTTGAAGGAGTGGCTGGACCACCGCCGCGAAGTTCTGCAGCGTCGCTCGCGCTTCCGTCTGGCGGCAATCGACAGACGCCTTGAAATCCTCAGCGGCCTGCTGGTCGCCTACCTCAACATCGATGAGGTCATCCGCATCATCCGCGAGGAGGACGAGCCGAAGCCGGTCATGATGGCGCGCTGGGATCTCACCGACAATCAGGTCGAGGCGATCCTCAATATGCGGTTGCGCGCCTTGCGCAAGCTGGAAGAGTTCGAGATCCGCAAGGAATTCGACGAACTCACCAAGGAAAAGGGCGAGATCGAGACGCTGCTTTCCTCCGACGACAAGCAGTGGCAGACGGTCGCCTGGGAAATCGGCGAAGTGAAGAAGAAATTTGCCAAGGCGACCGAGATCGGCCGCCGCCGCACCCAGTTTGCCGATGCGCCCGAGACCGACGAGGAAGCAATCCAGCAGGCGATGATCGAGAAGGAACCGATCACCGTCGTCATTTCCGAAAAGGGCTGGATCCGCGCGTTGAAGGGCCATATCGCCGATACGGCGACGCTGACCTTCAAGGAAGGCGACGGCTTGAAGATCGCTTTCCCGGCGCAGACGACGGATAAGATCCTGATCCTCACGACAGGCGGCAAGGCCTTCACGCTCGGCGGCGACAAGCTGCCGGGCGGCCGCGGCCACGGCGAGCCGCTGCGCATCATTGTCGATATGGATAACGACCAGGCGGTGCTGACCGCTTTCGTCCATGATCCCTCACGCAAGCAGCTGATCGTCTCGACCGCCGGCAACGGCTTCGTTGTTCCCGAAGCCGAGCTGGTCGCCAATACCCGTAAGGGCAAGCAGATCATGAACGTCGGGCTGCCCGAGGAAACGCAGCTGCTCGTGCCCGTCAGTGGCGACCATGTCGCCGTCGTCGGCGAAAACCGCAAACTGCTGGTCTTCCCGCTGGCGCAGGTGCCGGAAATGTCGCGCGGCAAAGGCGTACGTCTGCAGCGTTACAAGGATGGCGGCATTTCCGACGTCCGCTGCTTCGCGATATCGGACGGCCTCGTCTGGGAAGACAGCGCCGGCCGCACCTTCACGAAGAACAAGGACGAGCTTGCCGAATGGCTGGCCGATCGCGCCACCGCCGGCCGCACCGTGCCGAAGGGTTTTCCGCGCAGCGGCAAATTCGCTGGCTAGAACAGGATGATTTTAGGCCTGTTCGGCCTAAAATCTGAATCATGTTCTAATTTAAGTAATTAGAGCATGATGTCGTCCGAAAACCGCTCACACTTTTCGACATCATGCTCTAGGACACGACAGCGCCGTGCGTCTTTTCAGACGTACAAAAGGCGCTGTAACCCGCTGAATTGCTGGATGATTTTATCCTTCAATCGATTCTGATTGAAGGAATGATCCAGTATATTCCGCGCCCGACTCTTGGCGGGCGCGACAATTCCCCTATCTCAATCTTGTTAGCAAAAGTATGAGCAGGCCGGCTCCGGAGGCGGACGGAATGGCCGCAGGCCGCGCACGGGAGGAGTGTGCGCGCCGTTACCGGAGGAAAATAGATGCCCGCCAGCACCATCAAACTGCATGTTAGCCAGACCTATAGGGTGCCGCCCGCCGTCGTGTACGACGCCTGGCTCAACCCCGAAATCGCCCGCCGCTTCCTGTTTGCGACCGATAACGGTCACGTCATCCGCGCCGATATCGATCCGCATGTCGGCGGCCGTTTCTTCGTCGTCGACCGCCGCCCGACCGGCGACGCCTTTCACCAGGGCGTCTTCCTGGAACTGAAGCGCCCGCAGCGCATGGTCTTCAGCTTTTCCGTCGAGGAGCACGACCACAATTGCGACCGCGTCGAGATCAACATCGAGCCTCTCGGCGGCGGCAGCCGCCTGACGCTGACCCATGAAATGTGCGCCGAATGGGCCGAACACGAGGAAAAGACCCGGCAAGGCTGGGCGCATGTGGTCGAGGGGCTTGGCAGGGAACTGGAGCAGCAGCAGCTCAAGGCGACGGGCTGAGCGGTAGGCTGAAATCCCGCAGGAAGCGGGTCGCGCCTTCTTCGTCGATCTCGCCGGCGGCTACGGCAAGAACGAAAGCGTAGAGATTGGCATCGGTCGTTTCGATCTCGTAACCGTTTTCGAGAAGGAATACACCGGCGGTTACGATCGCGATCCGCTTGTTGCCGTCGACGAACGCGTGGTTGCGGGCAAGACCGAAAAAGATAGCCGGCGGCGAGTTCAATGACGTTGTCGCCGCCGTAATTTGCCTTGTGCATCGGCCGGCCGAGAGCAGATTCCAGCGCGCCTTCGTCACTCAGTCCTGCGAGACCGCCGAAGCGCTCGATCTGCATTTTCTGCAGGCTCTCGACCAATGGTCTCGTCAGAAATTTAAAGGCCATTATCCGGCCAGCTTTTTCAAAGCAACCTTATACTTGTCCATGAAATATCGCGCCGCCTCGAGCTGATGAGACAAATCCTCATCGGCCGGCTTCAAAGTGATGCCGCCGTTTTCTATCTGCAATTCCAGTGAATCGCCGGTCTTCAATCCAAGACGGTCGAGGGTTTCCTTAGGGATGATAATACCCTCGGAATTGCCGATCTTGCGGATCGTGACGTTCATCGCTTCGTCCTCTGTGGGGTAACCGAGTTATAACATGAGGCCGAGTAGGCGACAACGTCCTAAAGCGCGTCGCGATCTTTCAGATGCGCTCCTTGCGCTTTAGGTCTCTGTTTTCGCATGTCGTTGTCGCAAAACCGCTGCACACTTTTGCGCGACATGCTTTAGCCTGCCATTTGAACGGTGCTTTTCCTCCGCACTATCCAGACGGAATGGGCTGCGATCGCCGCCACCAGGATGCCGCCGCCGACCAGCGTCATCGGCGCCGGCGTTTCCGCAAAGATCAGCCAGACCCAGATCGGTGCGAGCACGGTTTCGAGCAGGTAGAACATGCCCACCTCCGGCGCGGAGAGGTAACGCGGCCCGGTCGCCAGACACCAGAAGGCGAGAGGCATCATCACCGCGCCGTTGAAGAGGATCCAGGCGGGATGCTCGATCGAAAAACCGCCTGCCGGCATGACCGAGATCAGGCCGATCGCCGCCGGCAGCACCGTCGAAAGCAGCGAGACGAAGCCCATCTCCCGGCGAGAGGCGCGGCTGATGGTGATGGCGGCGGCAATGATGAAGGCGGTAAGCAGCGCCATGATATCGCCGAAGAGATGGCCGCCCGAAAGCCCGTCCCGCACGATCAGGCCGACGCCGAAGATCATCGCCGCCATGGCGAGCAGTGTTGCCAGCGCCGGCCGCTCCTTGAGGAAAATCCAGGAAAGCAGGGCGGCGAACATCGGATTGAAGGCGACGATGAAAACGACATTGGCCGTCGAGGTGTTGAAAACGGCGAGAAGGAAGACCACCGTCGTCAGCCCGTAGAGCAGACCGGTGACGAGGCCCGGCCAGCCCGGCACGAGCACTGGCCATCGCCCCTTGGCGATCCTGAGCGCGGTTGCCACCAGCAGCGTCACGCCAAGGGTCGCGATGCTTCTCGCCGCAAGAATCGACCACAGCTCGCCGTTGGCGAGCCTCATCAGCGGGATATCCATAGAAAGCGCCAGCCCGCCGATCGCCGTCAGCAGCAGGCCCTTCCGATGGTCGGAAAGAGCGGTGGGGAACATTCAGTCGTGGGTGCTCTCGGGCATGGACGAGGAATCGAAGCGTTCCCAGCCGCGCGGGGTCAGATGCTCCTGCGGCTGGAAGCGCGTCTTGTAGTCCATTTTCCGCGACCCTTGAACCCAGTAGCCGAGGTAGACATGCGGCAGCCCCAGCGCTTTCGTGCGTCTGACATGATCGAGAATCATGAAGGTGCCGAGTGAACGCCGCTCGAGTGCCGGATTGAAATAGGAATAGACCATCGACAGCCCGTCGCTCATCGTGTCGGTGAGGGCGGCGGCAAGCAGCTCGCCCTTTGGCCGCTGCTCCAGTCCGGAGCCTTCTTCGCGCCGGCGGTATTCGATGATTCTCGTATTCACATGCGTGTCTTCGACCATGATTGCATAGTCGAGCACGGTCATGTCGGACATACCGCCCTGCTGGTGGCGAAAATCGAGATAGCGTCGGAAGAGCGAATATTGCTCGCTGGAAGGCTGGGCCGCGAATTCGGTGGCGATGACGTCGGAATTCTCGGCAAGCACCCGCTTCATCGATTTCGTCGGCTCGAATTCCTGGGCGAGAATTCTCACGGAAACGCAGGCGCGACAGGATTCGCAGGCCGGGCGATAAGCGATGTTCTGCGAGCGGCGGAAACCGCCCTGCGTCAGGATGTCGTTCATCTCGGCGGCGCGCGGGCCGACCAGATGGGTGAACACCTTGCGCTCCATCTCATGCGGCAGGTACGGACACGCAGCCGGAGCCGTCAGATAAAACTGCGGTGATGGCGTCGTCTGCGTATTCATTTGTCGCGGAAATTTCCTTGTCGAGACCGTGCCGTTTCCTGACAGCATGACCTAAGAATAAAAAACGTCAACAGCGGGGCGCTTTTCGCCCTTCATATCAGTCTTCTAATTTTAAATATGGAGCGCCGGCGCCTGCCGGCAAAGGGAAGGCGGAGACTTTATTTCGTCTCCGCCCTGGGATCGCAGTTAGGGTTTCAGCCAAAGTCTCAGCCAAAGTCTCAGGCGGTGCGCACCGTCGCCGTGCCCACAAGCAGATCGTGGACGAGACGGCTGCGTTCGATGAACAGGCCGGCAAGCAGAATGAGTGGCGTCAGCACCGAGTTGAGGATCCAGAACAGTGCCAGATGCACGATCGCCGTCATGAAATCCATCGGCCGTCCATCGACGCGCACGATTGCGATCCCCATGGCGCGCATGCCGAGCGAGGCCTGGCTCGGTCCGCCCACCGTCAGGCCGAAGTAAATGCCGGCGACGATGACGAAGAGGGCAGGGTAGAGCAGGAAGCCGAGCCCCAGCGTGACGATCGACAGGAAGAACAGCACGATCGCCGCGGGAATGCAGAGCAGCGCCACGATGACGTAGTCTAGTATGAAGGCGAAGACCCGGCGGCTCAACACGCCGCTATAGGCGCGCCAGTCCTCCGGTGCGGCATAAAGCGGATTGGGGTTGTAGCTCATCTCAATCTCCTGCGGAAAAACGATGCCGCTGATATGGTATCGGCAGGGCAAAATGCAATATTTGCTCTAGATTCGGATGATTTTCGGCCGGTTCGGCCCAATCACCGCTTTGCGAGAATTTTCGCCACTTCGACCGCGAAATAGGTGAGGACACCGTCGCATCCCGCCCGCTTGAACGACAGCAGCGTTTCGAGCATCGCTCGCTCGCCATCGATCCAGCCATTCATCGCCGCCGCCTTGATCTGCGTATATTCGCCGGAAACCTGGTAGGCGAAGGTCGGCAGGCCAAAGGCCTCCTTCATTCGCCAGCAGATATCGAGATAGGGCAGGCCGGGCTTGACCATCAGCATGTCGGCGCCTTCCTCGACGTCGAGGGCCGCGTCGCGGATCGCCTCGGTGCCGTTGGCGGGGTCGATATAATAGGTCTTCTTGTCGCCTTTCAGCAGCCCGCCCGTCGAGATCGCCTCGCGATAGGGACCGTAGAAGGCCGAGGCGAATTTCGTCGCATAGCTCATGATGCCGACGCTCTGGTGGCCGGCCGCATCGAGCGCCATGCGGATCGCGCCGATGCGTCCGTCCATCATTTCCGACGGCGCGATGATGTCGGCGCCGGCATCTGCCTGCATCACGGCGGCGCGCGCCACCTGGTCGACCGTCTCGTCATTGACGATCTCGCCGCCTTTGAGAATGCCGTCATGGCCGTGGCTGGTGAAGGGATCGAGCGCGACATCTGTGATGACGCCGATATTAGGCACCGCCTTTTTGATCGCCGCCGTCGCCTGATTGATCAAGTTGTTGGCTTCGAGACTGTTCGAGCCGGTCTCGTCGCGCAGCTCCATCTCGATATTCGGAAAGGTGGCAAGGGCCGGAATGCCGAGGCCGGCCGCTTCGCGTGCGGCTTCGACGGCCTTGTCGATGCTCATCCGGTTGACGCCCGGCATGGCCGGGATCGGATCGATGATGCCGGAACCCGGCACGATGAAGATCGGCCAGATCAGGTCGTCGACCGTCAGCCGGTTTTCCTGTACCAGGCGGCGTGTCCAATCCGCCTTGCGGTTGCGCCGCATGCGGCGATGACCGGTGATGTCGTCGACGAGATGCGTCCTGTCCTGCATGATATCTGTCCCTGGCCCATTCCATTTATCGGAGCGCTCATTATCATGGCGCCTGGAAAATCCAAACCGGACGATTGGCCGCGGCGGAAAAACCTCTGGCGCATAACCGCGAAAATCGGAGTCGATTTTCGCGGTTATGCGCCAACTCAATGTTATAGAGCGTCCCTGGCGCGTCTTGCCAGACGCTCGGACGCCCTTGTGAAGATGCAACCCCAAACCGATGTCTGCGCTATGGAAACCGAATCCCCGACGATACCGAAACGCACATTGGCGGATATCCTCTTCATTCTCTTCCTGAGACTGGTTGCCGTATCCTGCTTCTGGTTCGGCCTGCAATATTGGGCGATGCTCGTCGGCTATTCGCTGGTCGGCGCTGGCCGCTTCGATCTTTTGAGCCTGCCGTGGAAGGTGGCGAGCACCAGCCTCGCCGTGCTCTTCCCCGTCGCCTCCCTCGGCCTCTGGCTCACCGTCTCCTGGGGACCGGTCATCTGGGTGCTGGCCGCCGGCGGGCAGATCCTCATGTATGGCCTGCTGCCGGATATTTTCGGCCCCAACCAACTGATCATCCTGCTGCATGTCATCGTCGCCGTGGTCTACTTGATTTTCCGCCTGCTGCTCTGGCTGGAAAAGCGCCGGCATCGCCGCCAGGTAAGTGTTGATTTACCCTGAGACAACGTGGAGTTACCGGTAAGGCTCCGTTAAGCCTGCGGTTTAAGTCGAATTTTATATGTATTCGATAGGGTCTCACTCAAGGCGGGAAGAAAACACACCGCCAAACAAACAGTGAGGCAGTTAATATGAACACGAAAATCAAGCCGCAGGCGGTATCGACCTTCCGTGACCAGCAGGACCACGACATCCGTGATCTTTACATGGAATCCCTTCATCTCGTTGAACGTCTGCACCGTCGTCTTCTCGATGTCATCAAGGACGAATTCGACCGTCAGGGTCGCAGCGACGTCAACGCCATCCAGGCGCTGCTCCTTTTCAACATCGGCAATTCCGAGCTGACCGCAGGCGAGCTGCGCTCGCGTGGCTACTATCTCGGCTCCAACGTTTCCTACAACGTCAAGAAGCTGGTCGATCTCGGCTTCATCAACCACCAGCGCTCGCGCATCGACCGTCGCTCGGTCCGCATCAGCCTGACCGAAACCGGCCAGGACATCGCCGAAACGGTGGCCAAGCTCTACGAACGCCACATCGCCTCGATCGACAAGGTCGGCGGCATCGGCACCGACGAGTTCACCCAGATGAACAAGCTGCTCCAGCGTCTGGACCGTTTCTGGAACGACCAGATCCTGTATCGTCTCTAAGACCCCTGACCTCCTTCCAGGGTTGCAGAAAATCGGACGTGTTCCCTGCACGTCCGATTTGCCGTTTGATCCGCGTGGCATCTTTGCAACGCATGGCAGGCAAGCGCAAAGCCCGGTATTCAAGCCGTTTTTTAGCCGTTATTAACCCGCACGCTTTACCCGTCATATGGTTCGTTGCGTCCTGTTTCCGGCATTCGGCAAGTCCGTCTTCCGGCCCGGCAACACGAATTGGCCATATTGGTGTGGCAGCGGAAGGCTTAACAACCGGCGCTTTCAATAGACCGATCAGGAATGTTCAGGCTGCCGCATCGCAATCTTGTGATGGGGCAAGCGGAATTTTTCGTTGCGCCGGGACAACGAATGGACTGGGATCTGCGTTAAAGCGCAGTGATATCGCAAAGAGCCCGCGGCATCTCTTTATCGCCGCAGTCAGTGGTTGGGACTATGTCGAAGAAAAACGGAATTGAAGCACTCTCGCGCCGCGCCTTCCTTGCGTCTGCGGCAACGGTTGGCGCAAGCGCGCTTGCCGCGCCGGCATTCGCGCAATCGGCGCTCGATACGCTGATCAATGCGCCGCGCCGCGGCAACTGGGACGACCAGTTCGACGCCAAGGCGGCGTCGCGCACGGCGACCGCCATGGTTTCCAACACGCCGATCCTTGGCCCCCAATCGGTCGCGAGCGCCCAGCAGGCGATCATGCAGTATCAGCAGATCGCCGCAGCCGGTGGCTGGCCTGAGGTCAATCCCGGTGACCAGCGCCTGCAGCTCGGCGTCAGCTCTCCCGCCGTCCAGGCGCTGCGCCAGCGTCTCGCGATCACCGGCGATCTGCCGCGCGAGGCCGGCCTGTCCAATGCCTTCGATTCCTATGTCGACGGCGCCGTCAAGCGCTTCCAGGCGCGTCACGGCCTGCCGGCAGATGGGGTTCTCGGCGAATTTACGCTGAAGGCGATGAACATCCCCGCCGATGTCCGCCTGCAGCAGCTGAACACCAATGTCGTCCGTTTGCAGACCTTCCCTGAAGACTTGGGCCGCCGTCACCTGATGGTCAACATCCCGGCAGCCTATGTGGAGGCTGTCGAAGACGGCAGTGTCGCGACGCGCCACACAGCGGTTGTCGGCCGCTTGAGCCGCCCGACGCATCTCGTCAATTCGAAGATCTACGAGGTCATCCTCAATCCTTACTGGACGGCACCGCGCTCGATCGTCGAGAAAGACATCATGCCGCTGATGCGCAAGGATCCGACCTATCTCGAAAAGAATGCCATTCGTCTGCTCGACGGCAAGGGCAATGAAGTCGCCCCCGAAACCATCGACTGGAACGGCGAGGCGCCGAACCTGATGTTCCGTCAGGACCCCGGCAAGACCAACGCCATGGCGTCGACGAAGATCAACTTCTACAACAAAAACGGCGAGTACATGCACGACACGCCGCAACAGGGCCTGTTCAACAAGCTGATGCGCTTTGAATCGTCGGGCTGCGTCCGCGTCCAGAACGTGCGCGACTTGTCGAACTGGCTGTTGCGCGAGACCCCCGGCTGGAACCGCCAGCAGATGGAGCAGGTGATTGCAACCGGCGTCAACACGCCGGTCAAGCTCGCCACGGAAGTTCCGGTCTATTTCGTCTATATCTCCGCCTGGGGTATGCCCGACGGCATCGTCCAGTTCCGCGACGACATCTATCAGATGGACGGCAATGCCGAGCTGGCGCTCGACACCACAGCGGGCATGGAACAGCCTGTCCAGTAAGCGGCGACCTCCGCATCGCAATTTGAAAACCGCGCTTTTCCGGCGCGGTTTTTTTATGTCCGGGGAGACGCTGCTACTGCATAATTCTTTAAATCGGCATCGATTTAAGGACAAAATTATGCAGCACTTCAAAGTGCTACAGCGTCCTTTGCGCGTCTGAAAGACGCGCGGCGCTGTAGTATGGTCGCCAAGGATCGGCGCGGCGCGGCCGCAAAAGAGCGTGAGCGCGCGCTTTGCTCAGCAAATGTCGTTCTTCGTATTGCCCTCGCCAAAGCGGAAGGCTAATACCTCAACGCATTCCAGTTGAGGAGCCCGCCCATGACCAATGCTTCCACCGAATCCTTCTTCAATCGCTCGCTTGCGGACGTCGATCCGGATATTTTCGGCGCGATCGGAAAGGAACTCGGTCGCCAACGGCACGAGATCGAACTGATCGCTTCTGAGAACATCGTCTCCCGCGCCGTGCTGGAAGCCCAGGGCTCCATCATGACCAACAAATATGCCGAGGGTTATCCCGGCAAGCGTTATTACGGCGGCTGCCAGTTCGTCGATATCGCCGAGGAACTGGCGATCGAGCGCGCCAAGAAGCTGTTCGGCGTCAATTTCGCCAACGTCCAGCCGAATTCCGGTTCGCAGATGAACCAGGCCGTATTCCTGGCGCTGCTGCAGCCCGGCGACACCTTCATGGGTCTCGACCTGAATTCGGGCGGCCACCTCACGCATGGTTCGCCGGTCAACATGTCCGGCAAGTGGTTCAACGTCGTCTCCTACGGCGTGCGCGAAGGCGACAACCTGCTCGACATGGATGAAGTCGCCCGCAAGGCCGAGGAAACCAAGCCGAAGCTCATCATCGCCGGCGGCACAGCCTATTCCCGCATCTGGGACTGGAAGCGCTTCCGCGAGATCGCCGATTCGGTTGGCGCCTACCTCATGGTCGACATGGCCCATATCGCCGGTCTTGTCGCCGGTGGCGTTCATCCGTCGCCGTTCCCGCATTGCCATGTCGCGACGACGACGACCCACAAGTCGTTGCGCGGCCCGCGCGGCGGCGTCATCCTCACCAATGACGAGGATCTGGCGAAGAAGTTCAATTCGGCCGTCTTCCCTGGCCTGCAGGGTGGCCCGCTGATGCACATCATCGCCGCCAAGGCGGTCGCCTTCAAAGAGGCGTTGCAGCCGGAGTTCAAGGATTACGCCGCCCAGGTCGTCAAGAACGCCAAGGCGCTGGCCGAAACGCTGATATCGGGTGGCCTTGACGTCGTCTCCGGCGGCACCGACAACCACCTGATGCTGGTCGACCTGCGCAAGAAGAATGCCACTGGCAAGCGCGCCGAGGCAGCCCTCGGCCGCGCCTACGTCACCTGCAACAAGAACGGCATTCCCTTCGATCCGGAAAAGCCCTTCGTCACCTCGGGTGTGCGCCTCGGCGCGCCTGCTGGAACGACCCGCGGCTTCAAGGAAGCCGAATTCCGCGAGATCGGCAATCTCATCGTCGAGGTTCTCGACGGCCTGAAGGTCGCCAATTCCGATGAAGGCAACGCCGCCGTCGAAGCCGCGGTGCGCGGCAAGGTGGTCAGCCTCACCGACCGCTTCCCCATGTATGATTACTTGGGATAAGGAGCAGGGATGCGCTGCCCCTATTGCGGTTCGGAAGATACCCAGGTCAAGGATTCGCGCCCGGCGGAGGACAACACGTCCATCCGCCGGCGGCGTATCTGTCCCGATTGCGGCGGCCGCTTCACCACGTTCGAGCGCGTGCAACTGCGCGAGTTGATGGTCATCAAGAAGACCGGCCGCAAGGTGCCCTTCGACCGCGACAAGCTGGTGCGCTCCTTCGAGGTGGCGCTGCGCAAACGCCCGGTCGAGCGGGACCGCATCGAGCGCGCCGTCTCCGGCATCGTGCGGCGGCTTGAAAGCTCCGGCGAGACCGAAATCTCCTCCGAGCAGATCGGCCTGCAGGTGCTGGAAGCCATGAAAAGCCTCGATGATGTCGGCTTCGTGCGCTACGCCTCGGTCTATCGGGATTTCTCGCTTGCCGAGGATTTCGAGAAGGTCATTTCCGAAATCAACGCCAAGATCGCCCGCGACCCGCTGGACAGGTGAGCCATGAGCATCACGCCGCATGACGAACGTTTCATGGCGGCGGCGATCCGCCTGTCGCGCTGGCATCTTGGCCGCACCGCCACCAACCCCTCCGTCGGTTGTCTGATCGTCAAGGACGGCGTCATCGTCGGCCGTGCGGTTACGGCGCTCAGCGGCCGCCCGCATGCCGAGACGCAGGCGCTCGCTGAGGCCGGCGTGCTCGCCCGCGGCGCCACCGCTTATGTGACGCTCGAACCCTGCTCGCATCACGGCAGGACGCCGCCCTGCGCCGAGGCGCTGATCGCCTATGGCGTTGCCCGCGTCGTCATCAGCGTCACCGATCCCGATCCGCGGGTCTCCGGCCGCGGCATCGCCATGCTGCGCGAAGCCGGCATAGAGGTGGATACCGGCGCGCTGGAGGCGGAGGGCCGGCAGTCGCTTGCCGCCTATCTCACCCGCCAGACGAAGAACCGGCCCTATGTGACTCTCAAACTTGCCGTTTCCGCCGATGGCATGATCGGCCGCCAGGGGGCAGGGCATGTGGCGATAACAGGCCCGGAGGCCCGAGCCCAGGTGCAGGCGCTACGCGCCGAAACCGATGCGATCCTGGTCGGCATCGGCACCGCGATTGCTGATGATCCGCTGCTGACGGTGCGTTCGCCAGGTCTTGAATCGCAATCGCCGACCCGCATCGTCCTCGATCCTTCCCTGGCACTACCGCTGACCAGCAAGCTCGTCGCAACGGCGCGGGAGGTGCCGGTCATCGTGGTAGCGAGCGAGGAAGGATCATTGTCGCAGGCAGAGGGGGATATCGCATCCACAGAGATGGAATCTCGCCGCGCAGCCCTCGAAGCCGCCGGCGTCGAGGTCGTCCATTGCAATCCCTATCATCCGGAAGTCCTCTTGCCGGCACTCGCGACGCGCGGTATTTCCTCGCTTCTGGTCGAGGGCGGTGCAAAGACGGCGCGGCTTTTCCTCGAGGCTGGCCTGGTCGACCGCATCCAGCTTTATCAGGCGCCTGTTGTCATCGGCGAGCGCGGTATTGAATCCCCGCTTGATGCTACCGACATACCATCGGGTTTTGCCCATACGGGCACGCTGATGTTCGGCGGCGATCGCCTGGACGAATACGAAAGAGGGCTTTGATGTTCACCGGAATAGTCACCGATATCGGCAAGATCGAATCCGTTTCGCCGTTGAAGGAGGGCATCAAGCTCCGCGTTGCGACGAGTTACGACCCGGCAACCATCGATATGGGCGCATCCATCTCTCATTCCGGCATTTGCCTCACCGTCACCGGTCTGCCGCAGGAAGGCAGCAACGGCCGCTGGTTTGAGGTCGAGGCCTGGGAAGAGGCGCTGCGGCTGACGACGATCGGCGCCTGGCAGGAAGGTAGCCGCATCAACCTCGAACGGTCGCTGAAGATCGGCGATGAACTCGGCGGTCACATCGTTTCCGGCCATGTCGACGGTAAGGCGGAAATCCTTTCGGTGACAGCAGAGGGCGACGCCACTCGCTACCGTCTGCGCGCGCCCGAACATCTGGCGAAATTCGTCGCACCCAAGGGTTCGATCGCACTCGACGGTACTTCGTTGACGGTCAATGCCGTCGACGGCACGGATTTCGATGTGCTGCTCATCCGGCACACGCTTGAGGTGACTACCTGGGGTGAGCGCAAGGCGGGCGATTTCGTCAATTTCGAAGTCGACACCATGGCGCGTTACGCCGCCCGGCTGGCTGAATTCCCTGCTGCATAACCCAAAAACCGGAATTGGACGCGGCGCTCTAACGCGAAAATTGAATGATCTCGCCGTTGTACTGCGCCGGCCGGATAGCTCACCAATCCGGGGACAGCTTGGTCAGATACTGGCCGTAGGCACTCTTGCCGAGCTTCTCCGCGAGCTTGGCGAGGTCGTCCTGCGAGATGTAACCCATGCGCCAGGCGACTTCTTCGGGACAGGCGATCTTGAAGCCCTGGCGTTTCTCCAGCGTGCTGACGAAACCTGCGGCATCGAGCAGGCTGTCCGGCGTGCCGGTATCGAGCCAGGCATAGCCCCGGCCCATCAGCTCCACGAAAAGCTGGCCGCGCTCGAGATAGGTGCGGTTGACGTCGGTGATTTCCAGTTCGCCGCGCGGTGATGGCTTCAGGTTGGCGGCGATATCGACCACCTGCTGATCGTAGAAATAGAGGCCGGTCACCGCCCAGTTCGATTTTGGCTTCTTCGGCTTCTCCTCGATCGATAGCGCATTCATCTTTTCGTCAAAGCCGACAACGCCATAGCGTTCAGGATCGGTGACGTGATATGCGAACACCGTCGCGCCTTCCCGCCGGCTCGTGCCGGATTTCATGATTTCCGGCAGTCCGTGCCCGTAGAAGATGTTGTCGCCGAGAACGAGTGCCGAGCTGTCGCCGTGCACGAAGTCGGCGCCGATGATGAAGGCCTGGGCGAGGCCGTCCGGGCTCGGCTGTACGGCATAAGTCAGCGAAATTCCCCATTGCGAGCCGTCGCCGAGAAGGCGCTTGAAGGCTTCGACGTCGTGAGGCGTGGTGATGATCAGCAACTCCCTGATGCCCGCGAGCATGAGCGTCGTCAGCGGATAGTAGATCATCGGCTTGTCGTAGACCGGCATCAACTGTTTCGAGACGGCCTGCGTGATCGGATGCAGACGCGTGCCCGTGCCGCCGGCGAGAATTATTCCCTTCATGCCCTTCTCCCTAAAGACCCTTATTCAAAAGGTCTTGCATGACAATTTTCATGGACTGCTTCCACTCCGGAAGCCGGATTCCATATGTTCTGGCGAGCTTGTCACCGTTGAGACGTGATTTGGCAGGACGCGTCGCCGGTGTCGGATAGTCCGCCGTCGGGATGCGCTCGACGCCGACGTTTCTGCCGCCGGATTTAGAAAGCTCCGTGAATATCTCTTCAGCGAAGTCCGCCCAGCTTGCTTCGCCGCTGCCGGTCAGGTGGAAAGTGCCGCGCAGCGATGGCTCAGGGTCCGCTACGATACGGGATGCGATCGCAAGAATCGCGTCGGCGATGTCGAGCGCCGAGGTCGGGCATCCAGTCTGATCGGCGACAACGCGAAGATGATCGCGCGTCTCGGAAAGTCGGAGCATCGTTTTCAGGAAATTGGTGCCAAAGGGCGAATAGACCCAGGCGGTGCGCAAGATGACGTAGTTCGGGCTCGCCGCCGCGACGGCCTTCTCGCCCGCGAGCTTCGAGCGTCCGTAGACGGAGATCGGCGCCGTCGCATCCTCTTCGGAATAGGCGGAGGCCTTGTCGCCGCTGAAGACGTAGTCGCTCGAAATGTGGATGACCGGGGCCCCTATTCGCGCGGCAGCCTCGGCGACCGCCCCGGCGCCTGCCGCGTTGACGGAAAAAGCAAGCTCGGCTTCGCTCTCGGCCTTGTCGACCGCCGTATAGGCAGCCGCCGAGACGATCACATCCGGGCGCAAAGCCGAGAAAGCGGCTGCGATGCTCGCAGGATCCGCAAGGTCCATTTCCGGGCGCCCGACCGCGTTGATTTCGACGCCCGTTTCGGCGCCGCGTCTGAGCAGCGACTGAACGACCTGGCCCTGTTTGCCGGTGACGGCTATGCGCATCGCTTATCGTCCCTTGAAAACGCCGAGGCGTTCGCCGGAGTAGACGTTTTCGCGCAGCGGCCTCCACCACCATGCGTTTTCCAAGTACCAGTGCACGGTCTTCTCTATGCCGGTTTCGAAGGTTTCTTGCGCCTTCCAGCCGAGTTCGCTTTCGAGTTTCGAGGCGTCGATCGCATAGCGTGCGTCGTGTCCGGGACGGTCCGTGACGTTGGCAATCAGACGCGCATGCGGTCCCTTTTCACTGTAGACGCCGTCGAGAATAGCGCAGATGCGATGAACGACATCGATGTTCCTGCGCTCATTGCGGCCGCCCACATTGTATTTTTCTCCGGGGCGCCCTCTGGATGCGATCGTGAAGAGCGCGCGGGCGTGGTCTTCGACATAGAGCCAGTCGCGCACATTCACGCCATTGCCGTAAACGGGAAGAGGCTTGCCCTCCAGTGCGTTCAGGATCATCAGCGGAATGAGCTTTTCCGGGAAATGGAACGGGCCGTAGTTGTTGGAGCAATTCGAGACGACGACGGGCATGCCGTAGGTTCGGTGCCAGGCGATCGCCAGATGGTCGCTCGCGGCCTTGGAGGCGGAATAGGGCGAGGAGGGATCGTAAGGCGTCGTTTCCTCGAAGAGGCCCTCGTCGCCGAGCGAGCCGTAGACCTCATCGGTCGAGACATGCAGAAAGCGGAAGGCACTCTTGCGGCGAGAGTCAAGCCCATCCCAATAGTGCCGTGCGGCATCCAGCAGACTAAACGTGCCGACGATGTTGGTCTGAATGAAATCGTCCGCGCCCGAGATCGAGCGGTCGACATGGCTCTCTGCCGCGAGATGCATGACGATATCAGGGCGGAAGGACGCGAATGCTTCCTGCATCCTGGCGCGGTCGCAGATGTCGGCGTGCAGGAATTGATAGTTCGGCGCCGATTCGACGGATTTCAGCGATGCCAGATTGCCGGCATAGGTCAGCGCGTCGACATTCAGCACCTCGGCGCCGATCTCGCTGACGAGATGGCGCACCAATGCCGATCCGATGAAGCCCGCTCCGCCCGTGACCAGAATGCGCATGGTGAATCAATCCCTGGTTACTGTGCTGAATAGGAAAAATGGCTTGGCAGATCGGCGAGCCCCGGCAGCGTCTTGTCCTTGTCGGACAACACCATGTCTCTCTCATCGAAGGGCCAGCGGATGCCGATCGCCGGATCGTTCCACGCGATGCCCCGATCATGCTGCGGGCTGTAGGGCGCGGTTACCTTGTAGCTGATGACGCTGTTCGGCTCGATCGTTGCGAATCCGTGTGCGAAACCGGCCGGTACCCAGAGCTGCATGCCGTTTTCCGACGAGAGCTCCTGAGAGAGCCATTTGCCGAAGCTCGGCGATCCCTCGCGAATATCGACGACGACATCCATGATCCGGCCGGCAAGGCAGCGCACCAGCTTGCCCTGTGCGAAGGGCGGTATCTGGAAATGCAGTCCCCTGATGGTGCCGGCCTGCGCCGAAAGCGATTCATTGTCTTGGATGAACGTGACGTCGGCCACATTTTCCCGGAACCAGGCACCCTTGAATACCTCGCAGAAGTAGCCGCGGTGATCGCCGAAGCGTGGCGGTGTGATCGCAACTATGCCCTCGATGGCCGTGGTCTCAATACGCATGACTTACCTTTTCTGCAGCCTTCATCAAACGCCCGACCTCATGACGCTCATCAGCATGTCCGCCTGCGACCGGCTCTGCATAGCCGCAAGGCCCTGCGCGGCAATGGCATCGCGCTCGTCGGCATCTGCGATCAGCTTGTAGCAGCGCTCGATCATGTCGTCATAGGGCTCAATTGCCAAGCCGCCGATGAAGGGCTGAAGGTCCGCATCGCGGATGTCGCCTTCCGTCAGCACGCAAACGCGATTGGCAAGCAGATAGGAAATGCGGACGATCTCGAAGACGCCGCTCGCATAATGATGGATGTTTATGACGATCTTGGCGCGGGCAATCGCTGCGTCGCGTTCCGCACCATAGATGTTGAAGAGGTGCGCGACCTTGAGCCCGCCGTCCTTCAGCGTCTTCAGGATATGGTGGCGGCGTTCGTTCATCGAGCCGTAGAAGAGCACGTCGATATCTTTGACGGCGGCGTGCTGTATCTGGCTGAGGCAGCGGCTATAGCCGATTTCGAGCACGCCGGCGTGATCAATGCCCTTGGCGGCGAGATTCTCCCGGTTGCGCGGGCTGTAGTCGAGAACCGGAAGCGACTTCAGGATCGAGGTGTAGCGCGAATTGATCCAGATGCTTTCTTCGGACACCTGCTCGAGATTGATGACGACGCTGTCCTTCGGCAGATGGCCGACGATTTCGGCGGGGAGAAGATTGCCGCCATAGATGATCGGCGCACGGCCGGCGAATGCGTTCATGTCCCGGGTAATCGGTGCCGAGCCGCCGAGTTCCTCGAAGGCGCCCTGTAGGCCAAGCGCGACTTCGTCGAAGGCGTGGCTGTGATTGTAGTTGTCTGGCGTCACGATCCAGATGCAATGACGGTCTCTGTGTGCCTGCCATCCGCCGGCAAAGGGCTGCAACAGGTTGCGGAGCGGCTGCTCGATCTTCGGCGCGGCTGATATAGCGGGCCTTTCCGTCCGCACCGGCTGCTGCGGTACCGCGGAAGCGCCTGACGCCTGCTGAGCATAGGCGCGCATCAATTGGCGGCCGCCGATAAATTGGCCGCGCGGCATCCAGCCGGGCGGATCATCAGCCCCCCAGACCAGGTGCGGCTGCTTGATGAGCGGCTGGCGGCCTTGCTGCCACGAGGTCAGGACAGCCTCGTCACGGCTCCGCAGAAAGGCTTCCTTGGCGGCGAAGAGGCCATGCAGCATCCGGCCAAGGCGGACACCGAACTTCCATTCGAAATCGGCAACGGTCGGTACGAAGGCGGCGATCTTCAGTCCGGAGGCGATAGCCTGCTGCACATAAAGTCCGAGCAGACGCTCGATCACGAAGGGGCGCATCTTGGCGTTGGCATCGCGTGAATAGTGAGCCGAGCCGACATAGGCGGCGCCCGCCGCCGTGCCGGCGCGCGCTTGGTTTTCCAGCGATTCGAGAATGCGTTCGCAAAAGGCGAAATACCCGGACCAGAATTTCCGGTTGCCGCAGAAATAGTTGCAGAACATGAAGGCAGTCTTGTCCTGCGGCGGCGCGATCGGATAGCCCAACTCCTGGATATGCAGAAAGATCGGCTCCATGCCAGGGTGACCGCCAAGCAGCGAATGTTCCCAGACGTTGCTGTAGATCGCCGCGTGGCCGATCAGCGGATTGTAAAGATAGGCGTCCGCGCCTTCTGCCCTGGCCTTTTCCGCCTCCGTGACAAAGGACGGAAAGCTCGTCACCGACTTCATCTCGAATTTGCTGGAGAGCAGCCCCCAAAACACGTCGTCACCGAGGCCGATCGCCTCGTGGTGCTGATGCAGGGTGAGGAAGAGTTCATATTCGCGGGTCGTAGCCTGCGTATTGAACGAGATGTCGAGCGGCATGGCAGCCGCATCGAGCTGGCTGCGCTGCGAAGGATCGAGATAAGGCTGATAGATAATGACGGATCCAGTGCCCGCAGCTTTCTCCGTGAGAAGCGCCAGATCAGGAAGACCGGCCGGCAGAGCGGAAATAGGCTGGTTGATCGTCAAGGCATCGTCCTTCGTGCATGATCGCCGTCTTCGTGATTCACAAAACGGCATTCGGGCTGGGTTGGGTGCCGACTATTGGATGTGAAGCTTGCGCCACACTGTTGGCGGGAATTTCGCTGGTCAGCCTGGGAACAGGTTAAGCCGTGATGTTCGTACTTGGCCCAATTGCCCGATAGTGCCAACCTCTGGACGGCGTCATGAAAAACGAAAAGATCTATGTAACGAAGCCCAGCCTGCCGCCGCTCGAAGAATTCATTCCTTCGCTGGAAGCGATCTGGAACAACCGAATCCTGACCAATGGCGGGCCATTCCACCAGCAGCTGGAGCAGGAGCTCTGCGACCATCTCGGCGTGAAGCACATCAGCCTCTTTTCCAACGCTACCGTCGCGCTGCTGACGGCGCTTCAGGCGCTCCGCGTGACGGGCGAAGTCATTACTACGCCTTATTCCTTCGTGGCCACTTCGCATTCGCTTCTCTGGAACGGCTTGAAGCCCGTCTTCGTCGACGTCGACCCGGTGACGCTCAATCTCGATCCAGCGAAGATCGAGGCGGCGATCACGCAGCAGACGACGGCGATCATGCCGGTGCATTGCTACGGCCACCCTTGCGACGTCGATGCGATCCAGAAAATCGCCGACCTCTACAATCTGAAGGTCATCTACGACGCCGCCCATGCCTTCGGCGTGGAAGACGAACGGGGAAGCGTTCTCAATCACGGCGACCTTTCCATCCTGAGCTTCCATGCGACGAAGGTTTTCAACACATTCGAAGGCGGGGCCATCATCTGCCCGGACGCCAAGACGAAGACCCGCATCGATCAGCTGAAGAACTTCGGTTACGTCGACGAAGTGACTGTGGTGGCGCCAGGCACGAATGGAAAAATGAGCGAGTTCAACGCTGCGCTCGGCCTGTTGCAGCTGAAATACATCAAGCTCGCGCTCGAAAGACGTGGGTTCATCGACGGTGCATACCGTGAGCGGCTCCGCGGGGTTTCGGGCATAGAATGCCTGGACCGTTCCGGTGAGACCGTCTCCAACTTCTCTTATTTCCCGATCCTTGTACGCCCTGACTATCCCATTTTACGCGATGAGCTCTATGAACGGCTGAAGGAAAACAACATTCATCCGCGCCGCTATTTCTATCCGTTGATTTCAACCTTCTCGATGTACCGCAGCCTGCCTTCCTCGCAGCCCTCGAATCTGCCGGTCGCAACCGAAGCCGCACAACAGGTGCTCTGCCTTCCGATCTATCCGGACATGGAGATGGACATCGTCGACAAGGTCTGCGCGCTGATCGAGTCGGCTTAAAAACACGGTATTCCGACTGTCATCTCGCACCGCAGATCGAAAGTATCTGCGGTGCGAGATCGTGCACCATTTGGTCGGCCAGAGCATGATGCCGAAAAGTGTAAGCGGTTTTCGGGCGACATCCTGTTCTAGCCGCCTCACTTGTCAGCAAAGACTTGAAGCGCGAGCTCTGCCTGCCAGATAATAGATCGCGAGTCGGCGCATTGCAGATGGCTGCTCATACGAAAGCGGCGTGACCATCGATCACGCCACTTTCCTCATCTCATAGACGCCAGATTAAAGCGCCAGTTGCGGAGGTCGGATTTCGATCCGCTCCGTCACCGGGCGCCGTACGCCTTGCGGCTCGATCTCGACCCAGCGGTTTTCAAGCCGCGAGCATTCGATCGCTTCCAGCAGCCGTAGTCCTTCCTCCGCCTCCTCAAGCCCAAGCACGTAGGGATGGGGCAGGCATGCGGTATTGGTCTTGTGTTGCAGCAGGGCGTCGGCAAGGTCGGCATAATAATTCGCGAAGGCTTCGATGAAGCCCGACGGATGGCCTGCCTTGAACCGCTCGTAGCGGGTATTGTTAGCGATCATGATATCCGGGCTGGCGCGATCGAGAATCTGCTTGCGGCCGTTGCAATCGTAGAAATAGGCAAGCTCGGGGGTTTCCTGAAGCCATTCGATCGATGCCTTGGAGCCATAGAGCCGCACACGCAGGCCGTTGCGTTGCCCGAGCGCGGTCTTGCCGTACCACATGCTGCAATGCAGGCCGCCGGCGCAGCGCACGAGCGCCTGCACATTGTCGAGCACCTGCGGAAAGTGACCGAAACTCTGGCTGGTTGCGCAGACTTCTTCCGGCTCCCGCTGAGTGAGGAAATGAAGCAGCGAGTGCACATGAACGCCGAGATCGAGCGAAACCGTCGGCACGGCGCCGTCGTGCAGGCGCCAATCCTGCGGCGTCATCGGCGTCCCGTCGCGGCGGAAACGGAGGAAGGTCTCCTGCGGCATCTCAATATGGATCTGCTGCAATTCGCCAAAAACACCATGCTTGACCATGCTGCGGATTTCGCGGAGCATGGGATATCCCGTGTAGTTGTAGGTTACGGCCAAAAAGGCCCCGTTACTGCGCGCATTGCCGATCATGCGCGTCTCGACGCTCGAACCGGCAAGGGCCTTTTCCGAGATCACCGAAACACCGGCCTCGAGTGCGGCGACAACCTGCTTCGTATGCTGCTGCGTCGGCGTCAGTACGACGAGAGCGTCGATGTTGCCGGCCTCTTTCGAGAGCAAGGTATCGAAGTCGGCGTGGCAGTGCTCCGGCAAAATGCGGTACTGCCCCGCCGTTTCGCGATTGATGTCGTCATGGCGGCTGAAGCAGCCGGCGACAAGATCGAATTTCTGATCAAGCTCGATTGCATCGCGATGAGCGCGACCCACAGCGGAATTGACGGCACCGCCTAGAAAGGCGAGGCGCAGCTTCTCCGGTACTCCCTGACTTGAGCGGATCATGCGAGATCTCCTTGCATCGTTTGGAGCGAAATGAACGTTTTGAAATCCGGCACCACCTTCAGCATTTCGTCTCGTGTCTCGAAGCGGGCGTAGAGGATGGCGAGCTTGTCGAGCGGTGCCGAATTCATCGGCTTGCCAGTGGTCTTGAGCTGCGTGATGCGAACATCGGATGATGGAATGGAGTGCGAGAAGGAAAACGGCGTCGAGGTCGTGTCGGAGGTGATGGTGTGGCGCCCGAAGAACAGCGGCGGATCGAAGCGCGGTTCGACAGAAAATTCCTCACCCAGCAGTAGCGTTATGACGAGGTCTGCGTAATCGATGCCGAGAGACTGATCGACAAGCGAGCCGTAAAGATCGCCCGGGCAGCGTCGCATGCATTCGACGATCCAGACATCGTCTCCATTCGACAGGAACTGCGTGTGAATGAGGCCGTCCTGCAGTCCGAGCAGCTTGACGACGCGTGCCATAATGGTCCGCGTCTTCGAGCGGACAGTTTCGGACAGGCGCGAGGGATGGTTCGATGAATCGACCTGGTATGGATAGACCGTGCAATATTCGTCGACAAAGACGTCGAAGACGACCTCCTGGTCCTTGATGAAGGCGGAATGGCTGTGCAGGCTGCCTTCGATGAATTCCTCGATAACGATCTCCGCCGCGCGCGAGTTTCCCCGGGCATCGGCGATGGCGTCGGCAAGTTCCGTCCGGTCGAAAACCTTCGTGACGCCACGGCCGCTGAAACTGTCGCTTGGCTTCACCAGCAACGGATAGCGTAGCGAGCCAGTCTCGACCGGCGAGTCGCCATGCAGGCGCACCGAACGCGGGGCGGGGATATCGTATTGCTCGGTAAAGCTGCGGAACGCTTGCTTCGTGTGAATGATGGTCGCGGTTTCCATCGAATCGAAGCGCGGAAATCCGAGTTTTTCGGCAACGAAGGTGCTCGACATATAGGCAACGTCATTGCCCGTCGGCACGATGAAATCGAAATCGCCGTTCTCGACGAGGGCGAGCAGCGTGTTCGGATCGCTGTAGTCGATGAAATGCGACTGGTCCGCATGCGCGTGGCAGGGTTCATCCGGCCGGTTTCCGCAAACGGAAATATGGAGGCCGCGCCTTTTCAAAGCGAATAGAAGGGGAACTGCGCTGAAGTTACTGCCGACGAGCAATGCTCTCTTGGTCATTCTCAAATCCATTCCACGTGCCCTGAGCAGTCAGGGGCGTTGCGCATCAAACTGCTGGACCTCAGATTGGCAGCGCTCCCCGGTCCGTTTCCAATGTTCGAAAGACTCAAACGGATGCGGTAACCAAAGTCATAAGCCGCGGGCGTTTCCCCAGGCTTGCCGCTCGAGGCGGTGGACTTTGCCATCGCCTCGATTGGGCTTAAGCGCTACAGGATGACTTTCTGCAGAATCCGTTGGGGACTTATGCCCAGCGCCTCGATCTGATCGTAGATTTCCGGCGCGCTTTGAACGGCGCCTATCATGATCGGCAGATCATCCGACAGGGCCGAATGAGGAGAGCGCACTTCAATGCCGCCGAGCCTCTGGCCGATCATTTCAGGGCGTGGATCGACGAAATAAGCGATCTTGCTCGTTTTGAAGAACTGCGACTTGCGGCGAATAATCTGAGCCTGTCCGCCGATCCCCCAAACCACAACTCCTTCGGAATGGACCGGCTCGAATGCCGTCTCCAGCACCAACGGTTCCAGCCTGGATTTCAGCAATGCCAGGGTTTCTGGCGTAACCGTCAAGATCCGCTGCCAGACGAGATCGTCGAGGAAAATAAGGCGCGCGCCGCGAATTCTAAGCAGATGGTGAAGTTCGACGATGGACACCAATTGGTCATCCGTCACGCGATCTGTTTTGAAATCGCAGCTGATTTGGAAGTTGCAATCGGTCAGGCCATTCTCGGCGATCAGGTCTGCATATTGCCGGAGCTCGTCGGAGGAGCTGTTTTCCGGCAAGAGAATATATTTGATGACGACGTTGCGTGAAGAGCAAGCAGCGTAGCGGCGGAGATTTTCGAATACCCGCTCGAAATGTTTGTACTTGCGGATTTCATTGAAATTCTTACTGTTTCCGGCGTCAATGCTGGTAACGATATGAGCTTGATCCTTCCTGAGAAGGTCTGCAAGGGTCTCCGAATACATCGTCGCGTTGGTGATGACGCGCTGCTTAACATTGGAAATGCCCTCAGCCAGCTTGCTGAGAAGATCGTTGAAGCGCGGCTCGACTGTCGGTTCGCCGCCGCCCCAGACGATATATTCCATGTTCTCGAGCGCCTTCGCATCCTTCAATGTATCGATAAATGCGCCGGTATCATAGGCGGGCTTCTTGCCGCCAAAATACGTCTCGCTGCAATAGGTGCAGCGCATATTGCAAAGCGAGTGATGCTCGAAGGAAAGATACTTTACGCCCTGATTGAGCGGCCGGCCCCAATCCTCGAATTTCAAGAAGGGACAGCCGCGGCATTCATCCGAGTTGTCGCGGTTGATCTCGAGGAATAGTGTATCCTTTGCCTGCTTGATATCGCTGTAGGTAAACTCGAAATCCTTGCCGTTACCGCCGAAAAGAACCACATCGCCTTTCAGCTCGCCTTCATAGGTGAAGCGCTTGCAGCAGGTGCGCACTTCGCCGGGTCCGAGCAGAATGGAATGATGAAGGTCGTAGCAGCTCCAGAGCTTCGGCGCGATCTCCGCGAAGACTTTCAGCATATCCTCCGTCGAATCGCCTTTTTCCATGCCGTTCATGAAGGCATCGAAGGTGATCCGGTATTTGGTGCGGAAGCCCGATGGCGGAACCGGCAGGGGATAGGCGATTGCAGCGAGCTCCATTGAGCGCACGACACGGCCGTAAAGCGTGGAGAGGATCTTGCCGGCATCCTCGAGCTTGACCACCTTGCCGGGCAGCAGCCTGAGCAGGCGGGACGCGGTCACGTTGATGATGCCTGTCAGGAATGGATCTTTCAGATCAGGCCACATTGGCGTGTCCGTCACGAGCGCATGCATGGCATCGAGCGCGTCGAAGAAGCCATCGACATGACGGGTGCTGAGCGAGTTGACGATTGAGCCCTGTGTATCGAGCTTGCGGTAGATCTGCCTGTCGAGACTCTTGACCGAACGCGCGCGCATCAGCGCGTGAAACATATAATCGACGTCCTCGTGAAGGCCTCCGCGGAACATGATGTTGTTGTCGAGGAGAAAACGGCGGCGGAACAGATGGAAGATGACCGATCGATCGACGCGATCCCGGAGATAGTCCGCCAGCCTGTCGGCGCCCTCGACTCTGGTGAGATCCTCGCGGATGCGGGCCTTCAGGCTATTGCCGGTTTCTGCATCATAAAGGCTGGAGTTGAATGCGAGGATATCTGGGGAATCATCAAGGGATGCCTGAAGCGTCTCCAGAAAGTTGCTCTCGACGATGTCGTCGGCATCGACGAAGCAAATCCATTCGCCCTTTGCGTTGAGCACCCCTTCATTCCTGGCGATGCCGGGTCCGCCGTTGCTGTCGAGGCGCATAACAGTAACGTTATTGTGCCCATGAGCTATCTCTTCGGCCTTAGCGATCGTGTCGTCCGCCGAGCAATCGTCGACGACAATAATTTCAAATGGCGTCTGCCCCTGCTGATTTAGGAGGCTCTGCAGGCATCGCCCGATGACGTTTGATGCATTGTAGGCGGGGATGATGACGGAAAACGATGCCTGCACGATCTGCTCGCGTCCCCCCAGACCCGTCATTGGAGCATCCATCAACTGCATCATTTGAAACCCTCTGTCTGCATGATCGCGCCATGTCGACCATCAATTAAATCGTGAAAATTGCGCGAAACGTGCGGATATCGTGAAGCTTTTACCTGGATCGGCGGTCGGCTACGCGCTCCATCGCCCGGCATCATCAAGCAGCGCGCTCAGGCGTGCGATCCTCGCATCGAGTTCCGGAAAGGCAGCGCGCCAGTATTGGTAGACATTTATCAGATTGCGATAGGAGACCGGCAGATCCTGGGGGCTGAGGACGCCGTTGGCGCGCGCATAATTCAGAATGTCTTCGTGAAAGACGATGGCGTAGATGAAAATCGGGTTGGTGGTGTGGTTTGATTTGGAATTGGAATGCTGCCGGAAATAGGAAAGCGGGTGAGGATGGGCGACGAAGGCGCCTTCCTTGGCAAGTTCTATCCAGCCTGAAAGATCGAGAAGGCCACGGAAGATACCGTTTTCGGGCCTGAAAAGGCGGAACTCGCCATTCCCGTCAAAGCAGTCCGCCTTACGCATCATCACGGTCGAATATTCGCCGATAAGGTTGAGATGATGCATCGCCGTCAGGCGGATGAAATCCCGCCCTTCGATGAGCTTTAAACCTTGATCGACTTGGAAATAGTTGATCAGATTGAGGAAATTGTTCCTCTCGTCGATCACATGCCGCGGCGAAAAGGCAAGTTTTGTCCCTCTGTCGCGCGTTGCCTCCAGCGCTTCGAGAAGAAACTGTACGCAGAAAGGGTTAAGCACGTCGTCATCGAACAGATATTTGATGTATTCGCCCTGAGCGAGACCGGCGAGCCTCATGATGTTCGTGTATTCGCCCGGATGAGGATTGCGGCTATAGCTAATGAGGCTGGAATAGCGCGAACAGATTGCCTCGATGGCATCCGTCGGACAATCGTCCGAGACGATGATCTCGGCATCCGTATAGCTTTGCGCGATTGCGCTCTTCAGGGCGAGTTCAAAAAAATCGGGCTTGTAGGCCGGTATACAGATCGACACGCGCGGCAAGTGTTTCTCCCCTTGAGACGCCTCTCTCCAGCCTCCGCCGGCGAGAGCGGTGATCGGCTCTCCGAAGGACCGAAGCAGACCGCTTGCCATGACCATAGAACGCGGGCGTTACGCGAGGCTTGCGCAGAGGAAGAGGCACAAGTGGCAAAAAAGGCCCAGATCTCGTCCGATAAACAGATAATTCTGGGAGAAACGTGGCACGCACTCGGGCATTCGCAAGTGCGTTCCACGAGCATCGAGCCGGTGCGGTGGATTGCCCGGTTGGCGGAATTCCCTAACGAGAAAACTGAATGATCTCGCCATTATACTGCGTGCGCGCCGTCTCGCGGAAACCGAGCTTGGCTGCGACCCGCAACGAGGCCTGGTTCTCCGGGCTGATGATGCAGCTCATCGGCTTTCCCGGAAAATGCGCCTCCGCCCAGCCGATCAGGACGGTCAGCGCCTCCGTTGCATAACCGCGGCCGTGCGCCGAAGGCATCAGCGCCCAGCCGACCTCCATCGTTCCCTCGATCGAGGGGTCCATCTCGCGCCGGGCTTCCAGGAAGCCCGCTTCGCCTATGAACCGGCCGCTCTCCTTTTCCATGATCGCCAGAAAGCCGAAGCCCATATGGTGCCACATGCCGGCAACGCGCAGCATGCGGCTCCAGCTCTGCTCGCGCGTCGATGGCGCGCCGGTGATGAAGCGCACGACATCCTCGTCCGCCCACAGCGCCGCATGCGCGTCGAAATCGTCGAGGCGGTGAGGGCGAAGCGTCAGCCGCGCCGTTTCGAGAGTCGGAATGTCGGTCACATCGGATCCTTCAGGCGCCGGGCTCGCCGTCCCAATAGTCGAGATCGCCTTCCGGCCGTCCGATATGACGGAAGCGCTTGTTTTCTGCACCGTCCCTATTGGTCTTGGCAAGGAACTTTCCGGAATCGGGATATTCGACGATCTCGGTCTTCGCCATCGTCGAGATACCGAGATAGACGAGTGTGGCCGTGCCGGTGTTGATGATCTGATGCGCCGTTTCCGGTCCGCCCGCCGGCGCGCCGAGCACATCGCCGGCCTTGATCGCATGGCGCGCATCACCGAACCGGTATTCGCCGGCACCCGAGATCACATAAAAGAGCTCGTCTTCGACATGGTGGTTGTGGAAGGGGCAGCCCGATTTGCCGGGCGGTACCTCGTTGTAGCTGACGCCGAGGCCGGTCAGGCCAAGTAGCGCGCCGAAAGAGGTGTCGGTGCTTTCATAGAGCTCGCCCTGTTTCCAGTGCTCGAGCTTGAGATCGGCGGTGTTGATCACCGCCTTCTGTTCGGTTGCCATGACGTCCTCCTGTTTCAAGAAGAGAAGCCGTCATCCAGGGAAAATTCAACGATTATCTGGGCCTATCTCTGATATCCCCAGCATGGGCGGAGAGGAGACCGCCGCCCATGCTTTGAGCGCCGCGCGTCGAATAGCACGCGATAAGGACGCTCGATCACTTCAACCCACGCATACCCCCGAAGATCGTTCCGATTTTCGGGGGTATGCGCTGGAGCGTCAGCGGACGTAGAAGGTCAAGCTTCCGTCTGCTGCCTGCTCGGCGTTGACGATGTTGCGGACGTCGACGCCCTCATTGTTGAGCCGGTGGGCAAGCGATCTGTTGGCGTCGATCGAGGCCTGGATGCCGTGAACGGCCTGACCGGAACGTTCTGGCGCCGAGCGCGGACCGGTCGTCTCGTCGTCGAGATTGCGCCAGTTGTGGACCTGCTCGACATTGAAATCATTGCCGTGGAAGGTCCTGAGTGTCTGCTCGATGCCCTGGGCACTGTTCATCCCAAGGCTTTCGGCCCGGCTGACGCCGGCAAAGGCGAGGGAGGAGAGGGCTGCAGCGATAGTGATGGTGACAACGCGGTTCATGATTGTATCCTTTCATCTGCTTAGACGGTCGGCTGTCGTTGCAGGGGATCGTCTGCGTCACGACATGGAATTGGCGTTCTCACATTCGCGATTCAATGGGTTAAGCCACTGATAAATCATTAAGAATTGTTCATGAAAACTGCCTTCGAATTGCCGCTTTCGAGGCATCGCGGAAAGCCGGTTTTGGAAGCTTGCCCAGCGGTGTATCTGTGGTGCTGCTATCCCCTTGCAGCTATTTCCTCTTTCCTATTGCGGCATCGGGCGAAATTGCTTGCCATTCGGACGAAGGCATGTTTTGACCGCGGGCTGCCGAGTGGGTAAATGTCCCGCCAACCGAAGGTGAACCATGCCGAGAGAGACCGCTCCCCATATTTTGATCGTTGAGGCCCGCTTCTACGACGACATGGCCGACGCCCTGCTCGAAGGCGCGACCTTCGCATTGACAGAGGCCGGCGCCACCTTCGAGGTCGTCACCGTCCCCGGCGCACTGGAAATTCCAGCAGCGATTGCCATGTCGCTCGATGGAGACGACAATGGCGGAACGCATTATGACGGCTATGTCGCCCTCGGCATGGTCATTCGCGGCGAGACCTATCACTTCGATATCGTGTCGAATGAATCCTCGCGCGCCTTGATGGATCTCGCGGTCAGCGAGTCGCTTGCCATCGGCAACGGCATCCTGACCGTCGAAAACGACGAACAGGCCTGGGCGCGCGCGCGCCGCTCGGATAAGGACAAGGGCGGATTTGCCGCTCGTGCAGCTCTGACCATGATCGAGCTGAAGCAGAAACTGGGTGCATAACGAATGAACGACGACAAGACGGAACGGCCGGTCAAGACTGCAAACCAGCGGGGCGCTGCCCGTCTTGCTGCCGTTCAGGCACTGTATCAGATGGATGTCGGCGGCACCGGCGTTCTGGAAATCGTCGCCGAATACGAGGCGCACCGTCTTGGCCAGGAACTCGACGGCGCGACCTATCTGAAGGCCGATGTCGCCTGGTTCCGTTCCATCGTTTCCGGCGTCGTGCGCGATCAGGTTCGTCTCGATCCGTTGATTGCCGCAGCCCTTCAGGATGACTGGGCCTTGTCGCGCCTCGACAGCACCGTGCGCGCCATCCTGCGCGCCGGCGTCTTCGAGATCACCGACCGTAAGGACGTTCCGGTGGCGGTCATCGTCACCGAATATGTCGAGATCGCCCAGGCCTTCTTCGATGACGACGAGCCGAAGCTCGTCAACGCCGTGCTCGACCGCATCGCAAAGCAGGTGCGCGGCGAGGCGAAGAAGTAAGTCTTTAGCCGCCAAACAATCCCCCTACGTCTTTCTTCGTACCGCAATGGTTTTCGCCCGTTGCGGTCTTGACGCCACGTGATCGACCAAGCAATCTCCGCACCGCTTAGCTGTGGCATTTCTGTGGAGAGGAAGGCGATTCGGCGGCGTATCTGCCGGAGAAGGAGTGAGCTCCGGCCTATGGGAGGAAAGAGCGAAATGACGATTCTTTTATGCGTAATCGCATGCGGTCTGCTCTCGGTGGTTTATGCCGCCTGGGCAACCCGGTCGGTGCTTGCCGCCGATCAGGGCAACAGCCGCATGCAGGAGATCGCGGGCTATATCCGCGAAGGTGCGCAAGCCTATCTGACGCGCCAGTACAGAACCATTGCCATTGTCGGCGTTGTTGTTTTCATTTTAGCCTGGCTGCTTCTTTCCGCCGAGGCCGCGATCGGCTTCCTGATTGGCGCCGTGCTTTCCGGTGCTGCTGGTTTCATCGGCATGCACGTCTCCGTCCGCGCCAATGTGCGCACCGCTCAGGCTGCTTCCGTCAGCCTGTCCGCCGGCCTCGACATCGCCTTCAAGTCGGGTGCGATCACCGGCATGCTGGTGGCTGGCCTGGCGCTGCTCGGCGTCTCCATCTATTATACGGTCTTGACCGTCGGGCTCGGCCATGAGAGCGGCTCGCGCGAAGTCATCGATGCGCTGGTGGCGCTCGGCTTCGGCGCGTCGTTGATCTCGATCTTCGCCCGTCTCGGCGGCGGCATCTTCACCAAGGGCGCCGATGTCGGCGGCGATCTGGTCGGCAAGGTGGAAGCCGGCATTCCCGAAGACGATCCGCGCAACCCGGCAACGATCGCCGATAACGTCGGCGACAATGTCGGCGACTGCGCCGGCATGGCCGCCGACCTTTTCGAGACCTATGCGGTCTCTGTCGTCGCCACCATGGTTCTCGCCGCGATCTTCTTTGCCGGCGCGCCGATCCTCCAGTCGGCGATGGTCTATCCGCTGGCGATCTGCGGTGCCTGCATCATCACCTCGATCATCGGCACTTTCTTCGTCAAGCTGGGCTCGAACGGCTCGATCATGGGCGCTCTCTATAAGGGCTTGATCGTCACCGGTCTGCTGTCGATTGTCGGCCTTGGTGCTGCCACCTCGCTCACCATCGGCTGGGGATCGATCGGCTCCGTCGGAGGCGCCGATATATCAGGCACGCACCTCTTCCTCTGCGGCATCGTCGGCCTTGTCGTCACTGCGCTAATCGTGGTGATCACCGAATACTACACCGGCACGGGCAAGCGTCCGGTCATTTCGATCGCTCAGGCCTCGGTCACCGGTCACGGCACCAACGTCATCCAGGGCCTGGCCGTCTCGCTAGAATCGACGGCCTTGCCTGCCATCGTCATCGTTGGTGGCATTCTCGCCACCTATCAGCTCGGCGGCCTGTTCGGCACCGGTATCGCGGTCACGGCCATGCTCGGCATCGCCGGAATGATCGTCGCGCTCGACGCTTTCGGGCCGGTGACGGACAATGCTGGCGGTATCGCCGAAATGGCGCATCTGCCGCCGGAGGTGCGCAAATCTACTGATGCGCTCGATGCCGTCGGCAATACGACCAAGGCCGTCACCAAGGGCTATGCCATTGGTTCTGCCGGTCTCGGCGCCCTGGTTCTCTTCGCGGCCTACTCGTACGACCTCAAATATTTTGCGGCGAATGGCGACAAGTTCCCTTATTTCGCCGGCATCGGCGAAATTTCTTTCGATCTTTCCAACCCTTACGTGGTGGCGGGATTGATCTTTGGAGGTCTCATTCCCTACCTCTTTGGCGGCATCGCGATGACCGCCGTCGGCCGTGCGGCCAGCGCGATCGTGGAGGAAGTGCGCCGTCAGTTCAAGGAAAAGCCCGGCATCATGCAGGGCACGGAAAAGCCGGATTACGGTAGGGCGGTCGACATTCTGACCAAGGCCGCCATCCGTGAGATGATCGTGCCGTCGCTGCTGCCGGTGCTGGCGCCGATCGTCGTCTATTTCGGCGTGCTTCTCATCTCCGGCTCCAAGGCCTCCGCCTTTGCCGCCCTCGGCGCATCGCTGCTCGGCGTCATCATCAACGGCCTCTTCGTCGCTATCTCGATGACATCGGGCGGCGGCGCTTGGGACAATGCCAAGAAGAGCTTCGAGGACGGTTTCGTCGACAAGGACGGCGTGCGTCACATGAAGGGTTCGGATGCGCACAAGGCCTCCGTCACCGGCGATACCGTCGGCGATCCCTACAAGGACACCGCCGGCCCCGCCGTCAACCCGGCGATCAAGATCACCAACATCGTCGCGCTGCTGTTGCTCGCCGTTCTCGCCGGATAAACAACGGCGCCGGCTTGGCACACTTCAAGCCGGTGCAGCGACCATAAAAAAACCCGCCGGAGCGATTGCATCCGGCGGGTTTTCTTATGAGGCGTGTCCGATCAGCGCAGGCTGCTTGGGTTCTGCGGTGTGCCGCCGGCACCACCGCCGAACAGGCTGCGGGCAGCACTCGCGGCGCTGCCGCCGGAAAGCATCTGTTGCAGGAAGGTGAGCTCCTTGCCGCCGGTCGGCGTGACACGTCCGATCGTGTCGAACACCTTGCCGTCCTGCAGCGCATAGTTGGCGCGGCGGCTGACGACGCCGTCCTTGTCGAAATAGATCGCTAGAACGCTCTGATCGACAACCTTCAGTTTCTGGAAGGCGACCGCACGCGTGCGCCGCTGCGAGATGTAGTAGAAGACTTCGCCGTCGAAGGTCGCCGTCGTCGACGGGGTGCCGAGCGAAAGCAGCACCTGCTCGCGGCTGGAGCCTTCCGGAACGAGGTTCAGCGACTGCTGGTCGGCGACGTAGCCGCCATTGAGCACGGTGCTGGTCTGGCAACCGGAAAGAGCGGTGGTGGAGGCGATTATGAAGGCAATGGCCGCACTGCTGAAGAATTTCACGTCAGACTTGAAATACCGTTTATTCAACGACATCTACTCCCTTGAGTGTCGATAGCAGCCATTTGGGGCCTTGCACGCTTTCCTCCTGCAAAACCATTGTGGCCATTCCGGGTCGAATGTCCCGAATTCGCTTCGCTGACGCATCGAAGGCGTCGTCCCGAAACTGGCCATGATCGGCATTGCAATTCGCGCCTGCTTCGGTAAACCAGCTTTCGAAATCATGCAACAAGGCCAGACGCCAGCCGGCATGAAGAATGAGGCATTTCCGGAAAAAACAATGATCTTCGGGCTCTTTCGCAAGAAAAACAACAATCAGGCGATCGTCGACAGGCAATATGCGGCGTTGGCGGCGGCCGCGCGCATGCCGGAGCTCTACGAGCGGCTCAATGTACCGGATACGGTCATGGGCCGTTTCGAGATGCTGTCGATCGCCATGATTCTGTTTTTTCGCCGCACCCGCGCTTCCGCCACCAGCGGCCAGGAGATCGCCCAGGAGATCGTCGACGCTTTCTTCCAGGATATCGATTATTCGATCCGCGAACTCGGCATCGGCGACAACAGCGTGCCGAAGCGCATGAAGAAGCTCGCCGGCATGTTTTACGGCCGGCTCGAAGCCTATTCGAAGGCGATGGACACAGGCGATGCCGAAGCCCTCGCTCTTGCCCTTCAGCGCAATATCTACCCCGAAACCTCGGCGACGGCCGATATGTCCGGCCTTGCCGGATGGATGATGGCCGCAGAATCGCATCTGTCTGCCGTTGCCGAAGAGGTAATCGCCACCGGTTCGGCAACGCTCCCGCCGGTCAGTTGAAGGAGGAAACGATGCAGAATGATCGGGACGATGTTCCCTTCTCCTATCACGTCAAGGTCGGCCACATCTCGGCCAACCCCGTCGAGGTCCACGTCGAGGCCGACGCCAGCGAACTGAAGGCGTTGGCCCGGACCTGGAACGTCGTTTCCGTCGACGATCTCAGCGCCGATCTGCAGATTGCCCGCTGGAAGCGCGACGGCGTACGCATCAAAGGCCGCGTGCAGGCGAAAATCGTCCAGTCCTGCGTCGTGACGCTGGAACCGGTCGAATCCGCCATCGATGAGAGCTTCGAGCAGATCTTCGTGCCGGAGGGCTCTAAGCTTGCCCGTCAGGCCGGCAACGACGCCGGCGAGATGCTGCTCGATCCCGACGGTCCCGACCTGCCCGAAAACTTTGTCGGCGATACGATCGACGCCGGCGAGGTGGTTGCCGAATTCGCCGCGCTCGCGATCGATCCGTATCCGCGCAAGCAGGGTATCGAATTCTCCGGCCATGTCGAAGACAGCGGCGAGGACGACAAAAAGCCTTCCGCTTTCGCAGCCCTCAAGGACTGGAAAAAGGACTGAAGCCCCTCTGGCATTTGACACAATTCAGTTGTAAGCGACGCCAAAACCGGTATTTTGGCCGAAATTTCGCCCTCGGCGAAAAGAAGGATCAGGGACGCGTGATCAGAATATCTCTCGACCTCATGGGTGGCGACTTTGGTCCCCAGGTTGTCATCCCCGGCGCCGCCAAGGCGTTGGATCGGCATCCGGATATGTCCTTCGTTCTCTACGGTCTCAAGGAACAGTGCGATCCGGTTCTCGCCAAATTTCCGAAGCTCAAGGAAAAATCGATCTTTCACGACTGCGAGCTTGCCGTCGCCATGGATGAGAAGCCGAGCCAGGCGCTGCGCCGAGGCCGCTACATCTCCACCATGTGGCGCTCGATCGCGGCGGTGAAGACGGGGGAGGCCGATGTCGCGGTATCGGCCGGCAATACCGGCGCACTGATGGCGATGGCGAAATTCTGTCTGCGCACCATGGCCAATATCGAGCGTCCGGCGATTGCCGCGATCTGGCCGACGCTGAAGGGTGAGAGCATCGTGCTCGATGTCGGCGCGACGATCGGCGCCGATGCGCAGCAGCTGATGGATTTTGCCCTGATGGGCGGCGCCATGGCGCGCGCGCTTTTCGAAGTCGAACGTCCGACGGTTGGCCTTCTCAACGTTGGCGTCGAGGAGATGAAAGGCCAGGAGGAGGTCAAGGAGGCCGGCCGGCTGTTGCGTGAGGCAAACATCGACTCGCTCGAATATTCCGGCTTCGTCGAGGGCAACGACCTTGGCAAGGGCACGGTCGACGTCGTCGTCACCGAAGGATTCTCCGGCAACATCGCGCTCAAGACCGCCGAAGGCACTGCCAAGCAGATCGGCGAATATCTGCGGGCCGCCATGTCGCGCACGCTGCTGGCCCGCATCGGCTACCTCTTCGCCAAGAGCGCCTTCGACATGCTTCGCGAGAAGCTCGATCCGAGCAAGGTCAATGGCGGCGTGTTTCTCGGCCTGAACGGCATCGTCATCAAGAGCCATGGCGGGGCGAATGCCGAAGGCATCGCCGCTGCCATCGAAGTCGGCTACGACATGGCCAAGAACGGCCTCAATCAGAAAATAGAAAACGATCTTAAGAAATATCATGCCAAACGGCTGCCCCCGATGGGCCCGGAAGCGGCATGAGCGATGGGGTTCAATCAAAGATGATCCGTTCAGTGGTTCGCGGGTTCGGAGCCGCACTTCCGAAGCGCGTGATGACCAATCGTGACATGGAGGCCATCGTCGACACATCCGACGAATGGATCGTCCAGCGCACCGGCATCCGCCAGCGCTATGTTGCCGGCGATGACGAAACGACGGCGTCGCTCGGCGAGGCCGCCGCACGCGCAGCGCTTGCCAATGGCGGCCTCACGCCTGCCGATATCGATCTCGTCATCTGTGCCACCTCGACGCCGGACAACACGTTTCCGGCCACGTCGGTCAATATCCAGAACCGGCTCGGCATGAGTCACGGCTTCGCCTTCGACGTCCAGGCCGTCTGCACCGGTTTCGTCTATGCGGTCACGACGGCGGATGCCTATATCCGCGGCGGGCTGGCAAAGCGCGTTCTCGTCATCGGCGCCGAAACTTTTTCGCGCATTCTCGACTGGAACGACCGCACCACCTGCGTGCTTTTCGGCGACGGCGCGGGCGCGATCATACTCGAAGCGACCGAAGGCGAGGGCACCGTTGCCGATCGCGGCGTGCTGACCGCACATCTGCGTTCCGACGGCTCGCACAAGGAAAAGCTCTATGTCGATGGCGGACCGTCGACGACGGGTACCGTCGGCAAGCTGCGCATGGAAGGCCGTGAAGTCTTCAAATATGCTGTCGGCATGATCACTGACGTCATCCAGGCGGCGTTCGATTCGACCGGCACCACCGCCGATGACCTCGACTGGCTGGTGCCGCACCAGGCCAATCGCCGCATTATCGACGGTTCGGCGAAAAAGCTGAACATCGATGCCGCGAAGGTGGTCATCACCGTCGACCTGCACGGTAATACGTCGGCCGCCTCGATCCCGTTGGCACTTGCGACTGCTGCCGGCGACGGCCGCATCAAGAAGGGTGATCTGGTGATGCTCGAAGCGATGGGCGGCGGCTTTACCTGGGGTGCGGTTCTGCTGCGCTGGTAGGCACGAATCCTAAAAAACTGGCGGCGAACAAGAGCTTGACCGTAAGGCGCAAGACAAATACTCTTCGTGCGATTTCACAAAATATTTGTATGGGCGGGGAAACCATGACCGGAAAAACAGTGACGCGAGCAGACCTGGCGGAATCCGTTTTCCGAAAGGTTGGGCTTTCCCGGACCGAATCTGCCGAACTTGTGGAAACCGTCATCGACGAGATCTGCAACGCCATCGTGCGTGGCGAAACCGTTAAGCTTTCCTCCTTCGCCACCTTCCAGGTGCGCGACAAGAACGAGCGGATCGGCCGCAACCCAAAGACCGGCGAGGAGGTTCCGATTTCCCCCCGCCGGGTCATGACCTTCAAGGCGTCGAACGTATTGAAGACACGCATCCTCAAGTCGCATGTCGCTCGTAAGATCAAGCTGAAGCCGCAGAATCCGGCTCCCTGATAATCGGCTTCCCGTTTCGGAAACAGCTTTTTTCTCCCTCGCACTCTCCATCCTTGTGCGCAACGTCAAGACATGACTTGAATTGTCGGCGCCAAACCGTTGAAATATGATGAGTCGCCGTAGGATCGAGCCGCGAGGTCGCGTAGCAGCATGACGTTGGACAAGAGCCCCGATGCCTTTCGCACCATCAGCGAAGTCGCAGACGATCTTGATCTGCCGCAGCATGTGCTGCGCTTCTGGGAGACGCGTTTTCCCCAGATAAAGCCGATGAAGCGCGGCGGCGGCCGTCGCTACTATCGGCCGGAAGATGTCGACCTCCTCAAGGGCATCCGGCATTTGCTCTATGATCATGGCTATACGATCAAGGGTGTGCAGAAGCTTCTGAAGACCAACGGCAACAAGTTCGTCATATCGGTCGGCCATGGCGACCTCGCCAGCGTCGAGGCGCTAGCGTCGGGCGTGCAGGACACGGGTGCCGGGGAACCGCGCGTCGGCTTGGCCGACGAAGACCAGATCGTCGGCCGCGCCAAGCCGCCGATCACCCGCCGGTTCTTCAATTTCGTCGCCGGAGACGACGATCAGGAAGTCTCGATCGGTAAATCGAGCGTTGGCAAGGAAGACAGGGCGCTGCTGCAGGAGGCGCTCTATGACCTCCTGGAATGCAAGCGTCTGCTCGATCAGGTGCGCTGACCAGGAACGTCAGGCTTCGGTAAGCTGCTTCATCGCCTGTTCGAGTTCGCTGAGCTGGAAGGGTTTTTGCAGCACAGGCAGCGTGCTTGGGCTGCTGCCTTCAGGTGCGGTGCCGTATCCCGTCGCATAGAGGTAGGGTTTTCCGCGTTCATCGAGCAACTTTGCGACCGGCAGCGAACTCTGCCCGGCAAGCGAGACGTCGAGAATTGCAGCGTCGAACTCCGTATCCCTGGCGGCTGTCAGCGCCCGTTCCAGATCGGGCGCGCTGGCGCAGACCCGGTAGCCGAGATCTGCAAGCATATCCTCGAGCAGCATGGCAATCAGCGCGTCGTCTTCGACGATGAATATGTCTTTCATGATCCGGTTCACCCATTGCCCCTTGCTAAAGCATGTCGCGCAAAAGTGTGCCGCGGTTTTGCGATAACGACATGCGTAAAAACAAAGACCTAAAGCGCAAGGAGCGAATCTGAAAGATTGCGACACGCTTTAGGCATGGAGGTTTATGTGGACTGCTTGTACGGCTCGTCAAGACGTCCTGGCCGGCAATGCGAGAAACAGCATATTGCCGGTTGAAATTCGATGTGCAAAAGCTGGAATGCCGTCTTCGCAACGGCTCCTGCATAATTCCTTGAATCGGAATCGATTTATGGACAAAATTATGCAGCAATTCAAAGTGTTGCAGCGTCTTTTGCCGCTCTCGAAAGACGCGCGGCGCTGTAAGAAGGGGTGTCGAATGGATTTGCTGAGTGCCACGGATTGGCTGCGTCACAGGCCGGGTTATACATATCCGCTGGCCATTGCCTTCGTTGGCCTGACGTTTCTTCTGAGGCTTGCCGCCAGCGACACTCTCTCCGGGTTTCCCTTCCTGAGCTTCCTTCCGGCGATATTGCTCGCCAGTTTCATAGGCGGCGCCGGGCCGGGCTTTGTCGCGACCTTGCTCGCCGGTTTCATTGTCCAGCAGTTTTTCGTCGAGCCGCACAATGTTTTCTGGCCGGCCAGCGCCGGCCAATGGGTCGGCCTTTCCACCTATCTCATCAATGCCGTGATTATCGTCGGCCTGATGGAGATGATCATCATCGCCCATGGCAGGCAGAGCCGCCTTCGCAGCGAGCTCAACAGCTTCAACACGCGCCTCGAACAAACAGTTGTCCAGCGCACTGCCGAGCTCAGGCACGAGATGGAAGAGAACGCCGCTGCTCAGGCCCAGGTCCGCCAGTTGCAAAAGATGGAGACGATCGGCCAGCTGACCGGCGGCGTCGCCCATGATTTCAACAATATGCTGGCAATCATCATCGGCAATCTCGATCTCGCCCAGCGGCGCCTGACCGGCAGCGAGGATCCCCGTCTGCTATATTCCATCCAGAACGCCAGAGATGGTGCGCAGAGAGCGGCGGTGCTGACCGCGCGTCTTCTTGCCTTCTCGCGCCAGCAGCCGCTCGCCCCGGAGGTGATCGACCTCAACAAGCTGGTCGGCGGCATGTCGGAGCTGCTACGGCGCACGCTCGGCGAGCACATCCGGATCGAGACTGTGCTTGCCGGCGGCCTCTGGCCGAGCTTTGCCGATTTGAGCCAGCTCGAGAACGCCATCCTGAACCTTGCCGTCAATGCCCGCGATGCCATGCCGGGCGGCGGAAATCTGACGATCGAGACCGCCAATACCGAACTCGACGAGCGATATTCGCGCATGCATTCTGAGGTCGAGGCAGGCCAATATGTGATGATCAGTATCACCGACACCGGCACCGGCATGTCGCCGGAGGTAATCGAACGCGCCTTCGACCCGTTCTATACGACCAAGGGACCCGGCAAAGGCACCGGTCTCGGCCTCAGCCAAGTCTACGGCTACATCAAGCAGAGCGGCGGTCACATCAAGATCTATTCAGAGATCGACAGGGGCACGACGTTGAAGATCTATCTTCCCCGTCATGTCGGCGCGACGGACGCCCGGTTGAACGTCGCCGGCGCCCAGCCGCTTCCTCAAGGCAGCGTCAAAGATACGATCCTGGTGGTGGAGGACGATGAGAACGTCCGCACGATGACCGCCGAAAGCCTGCATGAACTCGGTTACACCGTGTTGCAGGCGGCTAGCGGCATGGAGGCGCTTATGCTTCTGGAGCAGAATGCAGCAGTCGACCTGATCTTTACCGATATCGTCATGCCGCAGATGAGCGGACGCCAGCTTGCCGATATCGTCCAGGAAAAATGGCCGGCGATCCGTATCCTCTATACGACGGGCTACACCCGCAACGCCATCGTCCATAATGGTGTGCTCGATCACGGCGTTTCCCTGCTCGCCAAGCCCTTTAGCCTGGAGCAGCTCGCCCACAAGATCCGCGAACTTCTGAACGTATCGGCCAGGATGGAAGATGAGAGGACGTGAAGCCGAAATACGGCCGCACGTCCATAGTTCAAGATCGGGTTATTCCAGGACCTGGATTATGCGATGCGTCTTCGGCTCGACGATCACGCGTCGCTCATTGACGACGGTATAGCCGTAGCCGTCGATATCAGGCACGGTGTGCACTTCGACGGTATCGGGCAGCGTTGCGCCGACCGCGATATCGCCGTCATAGACGACGGAAGGTGTGTTTTGCTCTATCACATAGGTACGCACCTCTCCGGGCAATACGACGGAGCCGGTCGGTGCGGGATCGGTGACGATGACGGTGCTCTGCGCGAAGGCGGCGGAGCTGATGGTCAGCGTGGCGGCCGCAGCCAGCACGGTCTTGCGCATGGGATTTCTCCTTTTCCTACCTGAGACATCAAGGCAACGCTGGCCATGCGGCATAGTTCCCCGTGGGCTTTCGCCACAGCAGAAGACAGGCGCAATGAGAGCAATTAAGTTGTTACTAAATTAATTTCTGCATCATACGGTTGAGCTCTCCGAATAACGTTCAGCGCGAGTTCGCCCGGTGACATCAGGGGCCGGTTCTTTACTCTTCGTTAACCATACTGGCGGTTTATGTCAGACAAACGGCCAGCTGGTCGTTGATTCGAAGGTCCGTCGCGTTTCGGTTTGCGAATGGATATCTGAAAAGACGATTGCGGCGGCTCGAAATATGCGCTTGCGGAAGACTATATCGCTGATGGCAGCAGTCGGCACGATGGCCGGCTGCACGTCGACAGGCGGTGTGCGCCAGCCTTCCGGGCCGGAAACCGTGGCGCCCGAAAAGGCGCTGGTCTTGCCGCCGCCCGGCGGCCCGTCGGTCGTCAGCGTTGTCGAGCGCAAACGTGGTAACGGCGTCGAACAGACGATCTCTCTGTTTACTTCGTCCTCCGTGCCCGGTCAGAATTTCCTGAAGGTCCAGTTCTTCGGCGCTTCCGGGGCCAATCCCGGCACCGGCAACGTGGGCTTCAGCATGATCAACCAGAGCGGCATTGCCCGCGAAGTGGCCCGTTCGGCCCCCGGCGTGCTGATGGCGACGTCGGCGACCTTTCTGCAGAATGCCTATGGCCCCTTCGGTTATGCCTCTGGCCGCAGCCGTGCAGGCGACACCTGCGTCTATGCCTGGCAACAGATCCGCTCGAGCACTGCTGCCAATACCCAGGCGCGCAATTTCGGCATGATCCAGCTGCGCCTGCGCCTTTGCGATGCGGGTGCAAGCGAGCGCCAGCTGCTCGGCATCGTCTATGGCTATACCGTCACCGGCACCTTCGACGGCGAGGTCTGGAACCCTTACGGCAATCCGCCGCCCGCCGATGGCGCGCTCGGGCGCACCGGCGCACCGATCTATCCCGACGAGGGCGGTTATCGCGCCAGCCCGATGCCGATTGGCTACGAGCCGGCGCCTGCCATTGTCAGCCGGCCGCGGGCCGCTGCCGTTCGCAGCGCCTCAACCGCGCAACCAGCTCAAGATGTGGCATCGGTGCCGGCGCCTATCGGCCCGCGCGTGCCGCTGCCGGGTGAGGCGCCCCAGACGAGCGCAAGGCCGGCTGCGGCCGCTGCGCCAATCGAACAATCGGTAAGGGCGATCGGCGTCACAGTGCCTTCGCCGGACTGCATAGGCGACGCGGCCATGACGGCCGCCTGCCGGAGATAGAGCATGATGCCGAAAAGTGTGAGCGGTTTTCGGACGACGTCATGCTCTAACTCTTTAATTTAGAACAGGATGATTTTACGCCGACCCGGCCTAAAATCATCCTGTTCTAGTGGGCATGCCCGCGGGCGCCAGATGGTGCCCCGGTTAGGCAATTTCGAAGGAACGTCGATGCGCAAAGCCCGCAGTGTCGTCATATGGGCCGTGGTTTCGCTCTGCATGATCGTGCTGATCACGCTGCCGGTCAACCTGCAGACCCAGCTCATCACCAGCATCACCGTCGTGACAGTCATGGCGCTGATCAAGGTGCTGAAGGGCGAGGGGACGTGGCGCCTAGTGGCGCTCGCCTTTGGCACGTCGATCGTGCTGCGCTATGTTTACTGGCGCACCACCAATACGCTGCCGCCTCTGAATCAGCTGGGAAATTTCATTCCCGGCCTGCTGCTCTATCTTGCCGAAATGTATAGCGTCGCGATGCTGGCGCTCAGCCTGTTCATCGTTGCCACACCTTTGCCGTCGCGCCCCTCGCGTGCCGCCAAGAATGAGCGTTTCCCTCATGTCGACGTCTTCGTACCATCCTATAACGAGGATGCCGGACTGTTGGGAAACACGCT